>JBLHWB010000095.1:0-8356 GCA_047628915.1 Porticoccus sp. | reverse complement strand
CCAACCACTCTTTGCAACGAAGAGTCCAGTTGAGTAGATCCAATCCATCAACTTGTAAAACTTGCTGTAAACACTGCTGGAATTTTCCCATCGGAATTTGTGAAATCGCCTCAGATTTCACAACAATCGCGTCATAGGAAGTGATTCTTTGCCCACTAATTTTCTGTTTTGATTTATCTAGCTCATACTGCTCTTTGACAACAAACTTATCGGCCAAGCACTCCAATACAGCATTATATTCGATAGCAGTTGCACTGAAAATTCTTCCTTCTTTCTTTTGCCCATCGCAATCGGCAACCATCAACCACTCGCTACCAAATAGTGGATCATCGTCAAACAAAAATACCCCTCGTCCATTGGCTAACTGATAGCGAGGCGACTTAGCTCGTCGTTTAGCCAAACGATCTGGATAGGCCTGCAGCAGTAACTTGCCTACTACGCTTTGTAACTGAGCAAGGGTGTATAGTTTCGTCTTTGAGTTGATTCTCAGCTGCCTTTTAAACATGGCTGCGCTAGTCAGTAACTGCTCTGTGGCCCCTTGTTTAAGAGGGTGCAGATGCATAGCCTGTCTTCGATTTTCCTTATAATCTTGCAGCGCCAACAAACGGTCGGTTATATCGACACCGCGGTATTGGTAAAAAATATCTCTATCTGCCAACAGCGCTGCCAACTCAAGCGCAATGCCTCTTTCTACTTCACCTTGTGCCCATAGCAACATAACTGCCAAGCGAGGCGTGAGCCCTATTTTTGCAGCGCTTTCGCCAAATGCCGTCACCTTATGATCAGTATCAACTAACCCTAAGGACAGTAAAATTATTTGTGCTGCGTCAAAATGCGGTCGCGGTGGTGGGGTAAGCCAATTAATTGAGTCGTAGTTGCCAGCGCCCCAAATCAGTAAATCTAATACTAACGCGCTTAAGTCTGTCGATAAAATCTCTTCGCCTTGATAGTCTCGCAAAGCGCTTTGTTTTTGCTCACTCCATAAACGAACACAGGCGCCTGCCTGAGTTCTACCAGCACGACCAGCACGCTGCGCGGCAGAGGCTTTTGAAATATAGGAGGTTTCTAAGCGGGTCATTCCGCTAACAGGATCATATACCAACACCTTTTCTAAGCCGCTATCGATAACACAACCAACCCCGGCTATGGTCAAGCTGGTCTCGGCAATATTAGTAGTGAACACTATCCGGCGGCGTCCATGCAGGTCAGGAATTAAGGCCTGCTCTTGCTGGGCCAGAGAAAGGCCTCCGTAAAGCGGTAAAAAAATAACATTAGAATCTGAACCAAATAAGCTTTTGGCGTCAGTCATACAGCGATTTATTTCACCTTGCCCTGGCAAAAACACCAACACATCACCGCTGTTTTCGGTCTGTAATACCGAACCCAAAGCAATAGACACTTGTCGTGACAAAGCCGCCTTTTTATCGCCGGTAGATTGTCTATTGTTAGGCAGGCTGGCGTTGAAATATTCGATCGATACTGGAAATGCTCGCCCAGGACATTCGATAACTCTAGCGCCACCCATATAATCTGACATTTGCTGCGTATCGATTGTTGCCGACATCACTAACAATTTTAAATCATCGCGAATTGTCTGCTGTATCTCTAGTGCTAGCAGTAATGCTAAGTCGGCGTGGATAGAACGCTCATGAAACTCGTCAAAGATGATTAAGCCAATATCAGCTATTTCGGGGTCACTTTGTAAACGCCGGGTCAGAATACCTTCGGTAACAATTTCCAAAACTGTTTCTTGAGAAATTTTTCGATCATTCTTTATCTGGTAACCAATTTTTTGGCCAACCGTTTCACCCAGCTGGCGAGCTAGATAAGTCGCGATAGATTTTGCCGCCACCCGCCGCGGCTCTAGCATCAGAATTTTTTTGCCGCCCAACCATGGCGCACCCAATAAACTCAATGGCAGTGCTGTCGACTTTCCCGCTCCCGGCTCAGCCTGTAGCACGAGACTTTTGGCCAGTGATAAGTGAGCAGTAATCTGTGGGATGAACTCGTCAATCGGTAACACAGGCAAAATCAATCTCTATTAAGGCTATCGGCAAGAGTAAAAACTATTTATCCTAGTATAGACCCTCACCCTGTTTGAGATAAGTATGAACCGCCAAAAGAAGATCAAAAAAATATACGCTAAGAAAAAGAAAAAATACATGGACAAATTAGCAGCAAAGACTGAGCCAAAGTACATAGCCAAGGCTGACCGCGAAGTTAAAGTGATTGATTCAAAAACTGATTTGACCTGAGCTAATACAGATGCCATCACTGCTATTTTAGCTTAAATATAAACTATCTGTTTTCTAGGCGATTAAAATCAAGGTAGCCGGCGTCAACTGGATTTGAACTCATATAGGTTTTATGAATAGAATCGCTAAAGCGCCAAAAGTCTTTATTAGTCCGTCGAACGCCAAAATCATCGAGCAGCCTAGCGTAGTCTTGCTCAGATTTAATCCTTGAAAATTGATCAACAAACTTGTCTAGCTCACTCTCTTCGACGGCAAAGAATACATTTGGATAGGTGCCAACCACATCGTCAATAACACTCAGTGTTTGCTCAGCTGGCACAAATTGTTTTTCTTCAGAAAATAAGTGTGAAACATTGGTATGAGCACGATTTCTAATGAGACTTATCAAGCGATAATTGCCATCATTCAGTTTTAAACGCAGTAACGATTGCTCAGGAATAGTCTCTAAGAGTAGTCCTTCCACCACCGATAGTCGCTGCAGAGAAGTTTGATAGCCAGTCTTTACGGCTATCTTCGGCCGAGTGTTAATGGGATCTAGCGCGATTACGTTCTCGCCCACAGCTTCACGCAACAGCTCGAAAAATTCTTTTTTCGGGTTAGCCGTTTTATAATTAATGCCACTAGCTTCAAAATTACGGCTATTTAGCGCATTCAAATATTCTTCGACTTGAGCCTCGCTTCCTCGATACCAAAAATCTAGCTGCTGTTTGGCGTAGTCATTTGGGAAGAATTTCAAAAACGCCGCCTCGCCTTCCATCCGCAAAAAATCCATATAAAGCCGAGTTAACAACTGGTGGCCAACGTTGCCGTAAACGTCAAAGCCTGCAACCAACAGATAATGTATGCGCTCTAATAACGGATAGCTGATAACCCAGGCAGTTTTTGGTGTATCGCCTGCCAAGCCTTTGATTACTGAAGAACTATCAAAATGGCGAAAAACTGTAAGGGCTGCATTGCGGTTATTGCCGTCGCCATCCCAAAGGTGATCTAAGGTCAGTTTTTCATCGACACTCATGATTTTACTAAATCGTTTTTCTCGAGCAGCAATAAATTTCTTTTCCATGGCGGAGTATTTCATCCAGCCAGTCAGCGGGGAGAGGGCAGTGCTGCCCTGCTCTGCCGGCAGTCTCAGGTCGATCGCCTCGCGCGCAAGGAATTCGCCAGTCGAGTACTTAACTTCACTATCAGGGTCAGTAAATACCACCCAAAAATGATCATTGATGACATTTAACGCAACTTGCCCACGACAAACCGGCCCTTTTATATAACCCATGATTGTGAACTGAGCCTCGTCAAGCATAAACCGATAACGCCCATTAACCGGAATATCTTTAAAAGTAACAAATGGGTTCGAAGCCAATTCTGGGTCATAGCTAGGCAGTTCGCTAACGGCATAGCTGGGAGTCAAAAACAGTTCAGTCCAACGATCCATGCGTTGCTGATTAAATTTGTAAGGCATATGGCGCTTAGCCAAAATAGTTTTTTTCACTCTCTGCAGCCGATAGAAAAACTCCCCGCCGGGATCGTCAAACGGGCGTCGCGAAGCTATCACCTTAACGGCAGCTCCAGATGGCGTTGTTGAGCGCACCAACTTAAAAAACTGGCGTTGCTCGCCAATTCCCGAAAATGAGTCAGAAAAGTAAACATTAGCTAAAAAAAGATGTTCAAAAATATAGCGGCTCATCAGCTTTTGTTTCAGTGAACTGCCATTTAAAAAAGCCTCCCAATGATCTACAACTATTTGGTTAGTTTTTTGAAATGGATAGAAATAGTCAACTTTGGCGCCATGCTCTAACCATGTTTCAAGGGTTACTTGCTGATCATTTTCAATAGCAGGCAAACCATAAGGCATTCCCCACAAAGGCTTATTCTTTTCAAACTCATCAAATTCTTCAACCTTGCTGCACTCTTGCTTGCGGTTTAATGAGAGATCAAAACTGGCAGGAAGAAGATCGCCTGCTGGCAGCGGATGCGCCGTTTTAAGCTGTAACATTCTATGCATAACGCTTGCCTGCGTATTGGCCTCAGGCGTTTGAACCCGGTCATTCAACACGGGGTAGAAACCCTGCTCTCGCCACTGCTGCGTAGATTTGGCATCAACAGAAACGCCAGTTGAGCTGCCCGCCAGCAAGCGCGCGCCGTTATATACTTTCTCTTTATTGGCGCCGCGATCAATCCCTTCAAAACTAGTCATTTTTAATTGGCAGGGGGCATCGTAGCAGCCATGACAAACAGCACACCTACTATCAACGATCGATTTTACATCGCGGTAATACTCTGGAACTTCCTGCGGATCGTCACTCGAAGATATTGTAACTGCCGGCGCATCAATGCTGCGATCAACTACCGACTGGAGACCATAAATCTGATCAAGATGGCGCTTGGCTATCACCGCACAACCGGCTATAAACACCACAATAATGGCGAATGCTATGCGCCGCATAAATTGTTTTGTCATAGATTTAGCCGTGTAAAAGAAGAACCAGATACAACAAAAAACTATCCGTCTTAGCCATCATAAACCAATCATGTAGCGAGCGGCGAATCAGTTGCCATTGTCTCTGACTGCATATCTATTGTTTCTTTGGCCACAGCCAAATACACATGGGGCAATACAAACAAGGTAAAAAAGGTTCCTATTGCCATGCCAGCTACTAAAATAATACCGATACTGTTACGCGCCTCAGCGCCTGGCCCAGACACTAGCAGCAGCGGGAAATGGCCGAAGACTGTCGCAGCGGTTGTCATTAATATAGGTCGCAATCTAATTTGAGTTGCTTCGGTAATCGCTTGTACTTTGGCAACGCCTTTCAGCTGTAACTCGTGCGCAAACTCTGTCATCAATATGCCATTTTTAGCAATCAAACCAACTAAGGTTATAAACCCTATTTGGGAGTAAACGTTGATTGTTGTCCAGCCAATAAAAGTGAATAACATCGCCCCCGCTAATGCTAACGGCACTGATCCAAGCAGCACAACCAATGGCAATCGCAAGCTATTAAACTGTATTACTAAGGCTAAATAAACGATTGCCAAGGAAATCATTAACACACTGATCATGCTATTGCCTTCCGTGCGCAACTGTCGTGACACCCCCGCATAGTCGATAACATAGTTGGCTGGTAATATTTCAGCCGCGGCAAGCTCTAAGCTTTGTAATGCTGCGTCGTTGGTGGTGTGAGGCAAAATTCCACCAAAAATACGAAAGGCTTTTTGCTGATTAAACTTACCTAATACGCGCGGCGCGGTTTCGGTTTTTAGTTGCGCAATAGAACGCACGGGGATTAATTGCCCTGACGGAATTTTAATTTGTAAATCGAGCACAGCTTCAGGGTTGTCTCGCGCATAGTTTTCAACCATTGGAATAACTCGATAAGCTTTACCATCAGCATTAAAACGATTGATATCTTGCTCGGACACCAGCGCCGACAGCTGCTGACTGACTTGCTGAACATCCATCCCTAAATCAGCAATACGATCACGGTCAAAAACAATTCTGGTTTGTGGCAGATTCACTTCAAGATCGGTATCGAGATACATAAACTGGCCACTTTGATAAGCTCGCTGTATTAACTGCTGCGCAAAATTCTGCATCTCTAAATATTCGTCGTTAGACTGCACCACTAGCTCAACATCAAACCAACCCGCCGCTGGCAAAGCCGACTCCAAGACAGGCAGTACTTTTATCCCAGTAATACCGGACAACTTAGTAAATAGCTCTGACTGCATTTCATGAACAGACTTCTCACGCTCATCATAGTCAACAAAAGTCAGCCCACCAAAAGCCCCGTCAGCGGTAACTATTTGCCACGACATAATATAACCCGGCATCTGGCTAACTAGGTCAATCACTTTATCCATATAACCATTGATATAGCTTAGCGATGAATCAGCGGGGGCTTCGACAATAATACTAATTTCACTTTGATCTTCTACCGGCGCCAGCTCTTTATTAGAAAACAAATATAGCGGTGCGATTAATAGGCTAAGAAACAAAGCCAATAATAATATTTGCTTATGCCAACTAAAGCTTTCCTCTAGCAAAACCGTATAACGTTGTTTGAGTTGATCAAAGCCTGCGTTCACTGTTGTTGTCATCTTTGACTCACTGCCTCGATCAGAGATGACATAAGCACTCATGATTGGCGACAAGGTAACCGCGACAATGCCTGACATCACCACCGCAACCGCCAAGGTAAAAGCAAACTCTTGAAACAGACTACCCGTTAAGCCAGACACAAAACCTATAGGGATATAAACCGCCGCTAAAGTAAATGTCATTGCAATAATCGGCTTTAGCAATTCACGAGAGCTTATCAGCGCTGCCTCAAAGCGGCTTTTCCCTAAGCGCATATGTCTGGCAACATTTTCTACTACCACTATCGCATCATCAACCACTAAGCCAACCGACAACACAATAGCTAATACTGTAAGTAAGTTAAGAGTAAAGCCCATAATTAACATGGCAGCGACAGCGCCCAAAATAGAAATAGGAATAGTCACCAGTGGCACTAAAGCGGTTCTAAAAGACCCCATTAAAGCAACCACTACCAGACCTACTAGTATCACTGTTTCGATTAAGGTAATGAAAATTTCTTTTAAGGCATTGCGCATATAAATTGTAGCGTCATAACCAATGTCAATTTTTAGCCCTGTTGGCAGTGCTGCGTTAATTTTTTCTAGGCGTTTATATAGCTCATCCCCAATAGCTATTTCGTTGGCCCCGGGCAGTGGCCAAATAGAAATATAGAGCACCTGCTGGTTGTCGTTGCGCGCATCAACAGAACCTCGATCTTCACCGAGCTCAACGCGGGCAATATCGCCAACTCTTAAAATTCCATTGTCAGTTGTGCGCACAATTAACCGCTTAAAATCATCAACTGTTTCTAAGGTGGAATTAGTTAATAAATTAATCTGCTGCTGACTATTTTCTGTTTTTCCAATAGCAGCAATAACGTTATTACTCTGTAGCGCCGTCAACACTTCATTGGCGCCAAGATTGACTGCCGCCAATTTCATTGGGTCTAACCAAATACGCATGGCAGGAAATCGACCACCTGAAAACCTTACGTCTTGCACACCTTCTATAGAACTAAACTGCGGACTAACTTGGCGCTGTAAAAAATTAGTTAACTCTGAACGACTCCACTTCTCGCTATACACATCAAGATAAAACAAGGCGGCAGATCTATCTGCTCTAACCACTGTAATAGCAGGATCCTCAGCGCCTAATGGCAACTCGTATCTGATTTGATTAATACGACTAGTTAGCTCTGCCAAAGCACTGGTACTGTCTTCATCTAACTCTAACCAAGCGGTAACAGTACTTAAACCGGCAACCGTAGTTGAGTCCAAATAATCGATACCGGGCACCGACATGGCCGCCCGTTCTATAGGGTCAGTAATAAATCCCTGTATTACTTCGGCCGACGAACCTGAATAAGAGGTGCTTATAACCAGCGAAGAACTCTCAATTTCAGGGAACTGCAGTACAGATACTTTAAACGCTGCATAAGCACCGGCCAGCACTAGTACTGCTGAAACGACTAAGGCCAATATAGGGCGTTTAACAAAAATATCCATTACAGGACTGCCTGCTTTTTAATTGGCTCAGCATTAGAACTCTCAACCGAATCACTAATCTGTGCCAGTGGCTGACTATAAACCAACAACCCTGGATACAACTTAAATGCCCCATCAGTGGCAACCAATTGGTTATCACTTAGTCCACTTTTAATATAGCTGCGGCCGGCTTGTTTAGACGCGACTACCACATTCTGACGTTGCGCCCGGAAGCTACCACTGTCTTTTCCTGCCTTTAGCAAAAATACAAATTGACCTAAATGATCTTGCTGCACAGCAGTGGCTGGCAAAGTCGCTACTTGAGTTTGCTCTCCCACTGAAATTTTTACGCTGACGCCGCTATTCACTCCCGCCGGTAAAGCCGCTGCACTAACTTTGGCACGATATTGAAAACTTCGATTCACTTTATCTACTTGAGTACTACTAGCGATTACTTCAGCGGGCACCCAATCGCTTACATTATTGCCAGCAGTATTACGCAGCAACTGCACCTTTACTTCTGAGCCGTTAGCTAATAC
>JBLHWB010000094.1:0-8433 GCA_047628915.1 Porticoccus sp. | reverse complement strand
GTGTCCCAGCCGCTTCAGCCATTAACTGTGCCTGACAGCTTCGCTCCATTGTTATATACCACCACACGGCAGCGTCAACTGTTTTACCGACGGTTAACAAACCATGGTTTTGCAATATTGCTGCTTTATTACCAGCAATAGCCGCACCAATTTCTTCGCCGTACTCTTTTTCAAGTACTACGCCGGTAAACTCTTCTACCAAAATATGATCATCATAAAAAGCACAAGCGTCTTGGGTTATGGGGTCTAATTTACGCCCTAGCGATGACCATGATTTACCACAGACTGAATGTGCGTGAGCGGCAGCGTCTATCTCAGGGTTGGCAGCATGAATATTGGCATGAATTGTAAATGCGGCGCCATTGAGCATGCCGTTGCCTTCAACAACCTCGCCCGCATGGTTTACTTTAATGAGGTCAGATACTTTGATTTGCTTAAACGATACACCCATTGGATTAACCCAAAAATGATCTTTATGCTCTGGGTCACGCACGGTGATATGACCAGCGGCGCCTTCATCAAAGCCAAATTTTCCAAATAGGCGGCAAGACGCAGCAAGGCGCTGCTTGCGCTGTAGTCTATCGGCTTCAAATGACTCGTATTGCATCGGAAAGACAAACTCTTCCTTTACGTTCATTACCAAGTCTACTTTTGCTTGCTCGCCCATGATGTACTCCTTATTGTTTGAATAACTAATGTGAGGCATATAGTAATCAAGCTTTGCAGCATATAATGTCATCTAGCAGACAGTTGGCAAAATAATTACTATTAACTGTCACAACAGCTTTATTACAGTGGAGACCACTTTGCCACAACAATACCTTGGCAACAATTGGATTAATCAATTGCCTGACGGCATTCAACAGTCCACCTTGGCGCTAATGAAGTCTTGCCAGTATGACAAAGGTGAAGTCATTTATGCTGAAGGACTAATACCTAGCGCCCTGTGGCAAGTAGCCAGCGGCACAGTAAGAATGACCAACACCAGTGTAGATGGTAAAGAAGTAGTGTTTGCTATTTTCGAAGCTGGCGACTGCTTTGGCGAGATTAGTATGATTGACGGAAAAGCTTCAGCAAACACCGCTATCGCCCAAGAAGCATGTGAATTACTGGAATTAAAACGCCAAGACTTTAACTATTTGTATAATGAATATCCCGAGGTCCCGCGCCAACTTAACGCCATGCTGGCTGAACGTACTCGCCACTTAGTGAGCTTTTATCAAGGCATTGCCCTGCGCCCACTGGAAAGTCGTCTCGCCCATCGCTTATGTTATTTAACCGGCAATTTATTAGACAAAAATACCATAAGCCCTGCCTCACTTGAGATTAGTATTACTCAGCAAGACATTGGTGCAATGCTAGGCGCTACCCGCCAAGCGGTAAGTAAAATACTCAACCAATGGCGCGACGAGGACGTTATTAGTATTGAGTATGGAAAAATCACAATACTCAACACCAGCTATTTAGCCACCTTAGCCATATAGGCTAACTAAACAGAGCTTCACAACCGGTGCCAGCTAAAATACCATCAACACTGGTCTTATCACTTTCATTTAGCTCCGCATATTGTTCACGCAACCAACGCAAACACTTAGCCTGGTAGGGGAAGGTTGTTTGCGTCCACGGCTTACCAGCAATGGTCGACTGCCATTGTTTTTGCCCAGCAATAACAGCCGCTTCGTTAGCCAACATGGCGGGCACATAGACTAGCCCTACTTCAGCCAATATTGCTTTTAGGCTGGCTGGCAAAGCACTAACATCAAACCAATCAGTGTCTTTGGGGTCAAGCCCTGACAAGTCTTCGCAGCAATCTACCCAAGCCACAGTGCGTGGTGATAATTTAGCCGCCAGTGCGGCGGGCGTCGGATCAACTCTGGTCAACTGAGTAAATTGACCATGAATGGCGAAATCAGCCGAGCTTGGCCTTGCGCCTAATAAAAACCCGTTACTATGAAAATGCGTATCGAGCAATCCAAGTAAGCGCTGATAGCTTTGCTCTATCACTGGCGCAGTGATTTCATTAGACCCAACAACGCCGATACGCCCTACTTGGCGCTCGCTGAATGATTGTTTAAATTGCTGAAAGGTTTCTGTCGCTAGCGTTCGATCAATCCACATTGGAATCATGCTGCCGGCATTATCGATATCAGCTTGATATGCCCAGCGATAGTGAAACATATACTTGGTACACCATTCGTCGCCAAAGTCTTCGACAATAGCATTGATCATGTTAAGTACAGGATTAGTAGGAATAACTGAACGCCCTGCGTGCTCTTGCTCTAGGCGTTTAATAATTGGCGTTGAATCGGTTACCGGCGTTAGCTCGCCATTGTCGTCTTGAAAATAAAACGTCGGTAACAGTACTGGCTTAGCTTTTGGTAAGTCATCGCGCTGACTCGGATCACCCCACATTAGGTCATACTCAATATGGCGATAGCGTAATACTGCCAACATTTTACGTGTATAAGGCGAACCATTAGAACCGATAAGTTTTAAGCGATATCCCAGCGACATTCATTACTCCTTATTTTAGCTATGGTAAATTTTAGCCTGAACCGGCACTAGATACGACAATGAGTTAACACCGAGGAAAATCGCTAATGAGGTTTTGGACTAACATCATCACAATAGTGGCAGACAATCTATTGCAATAGTTGATTAAGCGAAGCTCAGCAAAGCTCCGCTTATCTATACAGCCTACAACTGAGGAATTGCCGCTAAATCGATTGGTAATTCAGCTCTGCCGTAACGTTCTGCTCGGGCAGACAATTGGGCTTCGGCGTCTTCTACGTTAATCATAATAATAAATCGTTTATCTTTGACTCCCGCAATACAATAATCTGCGAGTTCATCCAAATCTTGAACCGGAAATTTCATCCCAGCTGCTTCTGCAGCCTTCTGAAAATCCTCTACCGTTGGAACGGGATCAGTAGCTTTTTCACGGGCTAAATCTTTTGGACGATTTCTATCAGTGGTCCAAATACCGGTCACCAGTAAACCACCTGAAGGGTAAAAAATTGATGCGCTTAAATTGGTATTTTCAGATTGCAGTTGAGCGCCCAAACACTCGGTAATACAAGATACAGCCGCTTTGCTTGATGCATAAACAGATTGGTAAGGCAGTGGTGAAATACCGCCGTCGCCTGACGAGGTATTGATAACATGGCCTTCTTCACCGCTGGCAATCATCCGCGGTACAAAGGCTTGAATGCCATAAACCACGCCCATCACATTGACGCCATGTACCCAAGCCCAATCATTTGGCGTTGTCTCCCACACATTGGAAGATGGCGCTGCAACGCCGGCATTATTGAATAATAAGTGACAACTGCCAAAGGTATCAAAAACATGATCGGCTAATGCATTAACTGATTCTTTATTAGATACGTCGGTAACAACGCCGCTTACCTCACCCAAACTGGCTAGTGCAGTAACCGCTTTATCCAGAGCGCCTTGCTCTACATCGCCAATAACGACTTTGGCGCCCTCGCTCAATAAACTTTTTACTATGGCAAAGCCGATACCACTAGCACCACCGGTTACAACTGCGATTTTACTATTCAAATTTTGCATGATCTGTCTCGTTTAGTTAGTTACTAACGAGACATTAGCATAGAGAGATAACAGAATTTTATCTATGAGTGATTGTTAATTTATCTAGCGTCTACATAATAGAAAATCAAGCGATCTACTGCTCCGCTTCTGCAGGCATCAAAATCAACTTCTCACCGGTATTGTCATCAACCGTTTTTGACCGACTGGTATCAATCTTATTACTGTTAAATTTGATCATCTTGTTTTTATGCCTAATACGACCATTAGCGTCTGTTGTTTCAGCAGCTACTGTCACATAGCCTTTACTGTCATTAAGTATGATACTTATTTCAACTTCACGCATAGCGCCAGTTTCAATATTGGTAAAAACCTGCTTATCAACGCCCGAATCTAGCGTTAAACCTCTATCGGGGGAAGCTGACACGACCAACTGCTGCAGATACGTTTTGGCCTTAAACCGAAGTATTGTTGTTACCACTTCACCAATAGCTACATTTTTTGGAACGGTATATTCAATATCAACCGGTCCCGACGGTTTGGCTTGAACCAGCGTCGACTGGCTACAGGCCGTAATAAGGCAACTCACTAATAAGACACAAATTCTATTCATTAAGTTCATCTCCACAATTGCTAACACCCTGCTAAAAAACTCACACTAAAGCGCGCATTGTTGCTGAACGCGCCCACATTAAAAGTAACAATTTCGCCCGCTGTCAAATTAATATCGCGAGACTCGGCGAAACCTCCGCTAACGCTATTAATGTTAATATTGTCGACAAATGTTAACGATAAATCTGCGCTAGCTACTGGCATGGCGGTAATCGTATAACAAGCAGCAGCGGCAGCGGTTGCCTTAAAAAACCGCTGATTAAGCAATTTATTACCTTCACCAAAGCTACTGGCAAAGCCATAGTCGTCTGATGTTTGCAGCAGAGCTGCATTGCTATCACGCGTTACCGTCGCCCCTGCCGCTACCATGGTGTAAATGGGAGGCAATGCAGTATCAAACGGATCATCGAATTCATTGGCATTAACGACATTAATATTTTCATTACTAAACAGCTCATTGATCGCTGCGCTATTGACTGGCGACTCTAGTTTGATGTAATGCAAAAAAGGAAACAACGAGATAAAGGACTTGGTTGTCCTAATTTCATCGGTTAATACTTTGTATATAGGCCTAAACCCAAGCGCGACGGAATCGTCATCACTTGAGCCGCCATCAAATAGATCATAAAGTAATTCCATCACCGAAGTTTCAGAATAATAGCCGTCAAGTAACGGATTAGCACCACCATTAAAGATCGCAGAATCTGTGTTGCTATCCTGCTCAACGTTCGTTATGTCACCAACATTTTGGCCTAGCCCAAAAGTATCAATATACAACGGATTGTCGAGGATCATTGACGCCAATGCGGTAGCAAAACCCTCTGACCAAGCAACCGATGGGTGTAATATATCGCCTTGACTATGACTTCCACCAACGCTATCGGAACGACTCAGGCTGTCCTCAAAATAATGACCCCACTCGTGAGCGATTACCGCTTTATCATATTCATCAGTATCAGCGTTAGCGCGGCCTAGAATATAGAGATTATTATCCAAGTAAAAAGATGTCCCTATATCTCCGTCACTGATATTGCCATCCGCGCTTGAATTTAATGTACTCCAATTAACGGTTAAGAGTGGAAAGTCGACTGAATTATCAACGCTTAACATAAGCTGCTGCGCCTGATAAATAACATCTAAAATTGAAAATGGGCCGGCGCTTCTAGTGCCTGTATAGCTAGCGCCACTCCAGCCAGAGCCGGCATTAATATTTTGAGTCACGTTGCTATTATCAACATCAATATCAGCAAACAATGTGTAGAGCGCATTATTAGAAGTATTATCAACGACTCGAGTATTGACACTGCCAGCCAGCCCTAATTCTGCCTGCACCAACAGTCTGACCGCGCCATCAACATTACCACTCAGCGAATAACTGCCATCACTAGCCGTATTACCCGAGGCCAATTCAGTACCAGTAGCATTGAGCAGCTTAATCACTGCACCGCGAATAGGCCTGCTTTGCTCTGAATCATAATCGATGCCAGATCCACTAACAGAATAGTTGGTGTAAGTGGCTATTCCGCTAACGGTAGCGACGCCATTAAAAGAGCCACTCGTTGAGTTATTAACGACTAAGCCAGTATCAGTCGAGCTATTGTCAATCGAGCTGTTGTCAGAAGAGCTACTAGAGCCGCCGCCACCGCAACCGTTTAAAACGATTAACAGCATCGACAGACCAATAAGGCCCCGTGGTTGAAATTTCATCAATATTCCTAAAGTTTTCATCATTAACATCAATAATCACCGAGTATTTCTTGGCAATCAGGTTAAATTCGTTAATAGTCGCATGCAACAGCTATCTTCACTTACTTAATTGCAAGCGAGCGATAATGACTACCAAAAACTGCACTCGCCGCTATACTGAGCCGGAAACCACACAAGGAATGTGTTCGATATCCTAATAAAAATGGTCTACACAGCATGAAGTTAGGTTTACTCCGAAACATACTGTTCAGTTTATTAATGGTTTTTCCACTTGCAGCCATCGCGCAACCAATAAATGTTATCTCGCTAGAACAGCCTACTGACATCAGTGGTATTTGGAAATACAAAATAGGCGACGATATGAGTTGGGCTAGTCCCAACATTAACGATAGCCACTGGTCCGAGATAGCCGTGCCAATGGATTGGGGTAAATTTGGCCTAGATAAAAACTTTAACTACCTGTGGTATCGGCTGGATATCCACTTTGACAAGCGCACGCTGAACGAAGGAGATCTAGGCCGGCTAGGGATAAATATTGGTAGAGTTTTCTCTGCTTATGAGCTTTATGCCAACGGTATTTTTATTGGCAGTGTTGGCAAGTTTCCACCCAATGGCCAGGCGCGCTATGACCAAGAAGCAACTTTTGATTTACCACGCCATGCCCTAAATGAAAACGGTTCTACAGTTATAGCTCTTAGGGTATGGCGAGAAAATTACTTATTCGGTGGTAATCAAGGTGGCGCGGGAGACGGCATCTATCAAGTGGGCACCCGGCAGAATCTATTAACCACAAATTTATGGTCGATAGTCATCCCTATTGTACTGGCAAGCATTTACTTTTTAGTGGGCATTAATCATCTCTATCTCTATCGCCATAACTCACAACTGACCGAATACTTTTGGGTTGGCGTAATGGCATTAGCGCTATCGATCTATACGGTGTTAATCAGCCGCTGGCGGGAACAGATACCGTTAGATTATTGGCTACTAAAACAGATCGAATATACGGCGATCTTTGCCACCCCAATGGCTGCCACCTTATTTATTACCAACATGCTTAAATTTAAACCGGGCAAATTAATTACCTTTTACCAATACTCATTCCTAGTATTTATTTTTGTTATTTGGTTTCATCCAGGTCTGGACTGTATTTGCACCCTAGTTACACCATGGCAAATATGGTCGATGGCCGCTATCATAATCACCCCATGTTTCATTTTATTGAAAGCCGTTAAAGGTAATGCAGAAGCCCGAATTTTATTTGGTGGCGTGTTTTTGTTTTCGTTAGCGACAGCCAACGATTTAATGGTAGTTAATCGAGCATTAGAAACTCCACGTCTGTTGCCGATCGGGTTTTTGGCGATAGTACTGTCAATGGCTTTCTCGCTAGTACGGCGCTTTACCTATTCCTACTCCGAGCTTGAGCTAACGGTTCGAAATCGAACCGAAGAGTTAGAACAGAAAAATAAAGAACTAGACCAGATGGCCCACATCGACCCTCTTACCCAAACTTTTAATCGCCGCTCTTTTGATGACACTGTGTTGCAAAAAGTAGAACAGCATCGACAAAACCAAACACCGTTTCATATCGCTTTATGTGACATCGATAATTTTAAAACAATTAATGATACTTACGGGCATAGCTTTGGTGACTTAGTGCTAGCATCATTATCGGACGCGATAAAAACTGAGTTACGTGATGAAGATTTTTTAGCGCGCTGGGGCGGAGAAGAATTTATTATCATTTTACAAGAAAGCGACAAGCAGCGCTGTGCACTAGCACTAGAAAGAATACGCCTAACAGTTGAACAACTAGCCCTTGCCACTGAGACCAGTACTGTCGGCGTTACCATTACTATTGGTGCAACCGAATATAATGGTAGCAAAAACCTAAAAGACGTAATCAACGATTCTGACAAAGCCCTATATAAAGGCAAAGAGAATGGTAAAAATCAAATAGTGTTTAGTTAATTTCAGCCAATAAAAAAGGTATATAGGGGCGACCCTAAATACCTTTTTTAATGCTTAAATAAGTTATGACAACGTTGCTAACGACTCTACCGAGAACTCTTTCAACTCCTCAGTTTTCCCTTCGCGTATTTTATCAACCCACTGTGGGTCTTGCAGTAGCGCGCGTCCTACAGCGACTAAGTCAAACTCACCCTTGTCTAAACGCTCTACTAAATCATCAATTGATTTAGTAGTAGAGCCTTCGCCACCAAATGCGCTGATGAAATCAACATTTAAGCCAACAGAGCCAACGGTAATAGTCGGTTTACCAGTAATCTTTTTAGTCCAACCGGCTAAATTCATCTCAGAGCCATCAAACTCGTTTTCCCAATAACGTCTTTGCGAGCAATGAAAAATATCTACCCCAGCATCAGCTAGTGGCGTTAAAAACTGCTCTAAAAGTTCAGGAGTCTCAGCCAGACGTGCCTTATAGTCTTGCTGCTTCCATTGCGAGTAACGCAACACTATGGGGAAGTCAGGCCCTACTGCGGCTCTTATTGCTTTTACAATTTCAACGCCATAGCGGGTACGATTCTCTAGGCTACCACCCCA
>JBLHWB010000093.1:0-8438 GCA_047628915.1 Porticoccus sp. | reverse complement strand
AAGCATTTAGCCTACGGTTGCAACAATATGATCTGCTGTGCGCTTATAAAAATCGAACGACTATAGAAAAAACGCTTAATAGTATTGGCAATCGTCTTAGCAAAGCTAATCCGTTGACTGAACTTAGCCATAACTTTTGGGCTCGCAGTGAAGAACTTGAAGAAAACTTTCATAGTTTTTATCAACAACTGCTAAGCTATAGCCAACAGCAAAAGCACCAATTACTTGACCAATAGGAAGACCATGTTGCCAACAGCAAAAAATACCAATCTACTTATTTTTATTGGCTGCGCCATGGCTATGGCTGTTGCTTATTACATGCAATACCAAATGGGTCTTGAACCTTGCCCGCTATGCATGACTCAACGTATTTTTGTGATAGCAACCGGTACAGTAGCTTTAGCTGCATTTATTCATGCCAGCCTAGGTCAACATTATAAATTCTATAGCGCATTCAGCTTACTAACCAGCGTTACTGGTGGCGGATTTTCTATGCGACAATTGTATCTACAAAGCCTACCACCAGAGCAGGCACCAGCTTGTGGTCCAGGCTTAGGCTATATGCTAGATAACTTCCCTTTGATGCAAGCCTTAGAGATAATGCTTAAAGGCGACGGTAATTGCGCCGAGATAGTGTGGACATTTATGGGGATTAGTATTCCTGGCTGGACACTAGCGGCCTTTACTACCCTGGCAGCAATCAGTATTTGGCAACTATTACGAAGAAATTAAGCCAAAATGCTAAATTGCATAGGCTTTACAACGGGCGTATATTTTTTTAGTACGCTTAACCGACTACGTTAACTAACAGAGAAACTAATGGTAAAGCAAAGCTGTAACCAAGAAGAATTATGGCATAGCATTGATGCCATGCTGAAAGGCTGGCTAGATGGGCGTAAGCAAACTCTAGAACTATACTGCCAACTCAGCGACCATCAAAACCCTACTCCCGAATGGGAAGAGGTCTCCGAATTTATGCAAGTGTTGCTGGACTACGTTAGCGCTGGGCATTTTGAAATATACGACAAGCTGGTGGGCGAAGCACGCTCATTTAAAGACAGCAACATGAAACTGGTGGACATTCTCTACCCGAAAATTCACGAAACCACCCAAGTAGCATTAGACTTTAATGACAAGTATTCCGGTCAGCAACATTGGGAGAGTCAACTTAACGAGTTTAACTTTGATGTCACTGAACTAGGAAAGCAATTAGCTATCCGCGCCGAATTAGAAGACTCACTGATCGAGCAACTGCACAACAGCCACAAACCTGAATAAACTGTTCTCTGTAGCGGTAATCTACGGCTAATAAAAAGCCCAGCAAATGCTGGGCTTTTTTATTCTTGCTAAACCGTCTTATTGCTGTGCAATAGACAGCAACTCCACTTCAAATAACAACACTGAATCTGGACCAATTGCGCCAGTCGCCGCAGGGCCATAAGCCAAGGTAGATGGAATCGCTAACTCCCACTTAGAACCAACTGACATTAACTGTAAAGCTTCAGTCCAACCAGGAATCACTGCATTAACCGGGAATGTCGCAGGCTCGTTGCGGGAATAAGAGCTATCAAACTCAGTGCCATCAACTAAAGTACCGCGGTAATGAACAGTTACGCTGTCACTCGCACCAGGCATCTCACCCTCGCCTTTAGTAATAACTTTATACTGCAGCCCGCTTGTCGTTGTCACTACGCCTTCTACTGTTGCGTTATCAGCAAGATACCCAGCGCCTGCTTCAGCATTAGCGTCACTCAACCCAGCCTGCTCTGTCTCATGTGCAGCCTCAAGCTTTTTAATCATATTGTCACGCGATGCATTAAAATCCGCTTCGCTAACTTTGCTAGCTGCGCCGCTATGAGCATCATCTATACCCGCTTTAAGCGCGACTATATCAACGTCAAAGCCGCCATTCACAAGTTGCTCCGCAATAGTGCGACCCATACTATAAGACAACTTTTGCTCGTCATTATCTAAGGCAACGACTAAGGCCTCGGCGGCTTTCTCGTTACAACCAAAAAGAACTAACGCGGATAAACCAACCACCGCAACTTTGTTTAACTTACTCATAATATTTCCTATTTATATAATTTTCTTTCATTCAGACCAGCCGCATCAGACTATAAGTCATTAGCTTCTCGCCTTAATACGTACACTAACCAAGTTTCATCACTTAAGGGTAATGCAGAGGCTAACAATATACCGATATTGTGCCATTTAGGCTGTTTTAAACCGCTGAACTGCAAATAAATACACAAATTTTTGACTGTAGCGATGACATTACCCACACTTTCCGCACTAAACCTATTGGCAAAGCCATAGATTTCAGCTTGTTCATATTGTTCCGCCAATATTTCTAAGGCCAATGTTTGCTTCGCTAAAAAACCAGCTTCAGTGCTACCATCATGTTTTAACGCTGCTCTGGTTTTACGGAGCGGCAAAATAGCGTCTGTTCTTAGCTGCTCTACGTGGGTATCAGACAATAATTGGCTAAAAAATTCCCTGCTTAGTAATTTTCCTTCACTGCCCTGCCAGATACATAGCAACAATAGATTCACATCTAAGGCAAGCTCATTTTGTAAGTGTAAACATTGTCCAGCCACGTTTGGCTGAGCATAAAAGCCGAGACTAAACTGCCAGAAAGGATTATCTAATGGGGGCACACAAACACCTGTTAAAATATTGGTTTTCATTATGCCCTAAAGTAAAAAATAAAATCCAGCTATGCTCTAGCCCTGCTACAATCGCGCCCCATGATCCGATTCAACAAAGTATCTCTACGCCGCGGTCTACGCGAACTATTTAAAGACGCCAATTTCACCATTCATCCCGGTGATAGCATTGGCGTGGTTGGTAATAATGGCAGCGGTAAATCTAGTTTATTTGCCTTATTACGTAAAGAATTCGGCACTGATAGCGGTGACTTAGGTATTCCGCAAAACTGGCGCATTGCCCATATGAGCCAAGAAGTTAGCGCTACTAGCCGTGCTGCCATCGACTTTGTGATGGATGGCGACGAAAAACTGCGTGAGCTAGAAACTGCCTTAGCTAGCGCTGAAAGAAATAGCGACAATGACGCCCTGGCAATACTCCATGCCGAGCTAGATGCTCATGATGGTTATCTTGCCCCGGTAAAAGCAGCGCAGTTATTGTCAGGCTTAGGCTTTGCCCAAGCCGACCACACTCGCCCAGTTGCCGACTTTTCTGGCGGCTGGCGCATAAGGCTTAATTTGGCACGCACCTTAATGTGCCCGTCAGACTTAATGCTACTTGATGAGCCAACCAACCATTTAGACTTAGACACCGTTGGCTGGCTTGAGCAATGGCTGCAGCGCTATGAAGGCACTATGTTGGTTATCTCTCATGACAGAGACTTTTTAGACGCCACTACCCAGCGCACTTTACAGTTCGAACGTGGCACTTTGGTTATTTATAAAGGTAACTACTCCAGCGCCGAGCAGCAGAAAGCTGAGCGCCTGTCCCAGCATCAAGCCATGTTTGAAAAACAACAACAGCGTATTAGTGAGATTGACGCGTTTGTTAGACGCTTTAGAGCCAAGGCTACTAAAGCAAAACAAGCCCAAAGCCGATTAAAGGAATTAGAACGTCTAGAAAAAATTGAAGCAGCTCATGTAGATTCGCCATTCAACTTTCGCCTGCCTTGCTGGCCAAGATTATCCGACCCACTGCTAAATTTATCTCATGCCAATCTGGGTTATAACCCAGATACTGCCATTGTTAATAAAGTCGATATCAGCATTCGGCCCGGCGACCGCTTTGGTATTTTAGGCCCAAACGGTGCAGGTAAATCTACCCTACTAAAAACCCTTGCAGGAATACTGCCGCCATTAAGCGGTGAACGTGTTTGTGGCGAGCATTTACGCATCGGCTATTTTACTCAACATCAGCTAGAAACCTTGGACGAAGATGCCAGCCCATACTTACATCTACAACGTTTAAACGAGACTGCAACCGAGCAAGAAATTAGAACCTTTATTGGTAGCTTTGGTTTTGATAATGATCAAGCACTAAATACTATCGAAAATTTTTCGGGCGGCGAACAAGCACGTCTAGCCCTAGCGATGATTGCTTGGCAGCAACCCAACCTATTAATTTTGGATGAGCCGACTAACCATTTAGATTTAGAAATGCGCCACGCATTAACCGTTGCTTTGCAAACCTACGAAGGTGCGGTGATTGTCGTATCACATGACCGTCATTTGCTAAAGAACACGGTCGACCAATTTATTGTAGTTAACCACGGCAAGGCACTAGACTTTAATGGCAGCATTGAGGACTACCAGAGCCAACTAAATATTCCTACTGATGCGGGAAAACCCAGCAGTCGTGAAAAAATAGACGATAAAAAGAACAAGCGTAAACAATCAGCCGAGCAACGTAAAAAGCTACAACCGCTACGCAACGAAATTAGAAAGCTAGAAAAACAGATGTCAGCGCTAGAAACAACTATAGCCAATATAGAACAACAATTAGCCGACAGTGATATGTATCTCAACGAAAACAGCGACAAACTTAAAAAGCTACTATTAACCCAAGCACAGCAACAAACAACCATGAACAATACAGAAGAGCAGTGGCTAACGCTTGAAGAGGAGCTTCAAATAGCAGAATCCGAAAGTACTATTTAATGGCTTTAGAACTTATCTAACTCACGAAAAATAACAGTAAATACCGACAGTTCATCAATATCTTCCCGCTCAACATTTTCAACTAACTCGGCAAAACGGATAATCTCTCGCTCATTTTCATGCTGCCAACTAGCAACTAACTCCGGCGCATCGTTTGTGTCAGCCGTGGCCATTGCCAATACATTGCTGGTTATTTTTCGAGTGTAGCTTTCTAAACTATCTAAATGCGTATGACGGGCAGATTCTTGCCAAAAATTACCTGGAATGATTTGCCCTACTCGGCGCATCAACCGCTCTAGGCCCAAAATAGCGCAAACGTTAAACCCCACCTCCGCGACAAATTCAATATCTCGCTCAGTATCTATAGCTACTGATGCAAATCCTGCGAGGATAAAAATAGCGTCTAGATTACAAATATATTGTGCTGTAGATTGCGGTATCCCATGCTCTTCCAATTCGCTTTCAGACACTTTTTGCTCGGTGGCCCACGCTGCTGGCTGTAAACTTGGTAATTTGTCGATAGTAGGTTTTATCGTCTGGGTCATTAAAATAGGGAGTGGCTCGTTCTGATGAGCTAAGTTATAGCGCAGGATAGAGCGAGTCACACGATTACCTAATCTCATTAACTGTAAAAATGATCGATACTGAACAGCGCTATCGACCTCATTGTCCAGCAATTCCAGCTCTACCCATATCCTGTCTAGATCTAATACTTTTAATGCAATTAAGTAGGCCTTAGCCACCTCTGCCACGCTGGCCCCGATTGTCTCTATTAACCCATAGACAAAAAGTAAACCCATTCGGTCTACTAGATCGTTGGCAACACGCATGGAAACAATTTCTTTACGCAGACGATGATTTAATACTGCGTCGCTAAATTGCTCCGCTAGCTGAGTAGGAAAATACTCGCTAATGACAACGTCAAATTCCGCTTCAATACCAAAATTTTCCGCCGACAAAGCTTCTTGTAACTCTATTTTTGCATATGAGATCAGCACCGAAATCTCTGGCCGAACCCAAGACTTTTGATCACGTCCGCGCTCTTGTAGGGTTTTAATATCAGGTAAATATTCTAGCGCCGGATCTAGTTTTCCCGCCGCTTCAAGCTCATTCATAAACCGCAGATAGTTATGGTCGCTAGATTCCAAGCGTGCCACCGCTAAACTAATCGACAAGGTTTGGCGATAATTATTTTTTAATACCTGCGTGGAAACTTGATCTGTCATCAACACCAGCAATTTATTACGCTGTTTTTTAGTTAAATCATCGGCGGCAACAATTTCGTTTAGCAATATCTTTATATTCACCTCATTGTCAGAACAATCCACTCCAGCAGCATTATCGACAAAGTCGCTATTACAAATACCACCAGCCAAACAAAACTCAACTCTGCCACGCTGAGTCATCCCCAAGTTGCCTCCTTCACCAAAAACCTTACACCGCAATTGACTACCAGTAACGCGAGTCTGGTCATTTGCTTTGTCGCCTACTTGCTCATTAGACTCGGTAGTGGCACGCACATAAGTGCCAATCCCGCCATTCCAGATAAGATCAACCGGCGCTTTTAACAACCGGTGGATAAGCTCTGTCGGAGTGAGTTCGGTTTCATTAATATCAAAACACTTGGCCATTTGCGGGCTAATGCTGATGCTTTTTGCACCGCGATCAAACAAACCGCCACCTTTGGAAACGATATCCAGGTTGTAAGCTTCCCAACCAGCAATGTCGGCAAATAACCGCGAACGTTCAGTCCAGCTTTTTGCGGTGTCTGGATCTGGGTCGATAAAAATATGCTTGTGGTTAAATGCCGCCACTAAACGAATAGTTTTTGACAACAACATACCGTTACCAAAAACATCACCCGCCATATCGCCAATGCCAATTACAGCAAACTCTTGCTCTTGAATGTTAATACTGAGCTCACGAAAATGGCGCTGCACCGCAACCCATGCACCGCGTGCAGTTATACCCATTGCTTTATGGTCGTATCCATTACTACCGCCAGAGGCAAATGCATCACCCAACCAAAACCCTTCTTGCTGGGCAATTTCGTTAGCTATATCAGAAAAGGTGGCGGTACCTTTGTCGGCTGCAACCACTAGGTAGGGATCTTCTCCATCTAAGCAAACGACATTTTCCGGACTAGTAACTTCGCCCTGCACTCGGTTGTCGGCAAGACTTAGTAAGGCGGCAATATATTCTTTGTAACAAGCTATCCCTTCGGCCAAAAATTCACTGCGCTCAGTTAGCTGTGCGGCACGCTTGGCAACAAACCCGCCTTTGGCACCGGTCGGTACAATCACTGCATTTTTTACTTGCTGCGCCTTCACTAAACCGAGCACTTCAGTGCGATAATCTTCATATCGATCTGACCAACGCAGGCCGCCGCGCGCCACAGTTCCGCCGCGCAAGTGCACTCCCTCTAGGCGGGTAGAGTAAAGGTAGGTCTCGAACATTGGCCTAGGCTTTGGCGCAAAAGGTAATTCTGAGGTTTTAATTTTCAACGCAATTGGCACCAATGCCTTACTCTCGTCTATAGCAAAATAATTGGTCCTAATGGTCGCCAAAATAACATCCAAATACTGCTTAATAATTTGATCTTCATTGAGATTGCTAATGCCATCACGTGCTTCACTAATTTTTTCTATTAGCCGCGTTTCACGCTCTCCATGTTGTTCTTCCCGCGCCGCTAAACGAGGATCAAACCGACTGCGAAATAAGGCAATTAAATTACGCGCCACATCTGAATGCTTAACCAGTACATCGGCAACAAAAGCTGTACTTACAAAGCTACCTAACTGTTTAAGGTATTGCGCGATGGTTCGCAATAACGCTACCGAACTCCATTCTAAACGCGCGCCTAATACTAGTCGGTTAAAGGTGTCGTTTTCAGCTCGCTCTTCCCATACCGCCATAAACGCGTTTTCAAACAAATGGCTTACCGAAGCAACATCTAATGCGCCATCTTCATTAAGAGAGAAACGTAGGGTAAATTCCAACATCCATACTTGGTCAGCACCGACTGGAGAAATTTGATATGGATGCTCAACTAATACTCTAAACCCCAAATTCTCTAGTTTTGGAATCATATCTGACAATTCTATTGGCTCATGCCGCCGATAGAGCTTTAATTGCAATACGTCACGTTCAGCATCTGCGCGACGAAAAAAATTCATGGCGATATGCTGCCGGTCTTGCAATGGGTGGTAATACCCTAAATCGCTGATAGCGAGCTGGGGCGAATGATTATTTTGATAAGCCTTACTAAACGCCCCTTCATGCATTTTCTCTAACGCGACGGCCTCTTCATCACCCCATTGGGCATGAATAAGGTCAGCAAAGCTTTCCTCCCAGTCTGTGGCCAACTCAGTAATTTTTCGCTGTAATAGCGCATAATCTAAAGCGTGTGTAACATCTTTTTTTATCCGAAAAACATAGCGAATACGCGCGAGCATTGAGTCTGGCAAAAAATGGGTTTCATATTCGCTAAGTTCGCCACCCAAAGCGTTAGTCAACAAATCTTCAATACTTTCACGTAGCTCAGTGCGCATAACGTCACGGGGTAGAAATACCAAACAACTAACAAATTTCTCAAATGGATCGGTGCGCAAAAACAGTCGCACCGAGCGCCTCTCATAACTTTTCCAAATACCTAGTAAGGTCGCTAACAGCTCATCGCGCGAACTTTGAATAAGATCGTCTCTAGGATGACTTTCAATAATTGCATTAAAAGTTTTTCCCGTATGACCTTGAACATCTAGCTGTGAATGCTCGAGCAACCACTCCCGCTTA
>JBLHWB010000092.1:0-8455 GCA_047628915.1 Porticoccus sp. | reverse complement strand
AGTTATTTCCAGTAATATACGTGGCGGTGAGGCATTAACCATTCAAGCTGAAGCCGGCGAGACTATATTCGTCGACGGTAAGCTGATCAAGACACGTTCAGGTAAGTTTGAAACTGTTTTCACCTTAACTGATGAAAAAATTGCTCTGGCAAGCAAGTCAAATGTCAGCACTGCTATCTAGTTATTAACAACTTTAGTTTGCCCTCCTAGTGAGGGCTTTTTTTTGCCTAAAATTTCTCAATGAAGGCCGCAATCGCCCGTCAACATTGGCTTATGCTTTTGTGAAAATAAACTAGCGTCTTTTATGAATTTTTAACGTTAGACCACTCCCTATTACTATGTTGTACTAAGTCTGTCGGCTAACTAGAAGACATCATTTGGTCTCATATCAATGTGAGCCATGGCTGAACTAAGGTTAGCGACATAATGTTAAGGAACCAATAACTGCAAAGGATTATTGTTAGCTAATAGTTCGGCGCACAATGAGGATTGCCTATGAAAAGACATAAGAGAGATATGACCCAGCGAGCATTTCAACGTGGTTACAGCGCAGGATTAAGTGGTAAACCTAGAGAATCATGCCCTCACGAGTCAACCGCACAACGCGCACAATGGATGGGGGGTTGGTTAGAAGGTAAAGAGGCTAATTGGTCTGCAATGACCGGAGTGTCAGGGATTTCTAATTATCAGAAATTTACTGGGACATAGTTAAAATAAATTAATGAGAAAAACCCCAGCATCGGCTGGGGTTTTTCGTTTCGCACTGTACAACTATCGACGTATATAAGATCCTATAAACTCATCAAACCCAACTAAAGGACTTTCAATGCCTTATCTGATCTTATTAATATCACTAGGCGTTAGCACTTTTGCGTTCGCTAACACTGTAGAAGTTGGCGCAACTATTTTGCCGATTGAAATAAGTCGTAAAGGGCAAGTTGCCATTGTTGATGAGAAACTAATTTATCAACCGTGGAAAAGTGCTGAAGAATTAGGGCAACGGCTAGCGTACGTGCAACACCTGGCTGGCAGAACAGGTCTTAAAGAACTCAATAAAAATCTGTCAGATGCTATTGTGGCCCAACAAATACCGCCCGACTTGTTAAGTTCAGTCATTATCATCAATAGCGATGACAGCGCTTTTGGCACAGCGTGG
The DNA here is from genome assembly GCA_047628915.1 of Porticoccus sp. Classification (GTDB taxonomy): domain Bacteria; phylum Pseudomonadota; class Gammaproteobacteria; order Pseudomonadales; family CAWVSB01; genus CAWVSB01. The sequence continues at coordinate 7,299 of JBLHWB010000092.1, read as the reverse complement.
CTAGTGTCATCTGAAATCAAAAGTAATAAAGAGGCTTACCCTTCGTCTACGTTCATTGACGACAATAAAGGTACTACAGCTGATGCTTGGGGCCTTCCGCTCAAGTCTGTGACATCACTTATTATCGCTGCCAACGGCGAAATACTATTCCGTAAAGACGGCGCAACTACTGAGCAAGACGTTACTGCGGTTATGGACATATTAAAAAACCGCTTACCCGAATTCACAGCTAAGACCAAAACTGTCGCTGGCGCAGACCAATAATTCTTCTTCATTTCACCGTTATTTAATGGCAGTGCTATTAACAAATAGTAACTGCCTAGCTAATGTTATCTAGCGTTGATTTAGCGACAATATGCGCACTAGTTACAAGAGCTCATTAGCAAATGTCAGATGAATACGATTATATAATTGTTGGCGCCGGTTCAGCAGGTTGCGTACTCGCTAATCGTCTATCGCGGGAAGGCAGCAATCGCGTTTTGTTAATTGAAGCTGGCGGTAAAGATAGAAACCCTTTAATTCATATTCCGCTTGGTTTTGCATTTTTAATGAAAGACCCAAAAGTTAATTGGTGTTACCAAACCGAACCAGAGCCCAATATGAATAACCGCAAAATAGATTGGCCACGCGGTAAAGTTCTCGGTGGTAGCAGTGCAATAAACGGCATGGTTTATATCCGTGGCCAAAAACAAGATTATGAAAACTGGGAGGCTAGCGGTTGCCCAGGCTGGGGTTATAAAGATGTACTGCCCTACTTCAGAAACACCGAACATAATGTTGATGGTGATAACGAATATCATGGTATTGGTGGCTCTCTATGGGTCGATAATCCAATCAACAAATTCGAGCTTACCAAAGTATTTATCGCCGCTGGAGTCGATATAGGTATTCCTGAAAACGATGACTTCAATGGCGAAACTCAAGAAGGCATGGGATATTATCAGCTCAATATAAAAAATGGCTTACGTCAAAGTTCAGCAACGACATTTTTAAAACCGGTAAAAAATAGGACTAATCTAACGGTCCATGTAAATAGTTTGGTGCACAAAGTTGTTATCAATGACGGTACTGCCACCGGTGTCAGTTATAGCCACAACGGCAAACAAGTAAATGCAATCGCCAAAGGTGAAGTAATACTCTGCGGCGGAACAATTAATTCACCACAATTATTAGAACTATCCGGCATTGGCAATCCAGAATATCTAAAACCCCATCAAATACCGATGCATTCAAACTTACCAGGCGTTGGCGAAAACTTACAAGACCATCTAACCATCAATGTTCAACAAAAACTGAAAAACATCGTAACTTTTTATGATGAGGTGAAGCCGCTAGGTTTTATCAAAAACATTGTTAACTTCCTCATCAAACGAAATGGGTTGCTAGTACACCCAGCGTCTGAAGCAGGTGCATTTTTTAAAACCACCGATAATCAACCGCGAGCAAACGCACAGATACATTTTGCACCAGCTGCCGGTGAAGAAGATAACAAAGGCAATATAAAAACTGTACCTGGCACAACAGCCACTGTTTGTTGCTTACAGCCTGAAAGCCGTGGCAGCGTGCATATAAAAAGTGGAGACTCACATGTTTATCCAGCTATTAAAGCCAATTACTTAGACACTAAAAAAGATCAGCGCGATATAATCGATGCCTTAAATAGAACTCGCGCTATATTCAAGTCGAAAGTAATGAATCGATATCGAGACGAAGAAGTATTGCCTGGTCGTCAATGCCAAACCGATGAAGAGGTACTTGAATACATTCGCGCTGAGGGAAACTCTGTATATCATCCCGTCGGCACCTGTAAAATGGGCAGCGACAACATGGCAGTAGTAGACCCAACGCTTAAAGTCATTGGCATTAAAAACCTTCGTGTGGCCGACGCTTCGGTTATGCCAATTATTCCATCTGGCAATACTAACGCAGGCACAGTAATGATTGCCGAACGATGCAGTGAATTTATTTTGCGCGATGCAAGAGAAAAATCTGACCAAACTCTTGCTGACAACTTACCAATGAGAAGTTATGACTAACCGAGGCTAACGATGAACAGCAATGAAGATACAGGTTTGAATGTATTACTAGAACGCCAGAGGGTCGCTTTTTTAGCAGAAGGTCCTGTTAGCTACGAAAACAGAATCAACCGCATAGACCGCTGTATAGCGATGGTTGTCGATCACCAAGAAGCTATCATTAGCGCCATCAATCAAGACTTTGGCTCGCGCTCGCGCCACACAACGTTAATGACAGATATATTCACTTCTGTTAACGGACTTAAGTTTGTTAAAAAGAACTTAAAAAAATGGATGAAACCTGACAAACGTAAACCTAATATGCCATTAGGTTTATTTGGTGCGAAAGCCTATGTGCATTATCAACCCAAAGGTGTTGTCGGACTTATGACACCTTGGAATGTGCCTGCCAATATGATCTTTACCCCACTGGCCGATATATTAGGTGCCGGCAACCGAGTAATGATTAAGCCGTCTGAATTTACTCCCGCTACTTCCGAGCTAATGGAGAAATTATTTAAACAGTATTTTGACGAAACCGAAGTAGTCATTTGTAATGGTGGTGCCGAAGTTGGCGCTGCATTTTCAGCACTACCTTTTGACCATTTAATATTTACCGGCGCTACATCTATTGGTAAACATATTATGCGCGCTGCCAGCGAAAATATGACGCCGATAACGCTAGAGCTAGGCGGTAAATCGCCGGTTATTATAGGCAATGAAGTCGATATTGAAGACTGCGCCGGCAAACTAACTGCAGGTAAAATCCTTAATTCAGGCCAGCTTTGTATTGCGCCTGACTACTGTTTTGTTCCCGACGGTCGACTGGAACAACTGATCACTTTAATTCAACAAAACTTTGCTGAGTTTTTCCCAACCATTAAAGATAATGTCGACTACGTTTCTATGATTAACGGTCGTCATTTTGATCGAATCAATTCATATATTGCAGACGCAAAAGAGAAAGGCGCACGCGTTATAGAATGTAACCCAGCCAGTGAAGACTTAAGCGATCAAGCTGCTCATAAAATCCCACTGCATATTGTTATCAACCCAAGTGATGACATGACCGTAATGCAGAATGAAATATTTGGCCCGATTATCTGCTTACATAGCTATCAAAATGTTGACCAGGCTATATCGTATATAAATCGTCGCCCCAGACCATTGGCCTTATATTACTTCGGTAAAAACAAGGAAGAGATCAACAAAGTACTAGACAGCACTATAGCTGGCGGTGTCACCGTAAACGACATTGGGATGCATGTAGGCAATGAGGACATTCCATTTGGAGGCATTGGCAATAGCGGTATGGGGGCTTACCACGGTATTGAAGGGTTTAAAACATTCAGCCATGGCAAAGCCGTCTTCAAACAAGGCTTTGTTAACTTGTCTAAGCTAGCAGGAATGCTGCCACCTTATGGTGACAAGATGGAAAAAACCATGGCTGCTCAAATTAAGAAATAACGCTCTTTAGCGCCCCAGCAACTGCTTCATCTCAGCAATAATTCCGGGCCAAACATCCGGGGTTGTTTGATAAGGCGCATAAATACTTAATCTATCGGCGATATCGCCATACTTGTCTATTAGCCGCTGGGCTATAGTATGCGGTTCGCCGCAAACAGCGAAGGCATTAAGAAACTCATCATCGACAATATCGCCGAGCTTATCCCAAGCACCCTCTTTCGACATTTTATTTAGCTCTGGCTGCAAGTGATCTAAACCTACCGCTGCCATAGGTGGTATATAAGCGGGTGTTGAGCCATAAAAACCTAGCAGGCCTTTCAGTGAGGTTTTAGCAGCTTCATACTCCTGCTCATTATTGCCGGTTACCACCATAGCTGACACCGACATAATAAAATCGTCCCGTTGGCGCCCACTGGTCTCTAGCGCTGTTTCAATTATCGGCAGCTGAGCTTCATCTAAAAACGCTTTAGTGTGAAACGGATGAACGATTAAACCATCGGCAACTTCCCCAGCAACTTGGGTCATTCTAGGGCCCACTGCGCCTAACATTATCGGCGGAGGTCCATACTCACACGGGCCTGCATTAAACATCGGCGTCATAAGTGTATGGCGATAATATTTGCCTTCGAAATCAAGTCTCGCATCGTTTTGAAACGTGTTGAAAAATGCTTTAACCGCTAGAATATGCTCGCGCATACGCGGCGCAGGTGGGCTAAAATCACAGCCAAAACGCTTTTCTATATGGGGCTTTATTTGTGACCCTAAACCCAAAAAAAACTTACCCTTAGAGAACTTTTGTAAGTCCCATGCTTGATAAGCTAAATGGGCTGGATTACGTGGAAATGCAACTGCGATCGCAGTAGATATATCTAAGTTAGGCGCATGTTCATTGGCTAGCAGTAATGGTAAAAACGGATCGGTATTGCCTTCAAGTGTATAGACCCCGTCATAACCCGCTTCACTCATTAGTTTGGCTTGTTCGGCCGCGTTATCTAAGGTGGCGTAAAATGGGCCATCAATTTTAATACTTCGCATATCACGCTACTCATGTACTTAAAACAATGTGTTTAAAAATTCTTCCACCAATACGATAAATTCGACTGGCTTTTCAGCGTGTAACCAATGCCCTGTTCCACTAACAGTATTAACAACACAATTGGGAAAACGCTGCTTTATAGCCGGTAGCATAGCATCATTGATATAGGTCGATTCACTACCTTTTATTAATGCAACGGCGCCAACATAGGCCGATGCTACTGGCGGCGCGGCAGCAATATCTTGGTATTCACTAATCAATACATCCAAGTTAATGCGCCACTGGAAACCGTTTGTGGTGCGCTCCAAATTTGTTAATAAGAACTGGCGTAAGCTGGCTTCAGCTAAATGCTGTGCAAGCGCTTCATCGGCATCTTTACGGCTATTTATCGTCGTTAAATCAACAGATTTTAATGCTGAAAATACATTGTTATGTGAATCAGCTGCATATTCAACCGGCGCTATGTCAACGATAACAAGGCCACTGGCTAATTGCGGGTTTTGTTGGGCAAAGGTCATCGCGACCTTACCGCCTAAAGAATGGCCAATGACTACCGCCCTACTAATGCCTAACTCATCCAATAACAGAACCAAATCATCTGCCATCGCTTGCTGCGTCATCACTAATGTATGGGGAGATTTGCCATGATTACGTAAATCAACCCTGATAACCGTATATTTTTTCTCTAATTGCTTAGCTAAACTAGCAAAGTTAGCCAAAGAACCATAAAGCCCATGGCAAACAAGTACACAAGGCCCCTGTCCCTGTTTTACATAATTAAGTTTTACCGCTTTATTCAATGTGGTCTCCATCACTGTTGTAACTTATAAAGGCTAACATCGCTTCTATTGACTGACGCCACTTGCTAGAATGCCAGCATTATTGCTAATAACAACATATCACTAATAACACAGGGAGCTACCGTGCGTTTTTTAACTATTTTACTCACTCTTGCCATTGCCGGCTGCAGCGTTACCAGCTACAACCCAACAACTTATCCATATGCCATAGATAAAGAGGGCAATGAGAAAAAGATTAAGCGCATTGTGATCGCAACCCATAATTTGGGTAAACCGAGCAGAAGCTATTTAGAAAAACAGGAAGCGAATATTGACGGTTATGTTGTCGATTATTTAGAAAGCAATGACTATACCGTTGTGAATAGTAAATTATATGAAGATGCCTACCAGAAAAATGTACGAGAATTCGGCAATCCATATGATTACTCTACCGGTCGCATTGACCAACAACTACAAATGCAAGTTATCGGCAATACTATTGCAGCATTGAGAGAAACCGATAAAGTTGATGGGATTTTATACACCGACTTAATTGAACGTCACGTTACCTTTACCGTAGGCCAAAAACGTGTTGCCCGCTGGGATGGCGTAAACCGAGGGCCAAAAGTACAAGGCGCAAGCAATTCTATATCGGGCGACTTTAACTGGTCTAAATTAGTCGATGCCGCATCATTAGGCACTTATTTATACTCTCTAGATGGAAAATTAGTCTTCCATAGCATCGGTGGTCTTAGCTTAACTGAAGCGGTAGATACCAAAGGTACAGCTAGTTTTAAACGTGCTCGTAATATGTTTAACAGCCAGTCACAAATCGAAGAAGGTGTGGAGCTAGCATTTCATCCGCTAATAGTTATGAAGAACTGGCCGGGAGGCGAGGAATAACCCGACCATTTTTATAATTATCTCTGAGCTTTATTAGCTGCGCTGCAAGTACTTCCTTGCGGCGTTTTTCATATAGAGTGACTCTAATTTTATCCTGCTGAGATTCTAGGCTTAACAAATGAGGTGGGAAATATTCACTTAGCCTAACCCAGTGATAACCAAAACTAGAATCTATAGGCCCCTGCCACCTATTAATTTCCCCTAAGTCCAACTCAGTAAAAAACCTGATACCAAATGATTTACTAACCCAGGATTGGGCGGCTTTAACAAAATTATGGCCTGCTAAAAAAGTATCACCTTTCATATCAGATCCTTTATTCAGTCTTAATAAAATATCTTGCGAGGTATCTGAGTTGACTAAAAATATATGCTTAAAACTCACCCCTGGTTCAGACAAATACTGGTCGGCATTTAACACATAATAGCTCACTATATCAGCCTCACTAATCGCTATATTAGCCTGGCTAACAAGTCTTTCTTCCATTAATTGGACTAGCCTTCGACGGATAATCTCATCACTGTATTCAAGCCCTTCCACATCGCCAGTGTTTAGATAACTGGCCAATTGTTTTAAACGTCGTAAAACTACCGGGTCACTTTCATGCAGGCCTATACTAATAGCGTGAAGCTGTAATATCTGCTGATCTTTAGCATCCTGCTTTATCAGCAGCCACTCTTGAGGCGAGTAATTACTACCGACAACACTATTCCATTGTTGTTTTAATACAGCCTCGTCTAGCACTGCCAATTCCGGTTTATCGCTAGGACTGAATATAAATACACCCGCCAATGCCACAGCGCCAATTAACAGTAACCGCATACTATGAGAAACCATAGCCATGTATTAACCCTCCCTCGGGGTATACCAAATCGGCGAGCTCCACGCTCGCTCTTGTATTACTGGTTTATGCGCGTCGCTACAACAGCCTTCTAAGCCCTCACCAATAGTTTCAGGGTTTGCACAATTGACTTGCTTGGCAATACAGATATTTTGGCTCCAACGACAACTTGGGTTCTCCACTGCTCTGGCGTAATACCAAGCATTTTCAGTTTGACGAAAGTCAGGATCTTGCCATACCGAACATAATTGAGCATAGCC
>JBLHWB010000091.1:0-8599 GCA_047628915.1 Porticoccus sp. | reverse complement strand
GTGAGCATGACCTTTTTGGTTAACAACTCGCCGTTTGCGGGTAAAGAAGGTAAATACGTTACTTCACGAAACTTGAAAGAGCGTTTGGACCAAGAGCTTATACACAACGTTGCATTGCGCGTAGAGCAAGGTGAGACTCCAGACAAATTTAAAGTATCTGGCCGTGGTGAATTACACCTTTCTGTGTTGATTGAAAATATGCGCCGTGAAGGTTACGAAATGGGCGTCTCTCGCCCTGAAGTGGTTAAGAAGGAAGTTGACGGAAAAATTCATGAACCATACGAAAACGTAGTTATCGACGTTGAGTCTGAGCATCAAGGTTCCATTATGGAAGAAATTGGTTTGCGTAAAGGCGAGCTAATCAACATGGAGCCAGATGGAAAGGGCCGTATTAAATTAGAGTTTATTGTACCCGCTCGAGGCCTGATCGGCTTCCGTGGATTGTTTTTAACCTTAACTTCTGGTTCAGGCATTATGACCAGCGTTTTTGATCACTACGGTGAAGTGAAAGAAGGCGAAGTAGGTAAGCGTCAAAGCGGCGTATTAGTGAGCATGGTTAATGGTAAAACGGCTGCTTTCGCTCTGTTTAACCTACAGAGCCGTGGCCGTTTGTTCTTAGGGCATGCGGTAGAAGTTTATGAAGGCCAAATTGTTGGTATTCACTCGCGCGATAATGACTTAACGGTTAACCCCATTAAAGGTAAGCAGTTAACTAACGTGCGTGCTTCTGGTACTGATGAAGCGTTAACACTGTCGCCACCAATTACGCATACGCTTGAGCAAGCACTTGAGTTTATCGAAGACGATGAGTTGGTAGAAGTAACCCCAGTATCTATTCGTCTGCGTAAAAAATTATTGAAAGAAAGTGATCGCCGTCGCTTTGAACGCGGTGCATAAAGCTTGCGAGCACTCATTCAGCGGGTTAGTGAAGCACAGGTAACTGTTGCCGGTAACGTGGTAGGAGAAATTGGCCAAGGCCTGCTAGTGCTGTTGGGTGTTCAAAGAGGCGATGATGTCGCCTTAGCTGACAAGCTTATGGATAAACTGTTGGCCTATCGCGTATTTAATGATGACAGCGGTAAAATGAACCTCAGTGTTAATGACCTTAACGCTGGGGTTTTATTGGTTTCACAGTTCACTTTAGCTGCGGATACCAAAAAAGGACTAAGGCCGGGGTTTTCAACTGCAGCGGCGCCCGCTGATGCAGAAGTACTTTATGATTACATGAAAGAGGCGCTAGCGCCCAGATGTAAAATGTTCGGTACCGGCATTTTTGGTGCCGATATGAAAGTGGCATTGGTTAATGACGGGCCAGTGACGTTTTTGTTAGAAGTCTGAGTCCATCAGCCAAATCTATATAATATATTCCCCCAAATAGTTCGTTGCTATGGTTATGCTCTGTTAGGCTAAGTTTTTTACCAGAGGGCATAACAATGGAATATCTTAGAACTCCCGACAACTGCTTCGAAAATTTACCTGGTTATTTATTTGCGGCCAATTATATTTCTGTTGCCGACGGCGAAGGTGGTGAGCTTAGAATTCATTATTTGGATGAAGGTCCTAGCGACGCTGCCCCAGTTTTATTGATGCATGGCGAGCCGTCTTGGAGCTATCTATATCGCAAGATGATTCCTATATTGGTGGCGGCTGGGCACCGCGTTATTGCGCCAGACTTAATTGGTTTTGGTAAGTCAGATAAGCCAACTAAGCGCGATGACTATACCTATCAACGCCATGTTGATTGGATGACATCAATATTAACTCAGCTAGATTTGAAAAATACGACGCTGGTTTGCCAAGATTGGGGCGGTCTAATTGGGTTGCGCTTATTGGCGGAAAATAATGACCGATTTGCTAGGGTTGTGGTGGCGAATACTATGTTGCCAACGGGCGATGAGCCAGCTGGAGAGGCATTTTTGAATTGGTTGAAGTTCTCACAGGAAGTTCCTACCTTTCCAGTTGGGCAAATTATCAAAGGCGCTAATGTGACTGAGATACCGGAAGATGTATTAGCCGCCTACGATGCACCGTACCCAGATGAAAGCTATAAGGAAGGCGCACGGCAATTCCCGACCTTGGTACCGATTACTCCTGACAATCCAGCTGTAGGCCAGAACAAGGCGGCCTGGGAGAATTTAAAGCAATGGACTAAACCAATGCTAACTGCATTTAGCGACAGCGACCCTATTATGGCCGGTGGCGATAAAATATTTCAAAAGTTAGTGCCGGGCACTGAAGGTCAAGACCATACAACCATTGTTAATGCTGGGCATTTCTTGCAAGAAGACCAAGGCGAAGATTTAGCCAATGTAGTGGCGACATTTATTGCTGCTAATAGTTGACAGCTACCAATGGCTGCGTCAGTGCACTTCTGAGCCAGAAATAAGCCAGTACACCGGTTATGGCATTGGCTGCTGTCATGCCAATAAACAAACCCGGCAAGCCCCAAAAGTGTTGCGCTACCAATGCCAGCGGTAAGTAAATTACTAAGGCCCGCAATATTGAAATAGCCATGGCAGGGAAAGGCTTACCCAAACCATTAAAGCTAGCGTTAACTGACATGACCAAACCATATAGCCCATAACTGACTGGGGTGATAGTTAAGTAAATAGCAGCGACCTCGATAACCTCGGGTGAATCAGTAAACCAGCCGATGACAGTATCTTTAGCTAGCCATAGTATGACGGCCATTGCCGCGCCAAATAATAAGCAAAATTTTACAATACTATTTAGTGCTTGTAGCTGGCGATGACGATATTCGCCCGCCATATTTTGCCCCATAAATGGACCGACCACGCCCGATAGTGCAAAAAATGTAATTAACATAATAGGTTCAATTCGGATCGCCACCCCAAACCCAGCAACAGCATCAACTCCGTGTGTGGCGATCAACGCAACGCTTATGCCACTGGCTAATGGAATAATCATATTAGTGCCCATGGCGGGCAGGGCAATGTGAAGAATGCCTTTCCAGGCATTAGTCAAAGCTGACCACTTAACATGCGGCCAAGAAATTAAGCGATAGGTTTTACTGGCCAGATATAAACCAGCAAAGGTCATCACGCCTCGAGTAATAAACGTCGCCCAAGCGGCGCCAGCAATTTCCATACGAGGAAATATTCCCCAGCCAAAAATTAATAGCGGATCTAATATGGCATTAAATATTGCCGAGACAAACATCAGAGTACCAGCGATACCGTTATTGCCGGTTGAGCGAAAGGTTGCTGATAGAGCCATTGATGCGATAACAAAAGGGGTGTTCAAATACCATACCGACATATAGTCATTAATTAGCGGCAGTAGTTCTGGTTTAGCGCCCAGCAATAGAAATAGCGGGTCGATAGTGAGTAGGCCTAAAATCATCATGGCAAAAGACAAAGCCAGTGCAAGTAAAATCGCATCACCTGCCATTTGTCTGGCTTCGCCGGTTTTAGATTGGCCTAGCAGCCTCGCCATCAGTGATGAAGTACCGGCGCCCATGCCTATCGCCATGCTGGTGACCACCATAACCACCGGAAAGGTAAAGCTCATGGCGGCCAGTTGGTCGCCGCCAAGTTGAGCCACAAAATAAGTATCTACCGCATTGAATGACATAGTAGCCAGTAGCCCCCATACCATTGGCAAAGCCATGCGGTATAAAGTGTTGGCGGGGTCGCCACTGGTAAAAGATACGCTTTGTTTCACTGAGAACTCAATAATTAAGAGATATTTTTGACCTGCGTATTAAAGCATATTTAGCGCTGTCGCTCATGGGGTATTAATACAGCGCGACCGGGTATTTTACTGAATCAGAAAGCTAGCCAAAATTGACTAACTGCATCTTCGTTATGGATATCAAATACGCTCAAATGGGTGCCAACTTCAGTAATATTTAACTCGATAAAACCCTCTTGCGCCAGAGCAAAGCGGGTGTTTTCTGAATGCCATACGCCGGTCACCTTACTGCTATTGCCGGCACCGCTAACGATAGTGTATTCAGGTCCGTAGTCGTGCGGGCGCCGAAATACTTGCAGGTTGTGGTCATGGCCTGCGGCAAAAATAACGTGGTCGTAAGCAGAGGTAATTTCGTTAATTCCGTCTATCATCGACGCATAATCTGGGTGAAACATGTCTTGTTCAGTAACATCATAAAATAAGTCAATAATGTTAATAACAAACCAATAACCGAAGCTAGTGATATAGCCACTATGTGGGCCGTTGGTTTCTAATGGATGGTGGGCGGTAATCAGCGTTAAGTTGTTAGGTTGCTCAAATTTTATTTTTGCCAAAATAGTATCGAGCGCTGTAAAAGCATCTTTTCTGTCGGTGTTGTTTGCTTGGCGCAGCCATTCGGAATCTAAAAACACTATACTCACGCCATCTAAGTCAATGCTTTGCGGCATCGGCTCACGTCCTTTGCGGTATGGTTTGAACGATGTGTCGACGTTATTTTTTACCGAGTAGTGATGAATATGCTGCGACTGGCTGTCTACTTCGGTGGCATACCAGTCATGGTTACCTGGCACAAAAAACATCTTGGCGCCGGACTGTTTTGCCGCTTCTAATTGGGCATCCAAAAAAGAAATACTTTCGAGTTGGCCTTGATCAAATTCGGTTTGCTCACCCTCCAGTCGGGGGTAGCCTGCCATATAAATATTATCGCCTAAGGCTATGATTGTTGTTTTTTCTGGAATAATTTTGGCGCGCTCAATAATTTTTTTAATACTAGGCTGAAGCGGGTCCAATGCAGAATGCCCTGCATCGCCAAGTAAAATAATACGCTGTAATACTTCATCATCAGTTGGCGCTGGCGCTACTTTCTCATTAACCAACGCCAGATAAGGTTCGTCATGAGACGGAGCTATAGTTGGGTTGATAATCACCGCTAGAGTCAGCAGTAAAATGACTACAACTAGGCCGAGGCCAATCTTTTTCATTATTATTGCTCTAATAATTCTATAGGCATGTTATATCCCGGTCGCCGTTAGATGTGTACTTACTGTTTTGTTATTGGGAAGCCTAATTATTAAATTTCCCGTTTAAGTCCCAAAAATACTTATTGTGCTCAATTTCATAATCACCTTTGCGCAGCTCAGTGGCTAAGCTTTTATCATCAATATGGTCGGCAACAAAGCTAGCTACTGAGCTACCATCTAATTCAAAATCTTCACTAAACCATTGAAATATTTTTGATAGATAAGCAGTGTTCTCTGCGCGATCAAAGTGATTTCTATCAGTGTTATTAATGAATTGACGAGTTACCGTATCGAATTGTTGTTCAAGGTCTGGTGCGGTATATATTGTGTTGAGTAATTTCGGACAAGATAGGGCTGCGCATACTAGCGCAAAGTGAATTCGAGGTTCGTTTAGAGGTCGAATTATTTTATGCTCTAAATCGCTGAGGTTAACATTTTGCCCTGCGACATTGTATTGTGGCCCTTTAAAAAAACCTATGCGACTGAACACATTGCTAGGTGACTTACCGGTCAAAATCGTTTTAATGACTAAAGCATTGTAGCTGTTGATATAGAAAACTAGTAGTTCGGTTGTTGAGTTTAAAGATTGTGGGTCAGTCTTAGCGATAACTTCAACGATGGAGTCAATTTGGCCTGTTGCGGCGATAGCATCGTAATCAACAAAGCCATTGTCGGTTACTGTTGCTTGCAGTATTTTATCCCACGCTTCCCAGCTAGCTGCGTCGGCGCGAGCAAAACTTGCTACGAGTAAGGTAAAAACTATCACGATAGTGAAGTTAATGTTTTTTGATAATGTCATATTTGTAAGCCTGAGTGAGCGTAAAATAACTAGATAGTAAAAACAGCCTATTAAGTGACAACAAAAATCAAAAATAGTTGAGCAGCAATCAGGAGTTAAGTGTTAGGAGAATATTGACGGCTGCTTTGTCAGTCAGTAAAGGCAGCAAAAAAGTGTAAACCATTAGCTGTCCCAGTTGCCAATAAACGTCGCGATGCCTTCCTCTTTGATGGCGCTACGACCTTCTGCTAGCGCATCGTCACTACTTGCAAATGGGTCTTCCCAAACGGTGTTGTTGCCATCTTTATCTACCAGCTGTAACCACCATTTATCATCTTGGTCGCTAGACACTTGTAGCTCTATAGATTGATCGTCTTGGGTAATCGTCTCGCTAATAGTCTGCTCTTCACTCACGATGCTTCTCCAGATTTATTTTCAGTCTCACTTGCAGGCGTCTTTTTTGTTAACAGCCGACTCGCAATAATGCCAATTTCAAATAATAGCCATACAGGAACTGCCAGTAAGGTTTGGCTGATAATGTCTGGCGGGGTTAGTAGCATACCAACAACAAAGCAGCCAATAATTACATAAGGCCGCTTAGCAGCTAACGAGTCAGGAGTAGACATGCCTGTAGAAACTATTAATATTGTCGCTATAGGTATTTCGAAAGCGATACCAAACGCAAAAAATAATTTAAGGATAAAATCTAAGTAGCTATTAATGTCCGTCATTATGGTGACGCCTTCAGGCGCAACGCTGGTAAAGAAACCGAATACTAATGGGAAGACTACGTAATAGGCGAATAAAATTCCTGCATAAAATAACAATATGCTTGACGCTAAAATTGGAATGGCTAGACGCTTTTCATGACGGTACATGCCAGGAGCTATAAATGACCAGACTTGATGCAATAAAAATGGAATGGCTAAAAATATGGATACAAATAGCGTCAGCTTAAATGGGGTTAAAAAAGGTGATGCAACTTCAGTTGCAATCATTGATGTGCCTTCAGGTAAAAACTGGCGCAATGGCTCTGAGGCAATCGTGTAAATTTCGTTAGCATAAGAAAACAAGCATAAGAAAATAATCAACACCGCTAAAATTCCGCGTAACAGACGGTCACGTAGTTCAGTTAAATGCGCAACTAGTGGCTGGCTTACATCTTCGGGTTTAAGGTTGTCGTCGCTCATTGCTAGTTAGCTTGCGAGCTTTTGTCGCTACTGTTTGGGTCACTGTTGTCGGTATCTGTATCGCTATTGTGAATGTCATATTCTAAGTCGGTAAGGCTAGAGCGCACTTCTGCCAAGTTTTCTTTGATGTCTTTGCCGCCTTCTTCTAACTGTTTCATTATAGCGCTGTTATGTGCATCCTGACGCAATTCTTCGATATTAACTTCTTTGGCCAACTCTTCTTTTAAACTATTAAATGAGCGTTTTAATTGACTAAGTTTCCTGCTAGCCGAGCTTATGGCGCTAGGTAAGCGCTCAGGCCCAAGTACCAATAATGCAATTACCGCAATAACCAGTAATTCTGTAAAGCCGATATCAAACATTAAGCGCTTTTGTTCTCGTCACTTTTTTCAGCTTCAGCATCAGATTCATCTTTTTTATCATCTGGATCTTTGACTGATTTCTTAAAGCCTTTAATAGCTGAACCTAAGTCGCTGCCTATGCTACCTAAACGTTTGGTGCCAAATAATAGAACTACAATAGCCAATACAATTAATAGCTGCCAAATACTAATGCCGCCTAAACCCATGATCTTCTCCTAGTTGTTGCTTTGTGTGTGGTTTGAACGAGAAGCTTTTTCTTCTAGTCCAGATAAATCAAATCGTTTCTCTAGCTCTTCCAACACTGCCGAGGAATCTTCACCTAGGTTAGACAGCATCACTAAGGTGTGAAACCACAAGTCTGCTGTTTCACCAATTAACTCTTTGGTATCGCCGCTCGTGGCTGCATCTTTTGCTGCCAGAATTGTCTCGGTCGCTTCTTCACCAATTTTCTCTAAAATTTTATTCAAGCCTTTATGATGTAAGCTTGCCACATAGGAGCTGTTTGGGTCAGCATCTGCTTTGCGCTGATTAAGTACTTCAGTTAATTGCGTCAGTACATCGCTCATATTATTTTCCGTAAATCTCAATTGGATCTTTGATTACATTACTGACGGTTTCCCATCCACCATTTTTCCATTGCCGATAAAAACAGCTGCGTCTGCCAGTGTGGCAGGCGATATCGCCAAGCTGTTCTACGTTAAGTACCACTACATCTGCATCGCAATCCAGGGCAATACTTTTAATTATTTGCACATGGCCAGAACTTTCACCTTTATGCCAAAGCTGTTGGCGTGAGCGCGACCAATACACCGCCCGGTTCAATTCAGCAGTTAAGCTAAGGGCATCACTATTCATCCAGGCCATCATCAATATTTCGCCGCTTTGCCAGTCTTGGGCAATAGCAGGTATTAGACCATCGTCGGTCCATTTTATTGGGTTTAGTAATGCGCTCACTCGAGTGCTCCGGTAATTAAGGATTTATTATTGCACAATCAGTGGCTAACAGTTAACCGCTGTGCGTTAAGTTATGGGCGCAATAATACTATTGCAGCAACTACAAATAAACCAATACTCAATGGCGGCAGGGCAGTAATACTTGCCAATATTTGGGGCTGGGCAACAAGCACGCCTGCAGCCATGGTGATGATGCCAGCTAGTAGGCGTTTACTACGCTTGTGTTCGGTTTTCAGCTCGGCGCGGACTTTGTTTAGTTGGGTTTGTTGGCCGCTAACTAAGTCGTTTAAGTTGCTACCTTGATTTAAGCTTTCAAACACCATGTCGGGGACCTGTGGCAGTTGTTCTAGCCATTGTGGC
>JBLHWB010000090.1:0-8602 GCA_047628915.1 Porticoccus sp. | reverse complement strand
TGGTAAGCCTGATGTTTTATGGCTTAATATGAATGGGACGGCAAAAGCTTTTCTGAACCGCTCAACGGCTAACTTTTTTGCGATCTCGATTAATGATAGAGCAAGTTTGCTAGGGACTCGACTGCGGTTAGATATGACTTCCGGGGAAAGTTATACTCGTGAAGTCGTTACCAGCACAGGCATGTTAACTGACCAAACGCCAAATATAGTGTTTGGTTTAGGTGAAGATGAACAAGTAAAACGTTTAGTCATTATGCGCACTGATGGATCAACAGAAATCATTGAATCAGCTGATATTAATACTGAGATACCATTTCAAGTTGAATAAATGCATAACAAAACCAATTAACATGGCCATTTTGTTACGCCACGCACCACAAAATTCCAGGTGTTGGCGGCGTTATACAGAAGAGAGTCTAACTAGATGCCTGAACCCGGTCCATTGAGAATCATGACATTTGTAACATCAAAAGATCTCAGTGAGTGGCTCAAGGTGAATCATGCCGTTGAAAGTGAGTTATGGGTAAAGATATTTAAGAAAAATACAGGAATTCAAAGTGTTTCTTGGAATGATGTAGTAATAGAAATTTTATGCTGGGGCTGGATTGACGGGGTGAAAAAGTCAATTGATGACCAAGCATATCTGCAGCGTATAACTCCTAGAAAAGCACGCAGCAGCTGGTCGAAAAGGAACACAGAGCATATTGGACGTTTGATAAGCGAAGGCCGGATAAAGGAATCAGGGCTTGTTCATGTTCGTGCAGCGAAAGCCGATGGTCGTTGGGAAAACGCCTATGTGGCAAGTGAAATGAAAGTACCGGCAGATTTCCTGACCGCACTGGAGAGCAAGCCGAAGGCGAAACAGTTTTATGAAACACTCAACAAATCGAGTCGTTATGTTATCGCGCATGAATTGACAAGCGCGAAGAAACCGGAAACCAGACAGAGGCGATTTACAAAATTCATGGACATGCTTACCCTCCAAGAAAAGCCGGGTTTTGGCTCCAAACAGAAGAAAGGTGACGGAGGGATTAAACCTTAATCCCTCCGTCACCTTTAAATGGATGTTGAAAACTATTGCACTGATTTTTTTCTAATTTATTAAGCCGTTTTGCCATATCGTCTAGTTGGCGAAAGCGAATTACTGATTTTCGCCATTCTCTACTGGGTTGTAAGCCGGTGCCGGAGGAATAGGCTCCAGCCTCTTTAATCGAATTAGTAACCATTGCTTTACCGGTAATATGTACGTTGTCGGCAATTTCGATCTGGCCTGCGAGCCCGGCCATACCCGCTACGGTGCAGTTTTTCCCGATGATTGTTGCTCCTGCCATAGCAACTCCGCCAGCCAAGGCAGTAGAGTCACCGATAACGCAGTTATGAGCAATATGAACATGGTTATCAATAATGACACCATCGTGGATTTCAGTATCATCGAGAGCGCCCCGATCAATACAAGTGCCGGCTCCAATTTCAACATGGTTACCAATTAACACTCCGCCAAGTTGGAAGATTTTTTTCCAACCGTTGCCAGCAATGCCAGTTGGCGCATAACCAAAACCATCACAACCAATGACAGTACCGCTGTGGATTGACACATAATCACCCATTCGTACTCGATGATAAATATGCACTCCTGAGTGAAGATGACAATGCTGGCCGATGACGCTGTAATCGCCGATACAGCTATTGGCCCCAATACGACTATGTGCACCGACAATGGCATATTCACCAATGACAACGTGCGGTCCAATAAATACCCCTTCTTGGATGGTCGCTGTTGCAGCGATAACTGCCGTCGAGTCGATGCCGACTGACATGGCTGGCGCATCATCAAATAGCTGACTCAATTGGGCATAGGCTAGGTAAGGGTTATCACTAACTAATGCAATGGAGCTGACCTTGTCCGCAAACTCAGGCCTAACAATAACGGCGGCCGCTTTACTAAATTGTAGTTCGGCTAATTTTTTGGGATTGGATAAAAAACCTATATGCATTTCCCCTGCCGATTCTAGTGATGCAATACCGATAATATTTTTCTCTGCTGCATACTTACCCGCGTCAACTGGCAGTGGGATGTTCAGGTATTTGGAGATCTCTGCGAGGCTGGTCGATTTTTCAGAAGTGATCATAGTAAAAAATACCCTTTTATACCGCTGTCTCAACGCTTATCAACTTATAATTGATTGTACGATAGCAGAGTCAGGGTAGCAGATCACAAAATGTTATCGTGTTCGCTGTATCGATTGACAAGTTACGCCACCTTTACCTAACGTAAGTGATTGTTTTGTAAGGAGACGAATAAAATATTAACTTTGCACCGGAATAACGAATTAGCGAATAGGCTATTTTCTATTAAACTCGGTAGTGTAGATATATGTGAAATACGCATTAGAAAAATAGAAGGGAAAAGAGGTATGGTAGAAATCACCATATTAGATAGAGAGCACAGCATGGAACAAATGTTAACAAGCCAAGGCAGTATCGCCCTACAGGCTAGACGCGCTAACGCGCGCCACTGCTTTGGACGCTATGTTTTTGCCCTAAGGTAGAGGGAATGAATAAAACGGAAAAATTTTGGGATAACGCTTCAGAAAACTATGACAAGACTGAAGAGCGGTTTGAGTACATTCATAAAATATCTAGAGAAAATACGAAAATACGAAAATACGAAAATATTTTTGAAAGATAGCGACACTGTTCTGGATTACGGGTGTGGGATAGGCACTGCATCCTGTCAATTTTCTAGCCTGGCAAAAGATATTCATGCAATTGATATTTCATCTGAGATGATTGCAATATCAAAAGAGAAAGCCGCTCTTGGTAAAATTGAAAACGTAAATTTCGAGCAATCGGATATTTTTGATAAAAAGTATTCCAGCGAATCTTATGATGTGATTCTGGCTTTTAATATGTTGCACACCGTTCCTAGCCCTCAGGATGTTACGCAACGAATAAATGAAATATTAAATCGGGACGGTTTATTTATTTCTGTAACCCTTGCTTGCGACAAAAGATGTCGTTTTTAGTTAATCTACAAATTCAGTTAGTTAGGGTCTTGTGTAAAATTGGATTAATCCCCATTCCTATAAGAAGGATAACGAGCGCTGAAGTAGACTATCTATTAGTTGCTAACGGCTTTCAGGTTGTAGAATCAGAAGAAATATACAAAGGAGCATCTAGCTATTTTGTAGTAGCAAAGAAGTTACAAGAAACATAACAAGTGACTATGGTTCCAAGGCAAGCATTTAGACTATATTCTCTTCCCAGTGAGTTCCATTTTTAACCATCGTATTTAAGATAATCAGTTACTTGTGCATGCAAGCAAAGTATTGGCGCAGCATCGTGTGCGCCGGTGTTGACGGCGTAATACACAACAAGCCTGGAGTTATAGTGATTAAACCATTTCATTTGTCATTCGTTGTTTCTGACCTGAACCAAGCAAAAAAATTCTATGTCGGCGTACTCGGCTGTAATGTGAGCAGGGATACTGGAGAGTGGTTAGATATTATTTTCTTTGGCCACCAAATCACCATGCATCAAGAGCGGCAAACCATGAAGGCAAAGGCCATTGATCACTTTGGCCCGATCCTTGAAAAAGCAGAGTGGCTGTCAGTGGCAGCGAAACTATCGTCAAGTGGGGTCGACTTTCAATTATCACCAACCATCAAAGACAATGGTACTAGCGCAGAGCATGGAAAATATAGAGTCAACGATCCAGCGGGCAATCTAATTGAGTTTAAGTATTATGGTAGTTTTCCAATACTATAAAAGATTAAAGCACTACAGCTTCGCTAAGACGTACTATATATATACGGTTACTTGTAGCGCCAGCAACCAATCGAGACTATCAATAAAAATAAACTTACAATTAAGTAAGCATGACTTTTTAATCGACGCTACTGCTAACTGCGTTATATGTCTGTATGAATAGAGTATTACGGCTTCGCACGGCGGCATTTCATGCGCCTATGCTGAGATGTTATTTAACACGCCCTATTCGATTTTATTTATTTTTTTCTATCGGGAAACTGAAATAACTCATCTAACAATTCATTTATGCTGTACGCCGATAGTATTTCGAGACACTGGAGTATCTGACAAGCCTTTGTATAACCAATAAATTAGAGGTAGTATTACTTTACTACTGAATGGAATCATATTGGCAATTGAATGCCTCGGAGGTTTTTATCATAGTCCTGATTATTCTACTCATTATAGCTTTCGCTATTGTTGCAGTTTTTTTATGGCGTGCAAAAAAAGGCAATGCTTTAAATAGTCGAACGAAAGGAATTGTTAAAACTAAAAAGTTCTCTCCGCAACCGCCCGATCCATATAAAGCCGCATCGATAAAATTTAGTGACGATGCTTGTGATGCAGTTAAATCTATTGGCGCTAAACGTTTCCTTGACGCTGAGCGAGTCATACCATCACTGCCCTTGTCTGGCTGCGATGCACAAGAGTGTAGTTGTCGATATGAGCGCCATAAAGACCGACGTACATTCAGCGAAGATCGACGGAACCCGTCGCCACTACATTCCGACCTCCGAGAATCAGTTGGAGAGACAAATCGACGGCAGAAAAAACGCGGGCGTCGGAAAGATGACTGGGCGTAATTGGAGGTTCATTTGTGTCTAGTCGCAGCGCGTTATGAGTAATCCGTCATGAAGATGATCTATACAAACGAGAATCTATTTATTGTAGGTAACGCCAAGAATATTCTCGAGTCTCACGGTATAGATGTCATACTGAAAAACGAGTTTTCATCCGGTGTTGTCGGCGAAGTATCTGCTTTCGATGCATGGATTGAAATTTGGGTTCGGAATGATTCAGATTATGAGAAAGCATTTAAAATAATAGAAAACTCACTTAGTACAGAGAATGCAGCCCAATGGCGTTGCGATCAGTGTAAAGAAGATAATGACGCATCCTTTGAAATTTGCTGGAATTGTAAAACCGAGCACTTATAACAATACGTGGCAGACGTTTCCAGCGATGACAGCGGTCGCCGACGCATTAAACAGAGGCAGCGCAAAATGCCTGGGAAATGGCTAAGCGTTAGAGGTAGGATAAGTGCAAACCAAGAATTAGCGAGGATGGACGCACTAACGCGCTGCGGTTTGAAGCGTTCGCTAAAAATATAGGAACATAGAATGAAGAAACTAATTAGCGTAATAACAATATCCAGTGCTCTGTCACTTTGCATATCATGTTCTAGCGCCACAATAACAGAGGCTGAAAACAAACAACAACGCGACCCCCGTTTTACCCAGTGTGAAGACCCTAGACCAGAGATTTGTACTCGTGAGTACAATCCTGTCTGCGCGACTAAAGCTATAGCGGCTCAGTGTGTTACTACCCCTTGCCCGTCAACTGAAAAAATAACTTATGCGACTGGCTGTACCGCTTGTGCAGATAGTAAAGTAACCGAATATAAGCAGGGAGCATGTGAGTAGTGATAGCGCTATCAGCTAATAAACGCAGCAAAAATCGCGTCACTTTTGTGGCGCTGAAACTGCCTTTCGCCGGCCCATTTATGTAGCCATTATAAATATTATAAACCGGAGCTGTAATGTTAAATGGACGTTGTTTGTGCGGTAAAGTAAGCTATAAATATAATGGTGTGATCGAAGAAATAGCTATGTGTCATTGTTCTCAATGCCGTAAAGCTCAAGGCGGGGCATTCGCTACTAATAGCCCTGTAAAAACAGATAAATTGGAATTTACTGGCACTGAGTTTATTAAAGAATTTCAAACCAGTGATATCAAAGTAAGGGCATTCTGTTCGAACTGTGGGAGCCCGCTTTATAGTGCCAGAAGCGATATGCCAGAGATTCGTAGATTACGTATGGGAAGTATCGACACTGATTTTACCGGTGACAGCAGATATCACATATATACCGACTCGAAGGCCAGTTGGTACGAAATAGTAGATAATCATCCACAATATAAAGAGCAGCCCTAATGTGTAAAAAAAATGGGTACACACGTATCATCACCGCTGAACAGAGGCGCTAGGGATATTATGGCATTCAAGTGTGTACTGGTTGATACCGCCTTAACACTAGCTCATCGTTCAATGCAGTTACAATCGATCACGCCTACGGAAATATTACCTAAATGTTTTTTGAAAGGACAGGAGCCAGTGCTTGAAGGCCTGAGCGAGTATATAATTTTAGATAATAATACCTTTATATATAGGTACGATAAGGGAGAATTCAGTGGCGCTTGGGGTAGTACCGCGGCGGACGATTTGGATTCACTTATTCTTGGGTACTATACGGGCCGCATAGAAGGTGATATCGCCCACTACCCTAACGCTCTTACATCGAAAGAGTTTGGTGATTTCACGGTAGACAATTACCAACAATGGGGCATTGAACAATCCAAAATTGGATTGCGACTGTCAGCTAAGCTTGATGCATATTTGGGCAGTGTATTGTACAAATGCCTAAGATTAATATTCAAAATCGCGTAACAAAGTTCGTTGATAAATTACAGCACAACACTGCCTGGTTGCGCGGCATAAGCTGGCGACTAAATCTTGTCAAAGCGTGGTTGACCGCTACACTATAGACCTAGCTATTTAATAAACAAAAAGCCTACAGTTAACACTGCCTGTGTTTATAGCTGAGACTGTATCGAGACAAAACTATGTCTGAGAAAATTCTGGTTACTGGCGCGTCAGGCTTTATAGCTGGTCATTGTATTGTTGATCTTCTAGCTCATGGCTACCAGGTTCGAGGCACGGTTCGCAACCTTGACAAGGTACCTCAGTTACGGGATTAGCTGCGCCGAACCTACCTGCTTATTTTCAGAGTAAAACAATTGCCGAGAGAGCCGCTTGGGATTTTGTCAAAGATAGTGCTATCAACTTGTCGACGATTAACCCAGGCATAGTGTTTGGGCCTGCTATGGGAAAAGACCTTTGCTCATCATTGAAAATATTGAGTGACATACTGAGAGGCAAATTCACTCTGATTCCAAAAATAGGCTTTGAACTTGTTGATGTACGTGATGTAGCCGTTTTGCATAGGCTAGCCTATGAGTCGCCTGATGCAATAGGCCAGCGTCTTCTCTGTGCCAATGGCTTTATGTGGTTAAAAGAAGTGGTGCAGCTACTGACTAAGGAATTCCCAACAAGGAAAATTTCTAGCCGCGAAATGCCTGATTTTCTGTTCTCAATTTTGTCGCGTTTCCTCACAGAAATGGATATGTTTAAGGATGAAGCCAATAAGATTAAGACAGCTAATATTAGCGCAGCAAAATCAATCGGTTGGCAGCCTCGCTCAGCGCAAGACGCCATTATCGCTGGCGTAAAAAGCCTAGTCGATTTGGGAATAGTGAAAATCTAGATCGATCACTAGTCCTATTTATCCTAATAGGTAGCGACACACTTTTTAGTAACGCAATGACAACGTGATAATGAGTTCCACTCTAATCAAACTCCCTTGTATTAAATTGCAGTGCCCAGTGAATTTCCATATTCGCGCATTGCAGCGTTCAGCCGTTAAATACCCATTCATTAGTAATTAAAGCGTATAGGTCAGGAGGCAGATTCTGTAGAAATAGATTAAAAGTTAGTGACTAAAATAATTTAATGCCAATAGAAATGTGAAAGCCTTTGTCTCGAGGACACCATGTCAGAATTGTTGCAACATATAACACTACCAATAATCACCCTGCTATTTTTAGCCATTAACTCTACTAGCCTGCTAGCCGATGAGCCCAAAAATAACAGCAAGTCTAAGCACCAATATCGTATTGGTGCTGATGGATAACTTTGGCTACGGTGAGATATGTGTTTATGGCGGCGGCGTAATACGCGGCGCGCCTACCCCTAATATTGACAGTATTGCCGCTGAAGGCTTACCGCTTACCAATTTTAATGTTGAAACAGAATGCTCACCATCGCGCTCTTCTTCGTCGGTGGCGATACTCCTCAAGACAGAACTCTTGATGGTGTAGATCAGTCTGATTTTTTCATGGCTAAGGTGGAAAAATCTCCTCGCGAGACGGTGATGATTTACATCGGCAATGAATTTTTTGGGGCAAATGGCTCAATTGGAAAATGCTCACTAAGCACATCGAAATGGATGGCAATGGCTACAATATTAAATCGGGGGCTTATCCATCACTTTATAATTTAATTATAGACCCAAAAGAAGAAGAGCCTGAAAAATTCTACTTAGATGACACTTGGGTGGAAAGCGATAGAAGACCATCAAGCGTCGCTTGAGAAAGACTCTGGCGTGCCAGAATAAATAGTTGCGCGACGCCTACTGATTTTTTCTGGGTAACTATATTTACTTCACTGTAACGAATAATAGATCTATTCATTCAATCTCGGGGTGCCGAGTAAAATAAGGAAGATACAATGACAATTTTAAAATATGCACTTGCGGTCACTACTATCAGTCTACTGACTAGCCCTCTAACGCTTGGCGCTGACACAGTTTTGTATCCGCTAGTGATTAGTAAACAAGAGATTGCCAGCGATATTAAGAAACACCCACGCGTTACTCAAGAAACTCACGAAGATGGCACTAAGGCGTTAGATGTATTTTCGATGTTAAGTAGTGACAGCAAATTCGTGGTCGGAAAA
>JBLHWB010000089.1:0-8648 GCA_047628915.1 Porticoccus sp. | reverse complement strand
CATAAGCTTCCAATTTAAACGGCACAGTAATATTCAACCCTTTACCGCCACTATTAAAAAATGCGTCGGCGCGGTTAACAAAATCGTCTAACTCAACCAGCATCTTTTCATAACTGAGATCCTGCTCGGTTTGTTTGGCAAACTCGGCATGAATCAGCGGCGACTTGCTATGTGCAATAGGGTTTCCGAAAACCGCATATTGATCTGTCATGGTGAAATCTCTTGAGGAATATTTACCACTTTTTCTGCCGCCGCAGCCATCGCTTCAAGACGCTCTAGACTTCTAGGCCAGCAACCCTGTAACTTATTTTGATGACAGAAATTATCGGCGGCATTACTGGCACTTATTAAACCTTGATGAACGCCTGCTGCAACAATATAACTGGCGATACCATTATCTAAAATGTAGGCAATGCCAATATCATCAGCGGACAAGGCGTTTTCTTTGACCCAATTTTGCGCATCTCGCTGCACGCTAAATTCAGCCAATTGCACAGTATATAAATCGCTTAAATCTACCCCACTAACTGATTCGGATTTGTAACCTAACTGTTCTACCGATATTTTCGGGGCTGCGTTGATAGGCCCACCCGGCAGACTATAAGGGTCTATCGCCAGTGATTTGCTAGTCAATAAAACTAAGGCCAATAGTACGATATATTTTTTCATGACAATTGGACAAGCCATAGCCACTTTATATCCAGTCTCGCGGGGCTAAATAATTATCATATAAATTCGCCTCTGGACTGCCTGCTATCGGCTGCCAGTCATATTCCCACCGAGCTAATGGTGGCAATGACATTAAAATAGATTCTGTTCTGCCGCCACTTTGCAATCCAAACAAGGTCCCGCGGTCGAACACCAAGTTAAACTCTACGTAGCGACCGCGGCGATATAGCTGAAAATCTCTTTCGCGCTCTGCATATGGCATGCCTTTGCGCTTATGTAGAATCGGCCGGTAGGCATTGATAAAGCTATTACCCACCGACTGTATATAGCCAAAGCTAGTCTCGAAATCCAACTCATTAAAATCATCAAAAAATAAACCACCAACGCCGCGAGTCTCATCCCGATGTTTTAAGTAAAAATATTCATCACACCATTTCTTAAAACGAGGATAAATGTCATCGCCAAATGGCGCACAGGCATCATTTGCTGTTTGATGCCAATGCAAGCAATCTTCTTCAAACGGATAATAAGGCGTTAAATCGTAACCGCCGCCGAACCACCACACCGGTTCTATGCCTTCTTTTTCTGCCACGAACAGTCGGACATTGGCATGAGCGGTAGGTGCGTAAGGGTTTTTGGGGTGCAAGACTAAACTCACCCCCATGGCTTTAAAGCTACCACCAGTTAACTCAGGGCGATGTGCCGTAGCAGACGCTGGCAGAGTGTCACCATGTATCATGGAAAAATTCACCCCACCTTTTTCAATCACGGCGCCATCGTTCATTACCCGTGTTCTACCGCCACCGCCGCCAGGTCTTTGCCAGCTGTCTTCAACAAACTTAGCCTGACCATCCTCAGCCTCTATTTGCTGACAAATATCATCTTGCAATTGCTTTAGGTATTGCTCAACAGCATCTAAATTTAGTGACATAAATTTCTCTTTCTTAACCAGGCCGAATAACTTGGTCAGTAATCAGGTTTCTAATTGTTGACGGCTTTTTGGCGCCCCCGACTGGCCCCTCTAATATGCCATCTAATTGATCACCAAAATAGTGTCTAATTGACATGCTATCTAATGCTGGCGACTTACCGCTGGGGTTAGCGGAAGTTGATACTATTGGGCCGCCAAAGGCATGGCATAACTCTTTAACGGTCGGGTGGGCACTAACTCTAACGGCAACTGTTGAAAACTCGCCAACTATCCAAGCTGGTAGTAAATTGCCGTGGGGAACCAACCAGGTATTTGGCCCCGGCCAAGACTCTGCTAGCTTTTGCCGCTGCTCAGTGGTTATGCCCTCAAGTAACTGCTCGAACACCTCAATAGTATCAGCAATAAGTATTAGCCCTTTGTTTATGGGCCTACTTTTCAGCGCTAGCAGTCGCCTAACAGCGCTTTCATTAAAGGGGTCACAGCCCAAGCCCCAAACGGCCTCAGTAGGGTAGGCGATTACCCCACCGGCATGGACCGCCCGCGCTACTAACTCAGTCTCTGAAGACGAAGAAGCCATTGCTACTGGAACTTCGCTTTAATCACTGACAGACAACTATCTGACGCTACTAAAATTTCAACAAAAGAGGTGATCATTGGGCGTTCCAAACAGGTTGAAAAGGCCGCAGGCTAGCGAATTAGCCGTACAGTTGCAAGTGACAAGCAGCACCCATGTTAACGTTCTATCGACGCTGATAGCCACCACTAACCGCGATCACACAATCTAGTAACTCAAGCTCTAACATATAGCTGCTCAACTCGTAAACTGGCAGCGCTAAACGGCCACTTAACTCGTCCGTACTGATTGGGTTATAGCCCATTGCCTGGACTATACGAGCCAACTTTTTCGGTAGCTTAAGTGCGGCGCTACTAAGCTCTACCTGCTGTTCAGAGGAGGTATATTCCCCCAAACTCGCCTTCAGTTCGCTCAGAATGTCTCCTACCGTCTCAACTAACACCGCGCCTTGGCGAATCAATGAATGACAGCCGCGTGTTCTAGGGTTGTGAATAGACCCGGGAATGGCAAACACTTCACGGTTATATTCCATTGCTAGTTTGGCAGTAATTAGTGAGCCGCTTTTTAACGCTGCCTCTACGACTAGCACGCCACAAGATAAACCGGCAATAATACGATTACGCCGAGGGAAATGACCTGGTCGTGGCTCGGTCATTGGTAAATACTCACTAACTAATACGCCATGGCGCTGAATGTCTTGCGCTAGCGCGTGATGTCTTAGCGGATAAATCACCTCAACCCCGCTACCCAACACGGCACAAGTATCACCCCCGCCAGCAATCGCACCGCAATGGGCGCTGCCGTCTACGCCTAATGCCATGCCGCTGGTTATCGTAACGCCGCTGACGGCCAGCTCTTTGGCAAACGCCTGCGCCAGCGCAATACCATCATGGCTAGCATTACGGCTGCCGACAATAGCAATCTGAGGCTCATCCAAAACGGCTAATTTACCTTTGGCATAGAGCATGGCGGGTGGGTCATCGATCATCGCTAACCTTGCCGGATAATTATCTCCGCCAAAAACAATAGGCGTGATGTTTTGCTCGAGCATCTGCTCCCAGCTTCGCGTCGCCTTATCCCACTGCTCATTATTAGCGGCAGCCTTAGCACAAGACTTTACTCTATTGACAGCTGCGCGCTTCAAGCCAAGTTGCAGCAGCTCTTCTGCCGGCGCCTCGATAGCATGTTGCGGGTCCGTATAATGTTGCGCTAAACGCAGCATTGATTGACTACCGATACCTGGAGTTGAATTAATAAAGTGCCAATAAAAGAGGGAAGATTGCATAAGACTCATCCTTGAGTGAACAATAGGCAGCCATCCTAGCCGCCCGTCTAGAGTTTAGTTTTATGGTCTAAAAACAGGGTCTCCAACCGATAATACTTGCTCTGCGGTCAGTACAATTGCGTAACCTAATTTTTCATGTACTTTAAAAAACATCAACAAACCTGCCTTGTCATTAGGCAGCTGCACCAGCTCTTCTGCCACCGGGTCATAAACATTTTCGCCCTTACGATAAATTCTCAATACATTGCCAGGCTCTATGCCTTCACGTTCTCCCAAATTAACAATGACCACATTCATTGCTCCAATCTGCGAAACGCCCGACTCAACCCCAACAATTTCACCACTAACAAACTTTTTAGGTTTGCTCGGCTGAAAAAAAGCTCGAACAGGCTCTTCAACAGTTGGCAGTAAGGTATCCCCTTGTTTTATCTCTCCATGGGTACTATTAACCATTAAACGAGCAATATCTTTACTAACCGATATCAATCGACTTTCGCCAACTGAGGTAGCCTGAATACCCAAAAACTCACCTGTTTCAGGATCAGTAAAAACCTCTCCCTCACGGAATATGCCATAAACTTTGTTATCGCCGCTAAAGTCTCCGCGACCGAAAATTTCATCCCCTGCGCCAGCAATAATATGCCGCTTAGTACCAGACATTACATAAGGCGCCCCTTCCATATCTTCGGGGTCAACAAAACGGCTGTCACGCATGAAAGCGTGTATTTCTTCCAGCGGAATTGCAGGAATTGCAGGTTCTAACTCGGTGATACCCACGGCTGGCGACAATTTCACGGTATTAGCTGCCATGCCACGGTTTAAACGTAAGCTAGGCTGCCCATCAACATAAACCAAACTTAGTGAGTCCCCTGGGTAAATTTTATGAGGGTTTTCTATCTGTGGGTTAACCTGCCAAATTTCCGGCCATTCCCAAGGGTTGGCCAAAAACATCCCGGAGATATCCCAAAGGGTGTCGCCCTTTTTAACCTCATAAAAATCTGGATGGCCGTCTTTCATTTCCAGCGCAGACACTACTAAAGATGAGAGCATCAATAATGACGCCGCAAATAATGACAATACCCATTTTTTCATCAGACTTTCCTTTTTTCTTCTAATCTGTCATGCCAAATATGATAATACTGCATGAAGCCTTTTAGCTCGACACTCTGTATACTATAGCACTTGACATGAAAATAACCGGTTTTGAGGTTAATTTCTTCTTAGTTCTCATCATCTTAGCAGGCCAAGTTAGCCTTATACTAGAAGTACATCACAAAGCGTAATGACCATATTAAACATATTAGAATTTCCTGACCCTAAATTAAGAACTAAGGCCGTGCCGGTTGAATTAGTTGATGACGGGATTAAAGCGCTTGTCAAAGACATGTTTGAAACCATGTATGACGCCCAAGGCATTGGTCTCGCTGCCACTCAAGTGGATGTTCACCAACGTATTATCGTGATGGACTTATCCGAAGAAGGGGATGCGCCAAAGGTATTTATCAATCCCGAAATCACCATTCTGTCGCCAGAGTTACGCGAACATGACGAAGGCTGTCTATCAGTTCCCGGTTACTATGAGACAGTTGAGCGGCCAGCGCATGTAAAAATAAATGCCCTCGACGAAAACGGCGATGCCTTTGAAATAGACGCGGATGAAATGCTCGCGACCTGCATTCAACATGAAATAGACCACCTTGAAGGTAAACTTTTTGTAGACTACATTTCTGGCTTAAAGCGCAGCCGTATTCGCAAAAAACTAGAAAAACAGCACAAGCAACAGCGTAGCTAGAATGACCACAAACGCCCATAGCCTTCGCATTGTTTTTGCTGGTACGCCTGAGTTTTCAGCTCAGCATCTCAAGTATTTAATTGACTACGGTCATAATATTGTTGGAGTTTATACCCAGCCCGATCGACCGGGTAAACGGGGTAAAAAACTTATTCCCAGCCCAGTTAAACAAACTGCGACAGATCATCAGCTGCCTATTTATCAGCCGATTGACTTTAAATCAGCACAATCACTGCAACAGTTAGCCGAACTAAACGCCGACATTATGGTAGTCGTCGCTTATGGCTTACTGCTACCCCAAGCGGTACTAGACACGCCAAAATTTGGCTGCATCAACGTGCATGCATCTATTTTACCTCGCTGGCGTGGAGCAGCCCCTATAGAAAGAGTCATTGAGGCTGGAGATAAACAAACCGGTATCACCATTATGCAAATGGATGCTGGTTTAGATACTGGCGCCATGTTGGCAAAAGTTTACTGCGGCGTAACGGCAGTCGACACCGGCGACAGCCTGCGTGAAAAGCTAGCAAGTAGAGGATTTACTGCATTAGTGCAAACGCTAGCAGATATTGCCAATGATGAAGTGCAGGCTGAAATACAAGACGATAACTTAAGCACCTATGCGCGCAAGCTAAGCAAACATGAAGCCGCTATCGATTGGACTCAAAGCAGCATTGCTATCGCACTAAGAATCCGTGCATTTAACTCTGCTAATGTCGCCTATAGTGACTTACCCACTGATAAAACTATTGAGCGAGTCAGAATTTGGCAAGCCGTCCCCAATGATGACAACCACCATGAAACCCCAGGCACTATTATTAAAGTAGACAAAAAGTCGATTCATGTTGCCTGCGGCGTAGGAGTATTAGCTATAGAGTTACTGCAATTGCCAGGCGGCAAAATACTGGACGCTGCGGCAATTTTAAATGGCAGGTCGAGCTGGTTTGAAGCAGGCATAGCATTTGGGTCTAACCCATAGTGGCTAATAAACGCCAAGCTGTTACCAATCCCCGCGCGGTCGCTGCGCAAGTGTTGGCAGAGCTCATTAGCAGAGGTAAATCCCTCGCTGTATTACTGCCTCCAGCGGTCGAACGTATTGATGAAAAAGATCGTGGTCTACTACAAGAACTTTGCTATGGGGTAGCGCGCTTATCGCCACAATTATCTGGCGTTATCGACCAGCTGCTGAAAAAGCCACTGCGAGAAAAAGATACTGATATATATGCACTGCTATTAATAGGCGCCTACCAGCTAAGCCATATGCGCGTGCCAGATCACGCCGCCATGTCTGAAACAGTAGAAGCCGCGAAACAACTCAATAAAATTTGGGCCAAAGGTTTTATCAACGGCGTATTAAGGCAATACAGCCGCCGCCGGGAAATTTTAGAAAACAACTTAAACAATGCCGCTACTAATGCCCACCCGCAATGGCTGTTCGACGAAATAGAACGACAGTGGCCGGATCATTCAACTCAGATTACTGCAGCGAATAACACTCCAGGCCCAATGACCATTCGGGTCAACACTAGGCATCAGAGTAGAGACGAATACCTAAAACACTTAAGCGCCGCAGGTATAACAGCTAGCGCATGCCTTTACGCTGAGACCGGCATTAACCTCGATGATGCCATCGATGTAAATCTTCTGCCTGGTTTTATTGATGGCCATTGCAGCGTGCAAGATGAATCAGCGCAGCTTTCTGCTAACTTGGTACTACAAAATAAGCCAAAGAAAATTCTTGATGCTTGCTGTGCTCCAGGTGGAAAAACTGGCCACATACTTGAAGCATCAACAATCGATATAACGCTTGATGCCATCGATATAGAAGCAAACCGCCTTGTACGCGTGCAAGAAAATTTAACGCGGCTAAAGGTTTCTGCTAACTTAATAACCGCCAATGCGGTGGATATTGATTCGTGGTGGGACGGCGATTTTTTTGATGCAATATTGCTGGATGCGCCTTGCTCTGCAACCGGCGTTATCCGTAGAAACCCTGATATTAAAATGCTGCGCAAGCAAGAGGATATTGTTAAGCTGGCGGCATTGCAGCAATCGCTTTTAGGCGCTTTGTGGCAATGTGTAAAACCGGGTGGAATTTTAGTTTATGCAACTTGCTCTATATTGCCGGTGGAAAATGCAAATAATATTGAATCATTTATTGCCGCGAACACAGATGCTAAAGAAATTATCATCACGGGAAACTGGGGCATCGCACAAGCCGTTGGCCGCCAAATTTTACCAAGCTGTGACGGCCCCGATGGGTTTTACTACGCTTGCATTCAAAAACATGCCTAATTTTTCTTCCTTCTCGCCAAAAGGACTAGTAAGGCTATGAATATAATTATACTTGGAGCAGGGCAAGTTGGCGGCACACTAGCCGAAAACCTTGCAAGTGAGCGCAACGACATAACGCTAATAGATACCGACGCCGATCGCTTGAAAGAACTGCAAGACCGCCTCGATATAAACACTATTACGGGGCATGCCTCCCATCCAAATATACTACGCCAAGCCGGTGCCGAAGACGCCGATATGATTATTGCCGTTACCAGCAGTGACGAAATCAACATGGTTGGCTGTCAAATTGCTCACACGGTGTTTCGTACCCCTAAAAAAATCTGTCGTATTCGGTCTAGGTCTTATATTAATCAGCCTGAACTGTTCGATGCTAATCATATTCCTATCGACGTTATTATCAGCCCAGAAGAGCTGGTTACCCACTATATTTCAAGGCTGCTAGAAACGCCGGGGGCGTTGCAAGTACTAGACTTTGCTGAAAGCCGAGCGCAACTAGTTGCGGTAAAAGCGTTTCATGGCGGCCCAATTGTTGGCCAGCAATTAAAAGCCATTCGCTCACATATGCCGGGAGTGGACACCCGGGTTGCGGCTATTTTTAGAAAAGACCGTGCAATTAAACCCACCGCCGAAACAGTAGTTGAAGTAGGCGATGAAGTGTTTTTTATTGCGGCGCAAAAAAATATTCGCGCAGTAATGGGTGAGTTAAGAAAACTAGACAAGCCCTACAAACGTATTATCATCGCTGGTGGCGGCAACATCGGTGAACGGCTAGCAAGAAAATTGGAGCGCAGTTTTAACGTAAAAGTGATTGAGCGCAGCTACAAGCGTTGCCGCAGTCTGTCCGAAAGTTTGCGTAAAACAATTGTACTAAATGGCAGTGCGTCTGATAAAGAATTACTGATTCAAGAAAATATTGAAGATTGCGATGTATTCCTAGCACTAACTAATGATGATGAAGCAAATATTATGTCGTCTTTATTAGCTAAGCGGCTAGGTGCAACCAAAGTTATCAGCTTAATTACTAATCCTGCTTATGTAGACTTAGTACAAGGCGGCGAAATAGATATCGCCCTATCACCACAGCAAATCACCATTGGCA
>JBLHWB010000088.1:0-8766 GCA_047628915.1 Porticoccus sp. | reverse complement strand
CATTTTTGCTGTGATCAATATTTTGTTCTATGGAGATATTGGCGCTACGCCACATTTTTAATGCCAAAAAGCACAAATAACTTCCACCTACTATTTTTAAGCCTAGATAAATCATCGGCACGCCTTCAAGCAAGATGAACAGACCTATTGATGCAGTAATAGTGAATATTGTTGCCCCAATACCCATTCCAACAGCTGTTGCTATGGCCTCGGCGCGTGTTTTAGCCATGGCGGTTTGAGCTACTAAGATGAAACTAGGTCCTGGACTAATTACGCCCAATAATAAAAACAGTGCGATGGGTAATAGAAAGATATAGTCATTCATCACTATACCTTTATCAATTAGAGGCTAGCATGTGTATAGAGGATGTATGCACAATACTAACTATCCGCGCCATCCAAGTAAGCCCTGGGCGTCACGCCGGTCCAGCGTTTAAATGCTCTAAAAAAAGAGGTGGCTTCTGAAAAACCTACCTGCATAGCGATTTCTTCTATTGGAGTATCGCCGCGTGCGAGTAAATGAATAGCTGTGTCGCGACGAATATCGTCTTTAATTTGTTGATAAGAACTGCCTTCATCGCGCAAGCGGCGGCGCAGAGTGGCGCCGGTAAAGAATAGTTGTTTAGCGACTTCCTCAAATTCTGGAAATTCGTCAGCCACGTTATTTCTAATAAGCCGCCTTATTTTTGTTACTAGGCTATTGTCGTTTTCTTGGCTAGACATTAATCCCATTGGCGCATTGGCTAAAAATATCTTTAGTGAACGTTGGTCTTGAGCAATAGGTGCGTCTAAATATTTACTGCTAAATACAATGCTGTTTTCTTGTTGGCTAAATTTTACTGGGCTGGAGAATAGAAAGTTATATTCGTTGGCGTGGCTTGGTCGCGGAAAGATAAAGTTGGCATGGTCTAGTACAACTGTTTTGTCGATAAACCAACTGGCAGTGCGATGCATAATGCCAAGAAATGATTGCGTCAGATAGTTTTCAGGATCTCGCATGCCTTCGTGAGCGGTAAGAGTAAATCTAGCCCAGTCACCTTCTTCAACCAATTCCATAGTGAAATCGTCAGTAACAATTTGATAAAACTTGGCCCAACGCTGCATTACTTTTCGCAGGCTTGAACTGCTAATACAGGCATGGCACATCATGGCAAAAGAGCCGGGCTTAAGCCGAGTATCCAAAAAGCCGAGAGCTTCATCTTCAAGCATGAAGGCAACGGTTGCTGTCAATTTGGTAAAGGTAGCGCTAGGCACGCGGTTTATATCGCTAGCTAGCATAGCTGGTGCGACGCCGGCGGCGGTTAAAATTTTGCCGCGATCAAACCCTTTTGACTCTGCTGCAGTCAATATAGAGTTAATGTATTTAATCGGGAGAGTAGGGATCTCCATTACTGTTGTGGCCTGTAAGTATTTGTTTTTAAACATGTTACGCCGTAAGCAACAGATTTTATATGATTAAAGACAGTTATTTTGCACATTTATGTCATTGGTTAAGGCGGCTAGATGCCTAATTATGCGGGTCGAACTTTTACTTGTTAATTTTACGGGAGTTGTAACATGGCGACAGAAGCCTATATTTTTGAAGCAATACGTACACCACGAGGTCGCGGTAAGGCATCGGGCTCGCTTTATCCAGTTAAGCCAGTTGATTTGGGCGCAGGTATTTTGCGCGCACTACAAAGCCGCTTAGATCTAGATACATCGCAAGTTGATGACGTGGTATTTGGCTGTGTGACGCCAGTGGGCGAGCAGGGCGCCGATATTGCTAAGACCATTGCTATGGTTGCCGACTGGCATGAGAGCGTTGCCGGTGTTCAGCTAAACCGTTTTTGTGGATCTGGTTTAGAGGCCATTAACTTAGCGGCCATGAAAGTACGCAGCGGCTTTGAAGATTTAGTGGTGGCTGGTGGTATCGAGTCTATGTCTCGGGTGCCAATGGGTAGCGATAGTGGCGCTTGGGCGATGGACCCTGCAACGGCGGCGCAAACTAAATTCGTACCACAAGGTATTTCAGCTGACTTAATCGCTAGCCTTGACGGTTTTAGCCGTGAAGACGTTGATAACTTTGCGCTTAGCTCACAACAGAAAGCGGCTGCGGCGCAAGCGGCAGGTTATTTTGACCGCTCGGTAGTGCCGGTAACCGATATGCACGGTTTAATGATTCTTGAAAAAGATGAGTTCATTCGTGGCGATACCACTATCGAAGCGTTGGGTTCACTGAAGCCTTCTTTCGAAATGATGGGCAGTATGGGCTTTGACACCCTTGCGCTATCTAAATATCCGCAAATTAGCGCGATTAACCATATTCATACCCCGGGCAACTCGTCAGGTATTGTTGACGGCAGCGCGGCGGTATTGATCGGCTCTGAAGCCAAAGGTAAAGAGCTTGGTTTAACCCCACGCGCACGTATTGTTGCGACGGCGGTTATCGGCAGTGAGCCAACCATTATGCTAACTGGCCCAGCGCCTGCCGCGCGTAAAGCGTTGGCTAAAGCTGGCTTAACCGTAGACGACATTGACTTGTTTGAAGTGAACGAAGCTTTTGCGGCGGTTGTTATGCGCTTTCAAGCTGAAATGAATGTGCCGTTTGAAAAGATTAATGTAAACGGTGGTTCTATTGCGATGGGGCATCCATTGGGAGCAACGGGCGCCATGATTACCGGCACCGTGATTGATGAACTAGAACGCAGAAACTTGCGCTATGGCTTATGCACACTTTGTATTGGTGGTGGTATGGGTATAGCAACAATTGTAGAACGCGTTTAGCGCAGGAGTTATTGATATGACAGGTTTTAATTTTGATAAAGACAGTGACAACATTGTTACGATTACTATGGATATGCCGGGACAGTCGGTTAACACCATGAATCAAAGCTACGAAGTTTTTATGGAAGAAACAGTAGCAAGACTAGAACAAGAGAAAGACGATATAGCAGGTGTAGTCATTACCTCTGCTAAAACCACATTTTTTGCTGGCGGTGACTTAACTCAGTTAGTACAAATTAGTGAAGATAAAATCGAAGATTTTATGGCCAGCTCTACGGCTATTAAAGGTCAGTTGCGACGTCTGGAAACATTAGGCAAACCTGTTGTTGCAGCGATTAATGGCGCAGCGCTAGGAGGCGGTTATGAGATCTGCTTAGCGTGTCATTATCGTGTGGCGATTGATGATAATAAAATCCAAATTGGATTACCTGAAGCCCAGCTAGGCTTATTGCCTGGTGGGGGTGGCGTTGCCAGATTACCGCGACTAATAGGCCTTTCAGATGCGATTCCTTTCTTAACTCAAGGGTCAAAAGTTAAGCCAGCTAAAGCCTTATCAATGAAACTTATTGAAGCGCTAGCAACTGATCGCGATGACATGATGGCGAAAGCCAAAGCATGGATTAAGGCAAACCCTGAGGCGGTTCAGCCGTGGGATGTTAAAGGCTTTAAAATTCCTGGTGGCGGCCCAAGCAGTCCTAAGTTAGCTCAGTTGTTACAGATTGCGCCAGCGATGATGTTTCAACAGACCAAAGGCTTAATGCCTGCGCCACAAGCTATTTTGTCGGCGGCGGTTGAAGGTTGCCAAGTTGATATTGATAACGCCTTGATGATTGAAACACGTTACTTTTTGAAATTGGCGTTAGGCCCAGTTGCGAAGAACATGATTTCAACATTGTTCTTCCAGATGAATGAGCTAAACGCTGGTGGTTCTCGCCCTAAAGGCATTGAGAAGAAAACCATTAAGAAAGTTGGTGTACTTGGCGCTGGCATGATGGGTGCAGGTATTGCTTATCAAGCTGCTCGTTCTGGTATTCAGGTGGTGCTTAAAGACATTAGCGCAGAGGCTGCTGAAAAAGGTAAGGCTTATTCAACTAAGATCTTAGACAAAGCGATCTCTCGCGGTCGTAGTACTGAAGAGAAAAAACAAGCCCATCTTGATCTAATTCTAGCGACCGCTAAGGCTGAAGATTTAGCTGGTTGTGATTTGGTTATAGAAGCGGTATTTGAAGAAGTGGCGCTTAAAGCAACAGTAACCAAAGAAGCTGAAGCACAATTAGAAAAAGGCGTTATCTTTGCGTCTAACACGTCAACTTTGCCTATCACTACCTTGGCAGAAGCTTCACGTGATAGTAGTAAGTTTATCGGTCTGCATTTCTTCTCGCCGGTAGACAAAATGCCATTAGTTGAAATTATTTGCGGTGATAACACTTCTGATGAAACCTTGGCAGCGGCGTTTGACTTTGTACTGCAAATTCGTAAAACGCCTATTGTTGTTAATGACGTGTTGCAGTTTTTCACCTCGCGTGTGTTTGGTAAGTTCTTAGATGAAGGCGCTGAACTGTTAGAGTCAGGTGTCGATCCAGTACTTATCGACAACTTGTCGATGGCTATTGGTATGCCAGTAGGGCCATTGGCGCAGCAAGACGAAGTGAGTCAGCAGCTAGGATTTAAGGTAATGAATGCTAACCGCAAGCTACTTAGCGAGCGCGGTGAAACCATGCCTGAATCGGCTGGTGAGCGGGTTGTTGGTAAAATTTGCGGTGAACTAGGTCGCCAGGGTAAGGCCTATAACGGCGGCTTCTATGATTATCCAGAAAATGGCGTAAAAACTGTATGGCCAGAAATTTACACGTTGTACCACAAGCCTGAAGTCAATATTCCTCATGACGATATAAAGGATCGTATTTTATTCCGTCAGGTAATCGAGTCTATTAAATGTCTTGAAGAGAACGTATTGCGTACCGTTCGTGACGGTAATATCGGTTCTATCTTTGGAATCGGTGCGCCACCATGGACTGGCGGCTTCCTGCAGTTCGTGAACACCTATGGTCTGGATAACTTCATAGCACGTAGCAGCGAGCTAGCAGAACTTTATGGCGACAGATTTAATCCGCCTAAACTGTTGTTAGACAAGGCTGCTAACGGCGAGTTGTTCGTTGACTAAAAGCAGTTGAAATGGCGGGCAGTGCTCGTCATTTTTATTGGTTGTTTTCACTACTAACTTTTATGTATTAAACAAAGGCAAAGCTAATGAGTATTTTAAATTCTAAATGGGTAGATGATGAACTGCGTATTTTGCATGATGCAGCGTATCGTTTTACTAAAGCAGAGTTTGACCCTAAGCGTGAAGAGTGGGAAAAAGCCGGCATGTGTGACCGTGCCGCTTGGAATCAAGCTGGTGAGGCAGGGTTGTTATGCGCCAGTATTCCTGAAGAATATGGTGGTGCTGGTGGCACGTTTTTACATGAAGCAATTATTCTAGATGCAATGATGCGCGGTGGTGCCGCGGTATCTGTTGGAGGTGGCAACAGTGTCCACACCCATATTGTTGCTCATTACATTCTAGAATTCGGTACTGAAGAGCAAAAGCAGGAATGGTTGCCAAAAATGGCAACAGGCGAAATGGTTGGTGCTATTGCGATGACAGAACCTGGTACTGGCAGTGACTTACAGTCAATAAAAACCACAGCCTTAAAAGATGGCGATGATTATATTATTAACGGTTCTAAAACCTTTATCTCTAATGGGCAGCATGCCGAGCTAATTATTATTGTGTGTAAAACTGATCCTAGTTTAGGTGGTAAAGGTATCTCCTTGGTGATTTTAGATACCAATAAAGCAGAGTCGGGTTTTGCTCGTGGCCGCAATCTTGAAAAAATTGGGTTGAAAGAAGCAGATACCTCTGAGCTATTTTTTGACGAGTTGCGGATACCTCAAACTAACTTGCTTGGTCCAGAAGAAGGCCAAGGTTTTATTCAGTTAATGACAAGTTTGCCACAAGAGCGTTTAAGCATAGCCATGAATGCGGCAACAGCGTCTGAGATGGCAGTAGAAATGACGATTGATTACGTCAAAGAACGTGAAGCTTTTGGCAAGCCCATTATGGCGTTTCAAAATACGCGCTTTAAGTTAGCGGAATGTAAAACTGAAGCGACAGTCATGCGTAGTTTTGTTGATGAATGTTTACTTGAGCATATGGAAGGTAAATTAGGCGCTGAAAAAGTGTCTATGGCTAAATGGTGGTGTACCCAAAAGCAATGCGACATTATTGACGAATGTCTGCAATTGCATGGCGGTTATGGCTATATGTGGGAATACCCAATTGCACGCTTATATGCTGATAGCCGTGTACAAAAAATATATGGTGGCACT
The DNA here is from genome assembly GCA_047628915.1 of Porticoccus sp. GTDB lineage: Bacteria > Pseudomonadota > Gammaproteobacteria > Pseudomonadales > CAWVSB01 > CAWVSB01. Next base: position 2,628 of record JBLHWB010000088.1, on the reverse strand, counting down.
AATGAGGTTATGAAAGAGCTGATATCTCGCTTTTTGTAGCTCTTTTAGTTTAACAGCCCCTTGTTAGCTATGCTGGCAAGGGGCTTTTTCGTTGTAGTGGCAGTGATTAAAATTGGCGTCGTATTAGGCTGAGTCTTAGGTGATAATAATCGCAACTAACTGAGGGTAATAGTATGCAGGGTGCACTAGAGGCGATTAACGATATAAAAGTCAGTATGCAAAAAGCCGTGATTGGTCAAGACGATGTTATTGATAAAATTATTATTGGCTTATTGTGCAACGGTAATTTATTACTTGAAGGCTTACCCGGTACAGCTAAAACACGCGCAGTAAAAACCTTGGCCAAAGCCATAAAGGCAGATTTAGGGCGTATTCAGTTTACCCCTGATTTGCTGCCCTCTGATGTTACCGGTACTGATGTTTATCATGTTGATGGTGATAGTGAACAGCTGACATTTCAGCCTGGACCAATATTTGCCAATCTGGTACTGGCCGATGAAATAAACCGCGCCCCAGCCAAAGTACAAGCAGCTCTGTTAGAGGCGATGGAGGAGCGCCAAGTCACTGTTAGCGGTAAGTCTTATAAATTACCTGAGTTATTTATGGTATTGGCGACTCAAAATCCGATTGAGCAAGAAGGAACTTATCCCCTGCCTGAGGCGCAAATGGATAGGTTTTTAATGAAGGTAACCATTGATTATCCTGAAGATGAAGCCGAGTTGGGGGTGATTAGATTGGTGCGAGCTGAAGAAAACCCTGTTACTGAAGAACTTAGTAAAGTTGATCAAAAACATATATTCACTGCTAGAGCGGAAATTAGAGACTTACATATTTCCGAAAATGTTGAGAAATATATTGTTGCTTTGGTCATGGCAACACGAAAGCCTGAGCGTTACCCTGATAGTGAATTGAAAAACTGGATAGAGGTGGGTTCAAGCCCGCGTGCCAGTATCGGTTTAGATAAAGCGGCTAGAGCGCATGCTTGGCTGGAGGGTAAAAACTTTGTCGACCCTGATGATGTGCGTGCAGTAGTGGTGGAAGTTCTGCGCCACCGCTTAGTGTTAAGTTACGAAGCGATTGCCGAAGGTATTAGTAGCGACGACGTGATCAGAGAAATTGTTAACCAAGTTGCCGTAGCATAAATAGGCAGTCGCGATGACAAGTGATCAACGAATTCATGCGAAAATTTCTGAGCTGGTGGCACTGCGCCACCGGGCGAAAGGCTTTAGTTTTTTGCCTAGCCAACCGGTAGGTAGCGTATTGTCTGGCCGTAATCGGTCTAAATTACGTGGTCGTGGCTTAGACTTTGAAGAGTTGCGCCACTATCGCCAAGGCGATGACATTCGCGCATTAGATTGGCGCGTTACCAAACGCACCAAAAAGCCCCATATCAGAGTTTATAACGAAGAGCGTGAGCATTCGGTACTACTGCTAATCGACCAGCGCATGTCGATGTTCTTTGGTAGTAAAAATAAAATGAAGTCGGTGGTGGCAAGTGAAGTTGCAGCGCTGTGCGCATGGCAAGTGCTGTCTACCGGCGACCGTATAGGTGCGGTTGTTTTTAACGATGACGAGGCGGTTGAAATTAAGCCACGTCGGAGCGAAAGAGGGGTGATGCAAATTTTGCATCAAACCGTAAAAATGAATAACGCTCTCAACGCCAGCTATAAAGTTAACAGTAATGACGACCAGCTAAATGTTGCGCTACAAAAAGCCAGCGAGTTATGTCGGCACGATGCACTGATTATTTTAATTAGTGACCTACAAGGCTGGGATGATAATACGGTTAAGTATATTAAGCGTTTGTCGGGGCATAACGATTTTATTGTTCCATTTGTGCATGACGCGTTAGAGAAAGAATTACCGCCACAGCAGCGTTTGGTAGTGAGTGATGGGTTTAACCAAATTGCAGTCGATAGCGGCCATAAAGGGCTGCAACAAGATTTTCAAAGTGATTTTGCCAGTAATATAAGTTACTTGCAGAGTGAGCTAAAAAAATATGCAGTGCCAGTGATTGAGATCAATACTGATGTGCCGGTAGTAGACCAAATACTACTATCTCTAGGCCAAGCTCGTAAGCGAGGCGCCAAATGACTGAGCGCGCCGAGCTAGGTAGTAGTTTTGGCAATTACCTATTACATGGTATTGATGAAGTAATACTACCTGAGTCAATTTCATTAGTGCCACAGACCGTTGGCTGGAAGATAATGGGTGTTCTATTAATAGCTTATATTCTCAGGCGTAGTTTTTTAGCTTGGAAATTATGGCAGCAAAATTGGTATCGACGTGAAGGGCTAAAGGCCTTAGTTGAAATTAGAAAATTATTTGAGGCTGGTAATACCGCTGCTGTGAATGAAGTGCCAGCGCTATTAAAGTCGGTTGCGCTGCAAGCGTATCCTCGCAGTGAGATAGCACAACTAAGCGGCAAGCCGTGGATAGAGTTTCTGCAGACTACGTTGGCAGATAAAAACTTTGAGGGAGCTAATACCTTACTAGTTGTGGCCTATAGTCCGATGGAAGACTGGCCGCAGTCAACACCGGATATACAAACTCTATTCGCTAGCTGCGAAAGCTGGATCACCAGTCATGTGGTTAACGAGGTTGGCTATGATTGAGTTTGCCTATCCA
>JBLHWB010000087.1:0-8792 GCA_047628915.1 Porticoccus sp. | reverse complement strand
GCTTGGCAATACAGATATTTTGGCTCCAACGACAACTTGGGTTCTCCACTGCTCTGGCGTAATACCAAGCATTTTCAGTTTGACGAAAGTCAGGATCTTGCCATACCGAACATAATTGAGCATAGCCATCGCCACTAGTTTCACAGGTATTTATATCAACAGCTGCACCATTGTCACTATTGCCAGCGACATCAAACACTTTTTGCTGAGCGTTGCCGTCATTATCAAGCCAACCTTTAATAATTTGTAAGCGTTGCAGCGCCATACCATGTTGAGTCGCTGTACCCGCGTCCTTTGCCGCCATTACCGCAAAACTTGGACTAGCATCTGCGTCAGCAGAGCTTAAATCACCGCCCATGGGCACACCATTGTTATAACCGATCTGGGCAAAGTTTTGTTGCTCGCACATATCTAGGGGCAGCTGCCAACCACCAAACATCCGCATTAAAATACGCGGGCCACTAGTACCATAGGCTTCTCGTCGCTGCATCGCGGCAAATAACGAATCGCGGCTATTCTCTTCAGCCCATAATACCGCTAAGCCACCCGGGTTATATTCAAGATTATCGGTTAGCCCCAGCGGAATTTCCTTACCTGCAGGAGCACCGGCACCACCATGGCCTTTATAGTCTTTCTCGTCGACTAAGCCGGGGGTTCCTAAATGGGTATCAGTACTGCCAATAAAACCAAATTTAAATGGGTTAACGCCTATGCGTTGTTGCTGAATCAGACCATTATTTAACACACCACGTATAAAGCCATCACTAGCCTTGGGTAGCACAGCCATTGACGGCTGATACTGTCCTCTAAAGGTGTTGTAGGGTAATTGCTCAAACGCACATAAGCCGTCGTCCATATTGTCTGGCCCGAAATAACATTCCGAGCTACCTTTATGCTGCATTATCTCTACCAATGTTTCTAGTCTAGCCCGCCTGCTAGCATCGCCAGTGGTAATCGCTGACCCATCATCGCGTAGGGTTCGAAACATTATGCCGTCACTTAAGTTTGAATTATGGGGAATGACAACAACATCACAGCCCTCAACGCCTTCAATACACCCTTTATCTAATTGCTCTAACAACTGCTGGGCTGACGGTGCGTCAATAAAACTAATTGGCAATCTTGGCACGTTGCTATTTCTAAAAATTACATTGCGATGTAAGTTCGCAACATTTTCTCCCGAGCCTGTCCATTCGTAACCAACAAAACTAGTAAATTCACAAGCACTAGAACGATCATAAACAGTTTCTGCCGCTTCTTTCATTTCATTCCAAGGGGCCAAACCGGCTTCTCGCCATTGTTGCTGACCTGCTTCAGTCGGTGCCAAATGGGTTTGAAATACTGATGAAGCCATATTGAATACGAAAAAGGATAAGCGAGGAAAACCTCTATACAACAAACATTGCCAAGAGTTATGGGCATCTGCTGTAGCATCATTACAGGTATTCACTTCACCAATAAGTTCGGCATGGTCGGTAACCACGGCAAAATCCAACGGCCTGCCAATATTCACTTCGCGCAGCGGTTTGCCGTCTTCCGTCCATGGTTGAATACCTAATGGCTGGCCCATTGCAAACTGATACGCCTCTATTGGGCGAGTACGAGTACCTTGGGTACTGGCATCTAATGAATAGCGGGTATGAACATGAGTATCGCCAAAAAACGGCGCTCGCAAAGGATTATAGTTATCGCAATCATCTCTCTGTTCAGTTCTCTCATAGGGTTTCGCTTGGACGGTAAGTAACTCAGTTTGATCAGCTAAATCGTCAGCATTAGCTGTATTTACCAAGAGTAATGTGAACACCCACAGAAATTTCATATCGCACCTTGTTATTATTGTCCTAAGTAATAATAGCGCCATGCATTGCTAGATTCAGCTAAACACTTAGTTATATTTGATAGGATAAAAATTATTCAATAGGGTCAAGCCTGCTCTGGTAAACTTGCGTCAATTAATCCAACTCTCAGGTAACTCCCTTGGAAACTTTATCCTCCCCGTTTGGCTCATATTCACTGCAGCGGCTGCCACTGCGCTCCAAAGAAACCCTGCGTGCTTGGGATGCTGGTGATGAGTACTTACTGCAAGCCCTAAGCGATGTAGATAAAGCGCCTAATGAAGATGCCAAAGTACTTATCATTAACGATCAATTTGGCGCATTGGCCACTAGCCTCAATAAGTATGATGTTACCTGCTGGGGCGACTCTTATCTGGGAGAACTTTCCACCGTTCACAACTTTGCTATTAACAATATCGACAGCAACGCAATATTAATTGCTAGCACCGACCAACCCAACGGCCTTTTTAATGTTGTAATAATAAAAGTACCAAAAACCCTAGCACTGCTTGAACAACAACTAATAACACTACAAAGCCATATCGATAGCCATACCACAATCATTGCTGGCGGTATGGTTAAAAATATTCATAATTCGACTATCGCTTTATTTAAAAAATACATTGGGGCAACTGTAACGTCATTAGCGAAGAAAAAAGCGCGCTTAATATATCCTAGTTATGCTAGTAAATCGGGTGCGAAGTCACCCTATCCAACCGACTACTTAGACGAAACTACCGGTTTAATGCTTAGCAACAATGCCAATGTCTTCTCACGTGAAAACTTAGACATTGGCGCTCGATTTATGCTGGAACAGTTTGAACAACTCCCCCCCTCAAAAAATATAGTCGACTTGGGTTGCGGCAATGGCGTGCTAGGAGTAATGGCTAAAAAGTCACTACCCGAATGTAAGGTAACGTTTATTGACGAAAGTTATATGGCTCTTGATTCAGCAAAAACAAACTATATAGCGGCTATAGCTAATGACTCAGACGCTAGCTTTGTCATCGCTGACAGCTTAACCGGTCTTGCCTTGGATAAACCCGACCTAATCCTTTGTAATCCGCCCTTTCACCAACACAATACAGTGGGTGATCACATCGCTTGGCGCATGATAAGCCAAAGTTATAAAGCACTTAAACGCGGCGGCCAGCTTTGGGTTATCGGCAACAGACAACTAAGCTATCATTCAAAGATTGAACGTCTATTTGGCAATTGCGAAACAATTGCGGCCAATAAAAAGTTTGTGGTATTAGTAGGAGTCAAAGACTCACCGAAACAGCAAAGCATTACTGATCCGTGGGCGAACGCTAAACTTTAGAGCTCATTGCTACTTATAACCACCAGTATATTCAGGCTCGGCGTTACCTAAGCTTACCGCCCATTGCTGGATATACTCAGCCGGCAATGCAGCGAAGCGACTATCGTTTAATTTATCTTGAAAGTCACTTGCCAGTAACGGTGTCAACATGTCAGACAGAGTAGTAGCAGAGTTTTTAAAATGACTCGGATTAATATATAAATAAACCATAGTGCCTTGCTTTAATGCAGTAGCAAACAGCTTATCGCGCTCTTGCGTGGCGTCTTCCTCATCATCATTAATTATGCTCTCGTCTAACAATTTGGTGGTTAGCGGTAATACTAATAGCTGGCCATGGTATTTATCATTATAAACCGCAACTTGCGTATCCGTCAGCGGGCCTCGGCTTATAACAACCACGTTTTTTTCGCCTGACAAAGCACTGGGGTTAGTTGAAATGCTAATACCTCGGTCATCTAATAGATCAACCAGAGTATTCAAATCGTCTGTACTGCTTGCTAAAGTAAGTTGCGACCATAGACTTATGCCAGCTACAAAGCTAATAGCAAATTTTAAGGCTATTCCACTAAGATTATTTTTCATTACGCTGATTCTCAACTGTGTATATATCCCATTTAGGCTCATATTCTTTAACGTAATAAACAACACGAACAATTGTTCTGCGTTTACGTTTCTTTATAATATTAATTAACGATTTGTCGCTATAGACAAATTCGATTATCGTCGATTCGTCGACGCCATATTGCTTTAATTTATCCATCACAACATCGGCTCGGCGTAGTCCTAAAGCTTGATTATAGTCATCGGTTCCTTCGTTGCTGGTATCACCCACAATCAAGATAGATGCATCTGGATACGCTTCTAATACGCTAATTATTTGTGGAAATAAAGCTAAATCATTTTGACGAATCACTTCCTTGTCATAGTCAAATTCAAACACAAAATCTTCGCGCTGTTCTTCTACGCCCCAGTGAGCGCAGCCTTTATTGTCTATTAGTGAATCGACAGGACTGTCCGCACAGATATCTCTGGCATTAGCTACGCCATCGCCATCATCATCGCGTAAATCTTGAACTTGTACTCGCTCTGGTATGGGTAGTTGTTCAGCGGTTTGACAAGCCGTTAAACTAAAAATAGACACGACTACTGCGATAGAATTAATTATCTTCATTAGTTTTCTCCCATCCACTGCTGAGGGAGCGACACACGCATTGAATAAGCAAGCCTACCAGTAGAGTTAAGCAACCTATACTGTGCTTGAGTTAAATCAACCTCAGCATTAATGTAGTTTCTGCGAGCAATAAACACTTCTGCACTAGCATTAAGCAAATCAAGCAATGAGCGTTTGCCCAACTTATACTGAGTCAAATAACCATCTTCAGCCAAGGTAGCAGCATCGACACTTTGACCAATATAATTAACTTGCTGGCTAACTGATGAGTAAGCGTTCCAAGAAAAACGTGTGCCTTCCATTAAGTCTTGCTCGGCATTTCTTCTTACTTCCAATGCTTCGTTATACTGCCAATTAGAAGCTCTCGTTCTAGATGAGTCACGCCCACCGTTATATAAATCGTATTCCAATACCAATTGAACGCGATAAGCTTCTTCCCGACCTTCAATACTGCCTATATCGTTATTGTGATTTGCCACTCCTTCTATACTTAGGCGAGGGTAATACCCAGCCTTACTGGCTTTAACCGCATGTCTTGCAGCATCGATATCAGCCATAGCCGATTTAAGCTGCGGATGGGCTTCCTTGGCCCAAGCCAATGCATCACTCAAAGATAACGGAAGTAACGATTTATCTACCGCTGGCATAATTAAACTGCTGGGGGATTGACCAATGACACGATAAAACTGCGCATGACTATCATGAAAATTGTTTTGCGCGGCAACAAGTGATGACCGCGCATTAGCTAAACGCGCCGACACTTGGGCAATATCGGCTTGGTTAGCAAAGCCCTTTTCCATTAATCCCCTAACGCTTGCTAGCGTTTTTTCATGGGTTTTAACGTGCACTTGGGTTAAATCAACCAACTGTTTTGCGCGCAATACATTCAAGTAAACTTCACTAACTTGCAGCGCTAAGTTTTCGGCAGATGCATGCAGCTGTAGGCGCTCTGATTCAGACTCTGAAAACAGGCGATCACTATTCGCTCTGGTATCAAAGCCGCTGAATAATGACTGCGAAATACGCAAGCTAATATCTTCTCGCGTTAACTTCTCGTCAACTTCTACATCTGCCAAATAATCAGTTTGCTCAGGACCAACGGCACCACGAATAGAAACCTGTGGATAATACTCAGAGCGAACAATTTCACGTTGTTGCAGCACTGTTTGAAAGCGTGCATATTGCTCACGTATCTGAGGACTATGTTCAATTGCTCGTACCAAACTTTGCTCTATTGTTTCTGCTACTGATAGCGTCGCCATCAACATGCTGAAAACCATAATAGATATACCTGAAAATTTCTTTATCACCAATAGTCCCTCATTTTTAATTATGGCTCTCTCATCGCTACTGATCTAGCTCGTAGCAATGGTTTTAACCAATACTGTAATACTGTTTTAGACCCAGCTAAAATATCAACTTCAGCCTGCATCCCGGAAATAATAGGTTTGTCTTGCCACGCTTCACTTTTCCAACTATCACTGCTTGCCGCGACATGAACCAAAAAGAATGCGCCCTCTCGCTCATCAATAGTCGCATCAGGTGAGATATGGACTAGTTTGCCCTTTACCCCGCCATAAATCACAAAATCATAGGCGCTGAACTTTACAATAGCTTCTTGTCCCACAGCCAACCTAGCAATATCTTTTGGTTTTACTTTAGCTTCAACCAATAACACACCATCGTTGGGCACTATCTCTAAGATGGTTTCACCTGGCCTAACCACTCCGCCGATCGAAGGCAGAGCGATAGTTTTCACCACTCCAGCCATTGACGCATACATTTTAGTTTCCTCTAACTGACTATTAAGCCCAGTCAATAATTGTTCTAATCTCGCTAGCCTAGCATCAGTATCTGACAGTGCGCTTTGTGACTGGCGCCGGAACTCGTCAAACACTAAATCCTTAGATTGTTCACTTTCGCTCACCATAGAGCGCAATCTATCCAGTTTAATATATTCGGCATCTAGCTGGCCTTGCACCTTAACTTTTTCACGCTCTAACTTGCGTAATTCAGATTCACTTAAGGCGCCGCTATTGACTGCTTGCTCGGTCAGCTCATATTCTTGCTTTAACAAGCGAACCGATGATTCAAAGGTTTGATAATTTTTATTAGCCTCGGCTAAATCTCCTTTTTGCTGAACGATATCTTCATCAGCCTTTTCTAAGCGTCGCTCCAACTCACCCATTTCAGCATTATAGCTGGCAAGCTTATTAGCTTGCAGAGCTAGTTCTACGGGCAATACATAATCTTTATTGACAGTGTTAACGGCAATCACTTGTAACTGCGTTTGTAAGCGCAATCGTTTTGCCAACAAAGTATCTTGTTCTGCTTTTGCTTCGGCAAAACTCGCGCGAGCGCGGGTTTCATCAAGGGTTGCCAACAATTGCCCCAATTCCACAAAGTCACCTTGGGCTACATGTAATTTGCGTAATACACCGCCATCTAAGCTTTGTACTTTTTGCACTGAGGCCGACGGCACTAATACGCCTTGCCCTATCACCACAACATCTAACTTAGCCCACGATGCCCAAACAATTACAGCAATAACCAAGCCAGATATCAGCCAAATAATTTGGCGGGCCAAATACGCCTGTTGTAATTGTTTTAAGTAATTGTTCATCTAGCTATCTCGCTGAGTAATAACGACTTTTCGACTATTACTAGCAGTTGATCTAACTTGGTTACTACGCACAAATTCTTCTTTAGTTTGATCAACAATGATTTTGCTACCGCTCATCACTAATACTCGGTCACAAATATTGAGCAGTGAAGGCTTATGAGTGGCAATAACAAAACCTTGTTCGAGCGGTAAATCTCTTAGGGTAGCAAGCACCGATGACTGCATTTCATCATCCATTGCACTGGTTGGCTCATCTAACAGCAACCATTGCGGCTCACTCAGCATCGTTCTTGCCATGCAGACTAGTTGACGCTGCCCACCCGATAACTCTCTTCCTAACTCACCAACGGTTGACTGTAATCCATTATTTAAACCTTGTAGCATTTTTTCAAAGCCAAGCTGACCTAATATGCGGCGCAATTTATCTTCGTCGACAACGGCATTAGACGCAGTAATGTTTTCCAGTACAGACCCCCATGCCAACACCGGTGACTGCGTCATAAAACCGATATGTGAACGCAAATGCGATAATGGCCACTGATCTCTTTCTATGTCATCAAACAACACCATACCCGACTTAATTTCATGCTGCCCAGCTAACATAGACAGCAATGTAGACTTACCGCTGCCCGACGCACCAAGCACTGCTACTCGCTCGCCAGGCTTTAACACCACATTAATATTATCTAAGGCGCTATTATTTTGATCAGGATAAGAAAACGTAACTTGGTGCAGCTTTATACTGCCGGTAAAGTTTAATTCAGTAAAATAATGTTGTTGGTTTTCTTGCTCTAATGCCATTATGCTATTAAGCCCAGTAATAGCCGACTGTGTTTGTTCATACCGTACCAACAACACCGCTAACTGGCCTAATGCTTGCGACGCGCGACCACTTAGCATTATCACTGCAATCATGGCGCCCATGCTTAACTTGCCTTCAGCAATCAAATACACACCGCCAAGCAGTAAAGACACAGTCACCATGTTTTGCGTTAACTGCATAAAATGGCTTAACTGATTACTTGCATCACGTACTTTTATAGTTTGGTCAGACAATAAACCAATGAGCTGATGCCACTTACGCACTTGCTTCGACTCTTGATTTAACTGCTTTATTTCTGGCAGCATTTGCAATGACTCGATTAATTGAGCTTGGCGCTGTGATGACAGCCGGCCACTCTCTTGAATTGACTCTGCCATTTTAGCTTTTACTTTAAACGCCATTGCCACTAATAATAACAATGCAACAAAAGGGACAAGAACTAAGGGGCCAGCCAGCCAAAATATAAGCGTTAAAAATAATATTGAAAAGGGCAAGTCGACTAAGGCAACCATTGTCGCCGACGTTAAGAAGTCACGAATGCTGTCGACTTCTTGAATTTGTTTAGCAAACGAGCCTGAAGACTGAGGCCGTTGAATTAGTTTCATACCAATCATTTTACTGAACATTTTTTCTGACAAAGAAATATCAATTTGACGACCGGCCATATCAGTTATTCGACTTCTCGCACCCCGTAAAAACCAATCGAATAACAAAGCAACGGTAACACCAGTAGCTAACACCCATAATGTATCAATCGCATTATTAGGCACCACTCGGTCATAAACATTCATGGTAAACAGCGGCACTAATAACGCCAAAACATTAATAAACAGCGATGCAATTAGTAAATCGCGGTACCAAGGTTTGGCTTCTAATACTGCAGCCTTTAACCAGTGCTGTTTTTTATGTGCTAGCAGTTCTTCACTACGAGAGTCGGAGCCTTTTACCGCTTGCACAAAAACAACAATTGTTGGCATAGTTTCAAGATCAAACGAGCGAGATTCGACAGAACCATCTGG
>JBLHWB010000086.1:0-8822 GCA_047628915.1 Porticoccus sp. | reverse complement strand
AAAAATCTGGCGGAGTCATTTGGTTTAGCCAGTCCTAGAGGCGCGTTGATATCCTATATTGAGCAGAGTGGCCCTGCTGCTGCTGCTGGTGTTAAAGTCGGCGACATTATTATCGACTTTAACGGCACCGCGATTGGTGATTCTGCTGATTTACCGGCCGTGGTTGGGCTGACTAAGCCTGGTAAAAAGATCTCTATGATGGTTGTTCGCGATGGTCGCGAGCGTAACTTGAGCGTTAAAGTTGGCACTTTAGACGAAAGCAAAGCTGGTGCAACCTTAACTGGCGGCGACTCCAGCGACTTAAATAAAGTAGATAAACTAGGTCTGTTGGTTAAAGAGCTAACTCAAGATCAACAAGAAGCTGAGCAATTAGCCGGCGGTGTTGTGGTGGTTAAGGTTGAGAATGGCAGTGCTGGCGCAATGGCAAGGTTGCGTCCTGGTGACATTATTACGCTAGTTGGTGGTTATTCAATCAGCACCTTAAAAGAGTTTGAAAAAGTAGTGTCAAAACTACCGCCAGGTAAGCCCGTACCGGTGCGAATAGTGCGCAATGACAGTGCCGGTTTCGTGGCGATTCAAGTACCGCGATAAAACCTAACCGCGCTGGTGGCAAATAGGGTAAAATGCGCGTTTTTTGGACCATCAACGCTATTATTTTGCGTTGTTATGACAGGATTCAGGTAACGCTAAGTGACTAAGCTCTCTAATATTCGCAATTTTTCTATTATTGCCCATATCGATCACGGTAAATCGACAATTGCCGACCGCTTGATACAAATGTGTGGCGGCTTATCTGAGCGCGAGATGGCCTCTCAGGTTTTAGATTCAATGGATATTGAACGTGAACGTGGGATTACTATTAAAGCGCAAAGCGTGACCTTGAATTATAAAGCGAATAATGGCGAAACTTATGAGCTGAATTTCATTGATACGCCGGGCCATGTGGATTTTTCCTATGAAGTGTCGCGCTCTTTGGCCGCTTGTGAAGGCGCGCTGTTGGTTGTTGATGCCGCGCAAGGCGTAGAGGCTCAGTCGGTAGCAAACTGTTACACGGCAATAGAGCAGGGCGTCGAGGTGATTCCGGTGCTTAATAAAATGGACCTCCCTCAAGTTGAACCTGAGCGTGTTTGTCAAGAAATCGAAGATATTATCGGCATTGAAGCAATCGATGCATGCCGCGTAAGCGCGAAATCTGGTTTGGGCATGGAAGAGCTATTAGAAGTGTTGGTTGAGAAAGTGCCTCCTCCTGTCGGTGATCCAGATGCCCCCTTACAAGCATTGATTATTGATTCTTGGTTTGATAATTACCTTGGTGTTGTCTCGCTAGTGCGCGTGGTGAACGGCACTTTACGCAAAAAAGATAAGATTATTGCTAAATCCTTAGGCCGTGCTCAATTAGTTGATGCGGTCGGGGTTTTTACGCCTAAACGTTTGGTTACCGACAGTATTACTGCCGGTAGTGTGGGTTTTGTTGTGGCGGGTATTAAAGAGATTCATGGTGCGCCGGTAGGTGATACGATTACTCATGCTGCAACTCCGGATGTTGATCAGTTGCCGGGTTTTGAGAAAGTACAACCTAAGGTTTATGCGGGTTTATTTCCGGTAGACTCAGATGATTATGAAGATTTTCGTGAGGCTTTAGCTAAACTAACTCTTAACGATGCGTCCCTATTTTATGAGCCAGAGAGTTCAGACGCCCTAGGCTTTGGTTTCCGTTGCGGTTTTTTAGGTCTGTTGCACATGGAGATTATTCAAGAGCGCCTAGAGCGTGAATATGATCTCGACTTAATCACCACCGCGCCAACGGTGATTTATCAAGTAGAGCTAGTCGATGGCTCTTTGGTTAAGGTTGACAGCCCTGCAAAATTGCCTGCAGCGACTAAAATCAAGGAAATGCGTGAACCTATTGTGCGCTGTAACATTTTGGTGCCACAAGACTATTTGGGTAGTGTAATTACTTTATGTGTTAATAAACGGGGTGTTCAAAAAGACATGCAGTTTATGGGCAATCAAGTATCGCTGAGCTATGAGCTACCAATGGCAGAAGTAGTGTTAGATTTCTTTGACCGCTTAAAGTCAGTGAGTCGTGGCTTTGCATCGCTTGATTATAGTTTTGAGCGCTTCGAAGCGGCAAACTTGGTTAAGGTTGATGTGCTGATTAATGGCGACCGAGTTGATGCGCTGTCAATTATTGTGCATAAGGATGATGCTCAGAGCCGAGGCAGGATATTAACCGAGAAAATGAAAGAGTTAATTCCTCGTCAGATGTTTGATGTGGCTATTCAGTCGGCCATAGGTGGGCAAATTATCGCCAGGCAAACGGTTAAAGCCTTGCGTAAAAATGTAACTGCTAAATGTTATGGTGGTGATATAACTCGGAAGAAAAAGCTACTCGAGAAGCAAAAGCAAGGTAAGAAGCGCATGAAGCAAGTGGGTAATGTTGAAATCCCACAAACGGCATTTTTAGCCGTGTTAAAAATTGATGAAAAATAAACTTGGTGTTAAGCAGTGACAAACCAGAAGAGTGTAGAAGTCTGAATGGATATAAATTTCGAATTGATTTTGGTCGTGCTAGTTGGAATTTGTTTTGTAATCTGGCTGGTCGATAAATTATTTTTAAGTAAAAAGCGCCGAGGCGATACGCCAATGCCGATAGAGTATGCTCGCTCATTTTTGCCTGTATTGGCTATAGTGTTGGGTTTACGATCTTTTTTAATAGAGCCGTTTCAAATTCCATCGGCGTCAATGGTGCCTACGCTAATTGTTGGCGACTTTATCTTGGTTAACAAGTTTGCCTATGGCTTAAGGCTACCTGCGGTTAGAACCAAGGTTTTAGATATTGATGATCCCGAACGAGGCGATGTGATGGTGTTCTATCCACCACATGTACATATTTATTACATTAAGCGAGTTGTTGGCTTGCCTGGGGATAAAATCGCCATGATTGACAAAGTGCTTTATGTTAATGACAAAAAAGCTGATCAAAAACTACTAGCGCGGTTGCCTGTTGGCCAGCCAGAGTATAATTTACTAAATGAAAATATTGCTGGTGTGGAGCATCAAATACAAACCAATATTGAAATGCGGCGTGAGGATAATTTTAGCTATACCGTGCCTGCAGGCCATTATTTTATGATGGGTGATAATCGCAATAATAGTAGTGATAGCCGATTTTGGGGGCCAGTACCTGAAGAAAATATTGTCGGTAAAGCCTTCGGTATTTGGATGAACTGGGGAGAGTTTTTGAGCATACCCAGTTTTAAGCGAGTAGGGGCAATAGAGTAATTGCTAACATTATTTTGCATTTTTATAGCTGATAATGTTTGATGGTGGAAATAGATTGGAGGCTTAAGGTATGAAATCAAAGCTTGGTTTGTTAATTATTGGTATCTTCATTGGCCTGTGTGCGATCAAAATCGCGCCTATCTATATGTCCGGTTTCACAATTACCAGCGTTATAGAAGAGCTAACAACAGAAGCAGCAACTAACGGTTATGACCGACGCGGAATCAAAGACCGCTTAGTGAAGCGCTTTGATATGAATAGCATTACAGCGATTTCGCCAAGTGATGTAGAGATCTCGTTTTCTGACGATCAAGTTGCCCTAGATGCTAATTACGAGGCACGAGTGTCTTTCGTATTTAATATCGATGTTATCGTCAGGTTTGAAAACAATATATTTACAGCTGCGACTAATTAAACCTTACTGTGGCCACTTTACTTAAGCAATTACAAAAAAATTTGGGCTACCAATTCAATGATGAGTCGCTGTTAACAACAGCGCTAACTCATCGGTCCTTCTCTAGCGATCATAATGAGCGGTTTGAATTTTTAGGCGATAGCTTGGTTAATATGTTGGTAGCTGAGATGCTATTCGAGGCATATCCCAATTTACCTGAAGGAAAATTGACCCAGCAGCGAGCTATGCTAGTTAAAGGAAAGACTTTAGCTAAAATAGGTAAGGGGTTTGATATAGGTGAATACCTTACGCTAGGCGCAGGTGAAATTAAAACCGGCGGTACCCAGAGAGAATCTATTTTGGGCGATGCGGTGGAAGCAATTATTGCCGCTATTTATCTTGATAGTGATTTTGACCATTGCCGCACGACTGTCAGGCAGTGGTTTGAAGATAGAGTGGCAAATATCGATACTCTGGGTAAAGCCAAAGATGCCAAAACTCGGTTACAAGAAGTGTTACAGGCAAGTGGAAAAACTTTGCCTGTATATAAGACTAAAGAAGTGCAGGGCGAGCAGCATAATCAGCGATTTGTAGTTAGCTGCAAGGTAGCCTTATTGCAAAAGCCAACAGAAGGCATGGCTGCTAGTAAAAAAATGGCCGAGCAAATCGCCGCAGAAAAAGTACTGCAGGCATTAGGAGAAGACGATGAATAAAGCGGGTGATGGGTTTCGGTGTGGGTTTATCGCGATAGTGGGCCGACCAAATGTTGGTAAGTCCACTTTACTCAATTATATTTTAGAACAAAAAATTAGTATCACTTCGCGTAAGCCTCAAACGACGCGGCACAAAATTTTAGGCATCAAGACAACTGACAGTTCTCAAATTATTTATGTTGATACGCCCGGAATTCATAAAGCGAATGAAAAAGCGATTAACCGCTACATGAATAAAGCTGCAACCAGTGCGGTACGTGACGTTGATGCGGTAGTGTTTGTGATTGAAAAGCTACGCTGGACTGACGAAGACGACCTTGTGTTGGTTGAGCTTAAGGCGTCTAAGTGTCCAGTTATTGTTGTTATTAACAAGGTTGACCAAATTGACGAAAAAGAAAAGTTGTTGCCTTATATAACTGAATTAAAAGAGCGGCACGACTTTCATCAAGTGATTGCGATTTCTGCTTTACACGGTAAAAATTTAGACGTGCTACAAGAAAGTATTGAAGAGTTATTACCAGCAGGAGTTGCGTACTACCCGGATGACCAAATTACTGACAGAACCGAACGCTTTTTAGTCTCTGAATTGGTGCGTGAGCAAATTATGCGTCAGTTGGGTGATGAGCTTCCATATTCCATAGCGGTTGAGATCGAAAACTTTAAATCCGACGGTAAAACTATTCATATTGATGCGTTAATATTAGTTGAACGTGACGGGCAAAAAGCGATTGTCATTGGTAAAGGTGGCGAGCGTTTGAAAACTATTGGTGAGCGCTCGCGACGTGATATGGAAATTATGCTCGATGCCAAAGTTATGCTAAAACTGTGGGTGAAAGTTCGTCGGGGCTGGTCTGATGATGATAGAGCACTTAAAAGTCTTGGTTATCTAAACGAGTAGCAACGGGTTAGTTTCGCTTATGGCTAGTGCTCAAACTACTGCGACCGCTTTTGTTCTTCATAGTCGGCCATATCAAGACAGCAGCCTATTAGTCGATTTGCTAACCGTTGAATTAGGCTTGGTTCGGGTAGTAGCCAAAGGCGCGAGAAATAAATCCAAAAAGAATGCTTTGCGTTGCGATCCATACACTAAGCTTCAGGTTAATTTGTCCGGTCGCTCAAATCTTAAAACTTTATGTGCTAGTGAAGTTCTCCTCAGTAGTTATCGTCTGCAAGGTGAGCGACTATTTGCCTCAATGTATGTTAATGAATTAATACTGCGAGTATTACATGAGGGTGATCCGTTGCCGGAAATGGTACCTTTGTATGAAAGTGTTATTGCTAAACTCGCGGGTACAGAAAATTTAGAACTGATACTACGTCCGTTCGAGTTACAGCTACTAGATTTGCTCGGTTATGGTATTGATTTTGGAGCTGATGTAGATGGCAATGAGATTTTGTTAGCTAAAATGTACACCTACATACCCGAGCATGGTTTTCAATTAATTAGCGATACTCAGCAAGCTAAAACTAGCTTTACGGGTCAGCAAATTAACGGGGTTGAACAAGGCGATTTAAGTGACGGACAGTCGCGCCGCGACGCTAAAAAGTTATTACGTTTAGCGCTCTCGCCATTGACTGGAAATAAGCCGTTCATGAGCCGAGAGTTATTTGCAGGAGTTCAAGTTAAGTGATTGTGGGCGTCGGTAGCGATATTGTTAAAATACAGCGCATCGCTGACTCTTTGGACCGTTTAGGTGAACGCTTCGCTAAGCGTATTTTAAGCGTGGAAGAACTAGTTCAGTATGATAATCACTCTAATAAAATAGCATTTTTAGCGAAACGGTTTGCTGCCAAAGAAGCCGCAGGTAAAGCGTTAGGCGTTGGTATTGGGCAAGGAGTATCTTGGACTGAAATCATTGTGATTAATGATGAGCTGGGGGCGCCCAGGCTTAAATTTGTAGGTGAAGCGAAGATTTGGTGTGAGCGTAAAAGTGTTAGCTCTAGCCATATTAGTTTGTCTGATGAGCAAGAATTTGCCGTCGCTTTTGTGGTGCTTGAGAGTCATTAAGCTAGTCTTTGTTCTTATAAGTCTTCAGGCTTATCTATATCTTTTAAAACTCCTTCGTCATTTAACGCCATTTCTATTACGGCATGTTGATTGTTTAAGATAATATCTTTGCCGCCTTTATCGTCGTTAAGTTGTTCTAGCTGTGGGTAAAAGCTACAGCCGAAGCAAACTGGGTTACCATTTTTGGCGTCATAGGTAGGCACAATAATACTATCGCTATTCGCAGCGGCGGCAATATTGCGATAGGTTTTTGATTCCACATATGGCATGTCCGCTAGTACAATAATTACCGCATTCCAATCTCTGCATATGCTTATTCCTCTGGCAATACTACTGCCCATGCCATTATCAGAATTCTCATTAACTACCCACTTAACCCTGTTTCCATCTAATTGTTGCTGTAGGCGTAAGTCATCTTTTTTTAAGCAGACGATTAGCGGTAGCTGAGTTGTTTGAATGGTGGCTAGGGTATTTTCTATGATAGTTTTTTTGTTGGGCATGATCGCCATACGTTTGTCGCTGCCAAAGCGAGTCGCAGTGCCCGCGGCAAGTAGCAATACGCCGACAGTCATGGCGTTAGTTTACGAGCGGCGGTTGCGCGCAGTGAGGTTAGTTCGGCCATAATAGATACGGCTATTTCCAGTGGGGTTTTACTGCCAATAGATAGCCCAACAGGAGCGTGCAATCGGTTAAGTTGTTGTTCGTTAAAGCCTTGTGCCAAAAGCCTTTGCCTGCGGCTGTCACTAGTGCGCATTGACCCCAGTGCGCCTACATAAAATGCGTCGGTCTTTAGTGCACTGGCAATAGCTACGTCATCAATGGCGTTGACATGAGTCAGAGAAATAATAACACTCTGCGCATCATCTCCCTGCTTGGAAATCAGTTGGTCGGGAGTATCGAAAATAGCCTCAACATTACCAACATTCCAGTGTTCAATCAGTTCAGGGCGAGGGTCGCAAACAATGACTTTATAATCCATTGCCAAGGCTAGTTCAGCTAAAACTTTGGACAGTTGCCCCGCGCCAATCAACAACATTTGAAAATGAGGTCCAAAGCAGTGAGTGATTTTGTCACCTGAATAATCCAGCTGATGAAATGTTGGTGTTGCTGTCAGAATGCTAGAATTATCATCGATACTAGAAACACGACTAATACATTTGCGTTGGGAAATAGCGCTAAGAATTTGCTTAAATTGCTGCTGGTTTTCGGTGTTGGCCACGATTGGCTGCACTAATAACTCTAGCTCTCCGCCGCAGGGCAAGCCAAGACGTTCGTTCTCGCTGGCATCTACCCCGTAACTTAAAATACTTGGCTTACTTGCCGGCAACTGCTGGCTTAATATTTGTTTAGCGATGTCATCTTCAATACAGCCACCCGAGACAGAACCGCAGCTAGCCCCCAATGAATTGATTGCCAGCAGAGAGCCAATTGGCCGTGGCGACGAACCTTTGGTCGCAATAATAGTGCATAGCCAGCAATCACTAGCGGCCTGTAACCATTGGCCTATTTGTTCTATTACTTGTCTATCTGCTGAATGCACGAATAATTACCGATAAGCTTGCAATAGTGTCATGTTATTTGCTGGATTTAGCTGTATTTCTGATCCACTATCTAAGTTGCAACGTTATCACGATATAATGTTAAAAAACTAAATCGAAGGCTGGCAATGATTGAGTTTTATTTAAATGGTAAAGCCGTAAAAGCTGATGTCGCTGGCGATACACCGCTGTTATGGGTAATAAGAGATGAGTTTAAGCTGAAAGGTTCTAAATTTGGCTGCGGTATGGGCATGTGTGGTGCCTGCAGTATGCATTTAGATGGCGAGTCGATTCGTACTTGTATTATGCCTATTAGCGCCGTTGCTGGTAAACAAGTGACCACTATCGAAGGTTTAGGTGAGTTAGATGCGCTACATGTTGTGCAAACCGCTTGGCGAGATATTAACGTCCCCCAATGCGGTTACTGTCAATCAGGACAAATTATGTCGGCAGCTGCTTTGTTGGCTAAGAACACTGCGCCCAGTGATGCTGACATTGACGCAGCGATGAGCGGTAATATTTGTCGTTGTGGTACCTATCCGAGAATTAAACAAGCTATTCACAATGCTGCTGAACAGCTAAATAGTGGTGTCGCTTATTTTGACCCTCAAGCAAAAGTGGGAGACCAAGCATGAGCACCTTAATCCAAACACGTCGAGGCTTTCTCAAAACTGTGGCGCTAACAGGTGGCGGCTTGGCACTTGGTTTTCAGCTGACGGGGTGTAGCAGTAAGGCTATTAACCGCTCTAATGGAAGCCAGTTTATGCCCAATGCGTTCATTCAGATAACGCCAGACAACACTATTACATTTTTTATGCCGCGGGCAGAAATGGGGCAGGGAATTTTGGATGGTCTGACCACTATTATTGCTGAAGAGATGGATG
>JBLHWB010000085.1:0-8841 GCA_047628915.1 Porticoccus sp. | reverse complement strand
GAATCATAACCGCGGTGAGTCGCTAAATCGAAGGCCACTGACACACCTTGCCCACCAGCGGCTAGCGCCTTGCGATAAAAAGCATTAGATTTCTCAGCAGTAGAAAAGCCCGCGTATTGACGAATGGTCCATGGCCGCCCTGCATACATAGTTGGCTGAGGGCCACGAATAAACGGCTCCAAGCCCGGCATGGTGTCAGCAAACTCTAATCCATCGACATCTTCTTTAGTGTAAAGCGGCTTAATCGCGATCCCTTCTGGAGTGTGCCAAACCAAATCAGCTAAGGTCTTATTAGACTTACTTAACTGCTTTTCAGCTAAAGCGGTCCACTCGTTTCTGGTGTGTTGCCCAGGCTTATAATTATCAGCCATGTTGTTTCTCCAATAATTCTTTTAATGGTCAGCCGGTGGCTGACTTAATTCAATTAATACGCCGTCGGTACTTTTCGGATGAATAAATATAACCATACAATCGTGAGCACCCAGAGTCGGTTTATCGCCCAAGAACAGATAGCCCTTTTCGGTAAGATGCTTAACATCAGCTTCTATATCGTCTGTACTAAAACAAAGATGATGAAGCCCACCGCCTTTGTTTTCCAAAAACTTGGCTATTGGTCCTTCACCATTAAGTGGGTGGACTAACTCTATTTGAGTGCCACGAATAGGAAAAAAAGCGGTGGAGGTTTTTGCGCTGGCAACGTCCTCGCGGCCATTGTATTGGATACCAAAATCATCCATAAAACGCGAAATCGCCCGATCAATGTCGGGCACTGCGATAGCAATATGGTCTAAACCTGTAATCATAGTGTTCCCTGTTGTTATCTACTGACAGTTAATTGTTGTCCGTTATTTATTAGCTGTTAAAAACTTATCGGTGGATGCTCGCTTGCGCTTGGCGATCTCAGCAGGATCCTCAACTACAATTTCTTCATCCGGCTCAACCTTGAATAACGGGTCTCCCTTTTTGATGATTAAACCATCAGTATCGACCAATACTTTTGTAATCGTGCCGGCAAATGGTGCATGCACTTTGTTAAACATTTTCATGACTTCAACAATATATAGCGCGTCACCTTCATTAAAATGAGTGCCTTCTACCACAAATGCCTCCATCCCCGGCGCTTCGCGTGAATAGAACATACCGCCACTGGAGGCAACAATCTCATCAGACTTGGCCACAGGCGGCGGCACTAGCACTTTAGCCATTGCCGCTTGCAAATCTTTCTGTTGTAACTTTGTAGGAATACCAATACTTAAGTCTGGCTTCATTGCCAATAAGAAATACTCAACCGCATCGGCTAGGTATGGCAACAATGACAGCACAGGCATTCCTAACTGAAAACCAATATGTGCAGCTTGAGCTTGCTGCCAAGTATCGCTATCAAAGCCTTTTTGCGCTGTCTGCGAGGCCAACATTACGCCTAACTCTGTCCAATCACAGCAGTCTAAGCGGGCTTCAATTTCTGCATAAAAACTCAAAGCATCTGACAATAAATCTTTGTCATGGCTCCAGATTTGGAATAGCGCGGGATCAGTTTCGTTATAATCCATATTAAGATAGTGATATGTATCAGCCAATACTTTGATGGGGTTTTCTAACCAAGTCACAGCACCACCGCTAACTTGGAAATTATCTTTGTTGGTACTTAGCCAACCACTTAAAATATGCGGTTCAGCAAGTAAGGTCTCTAAAGGGCGCAGTAATAAAGTGGTTTTCAGCGCCACTGCATTGTTCGCGCTAGCTAACGCATCGCCGCTATAGTCCGCTAGTGCAGCTGCTGCTAGTTGTTTATAGGAATATTGAAGATCAATATTATTGGCCGCCTGTTTCAGTAACCCGACCAAGGTTAAGTACGGCACAATAAAACCAGTTGTCGGTCTAGCATTTATACCTTGGCCAATAAACCAGTTAACTAGGCCATAATGAAACTCTAAATTAGTGGCCAAATTAGGTCCGTCAATTTTCGTTTGACGCAAGGTCTCTGACATCGCTTCGTAAGTTGCTAAACGGTCTGTGCCAGTGGTTAGCAACAGTGCAATATTTGAATCATAAGCACCAGCAAGGTGGTAGCTCATAAATACATCAGTATCTGGATTGTGTAGACTAATGCCTTGGTCGTCGCGAGTTTCACCCTCTACCGCATCAGACCATTTTTTAATGACGCCACCGGCATGTGGTTGTAAGGCTTGATTAGTAGCATTTAAGCGCGCTTCTACAGAGGTTTCCTTACGGGGAATACGAGTTGGTTTAGGCAGGTCTGTACCATGATGAGCCAGTAACGCCATAGTTTCGACAAGGGAATCAACAACAAAGAAGTCACTGTCATCAGCTGGATTGGTAAACTGCAAGGAGTAGCAAAGCTCAGTAACCCGATGCTCTACTTGAATACGGGTATTCATTTCCATGAAAAAATGATTATTGCCGTCAACAATACATTCGAACGTACCCAATGAATCAAGACCTACGGCCTCACCAAAACGGGCGCCCTCTTCTTCCATACTCTCCAATATTTTCAAATCGCGCTGCAATGACACAACCGCTTCTTTTTCTCCGTTTTCTTCAGCTCGAATTATGGCGATTGCTAACTCTTCAACTGTGACTGAGGCTTCTAATAATTTTTGTTCGTGCATTTGTAATGAACAATCACGCCCACCCATGGTAATACACCAGTCGCCGTTACCAACTACTTGAATTTCTTGATGACGGGTGGTTTCTATATTTAACTCGGCCAATATGTTTTTGTTATCGCCCACACCATTACACTTAACTTCAGCCAGTATTTCGCGACCTAATGCAGGTGCTTCAGCCGCAGCAATTTTTATCCGCTGCTCTAAGGAGCCTTCATAACTAGTAGGTGCAGCCAAAATACGCTGACCTTTACCGCCACCGCCAGAGATTGCTTTTAAACGAATTCTGTTTTCTGGATACTTTTCGTACATCACAATAACTTGTCGCTCAAGCTCTGCACCCATCTCTTCGATTGATATTATGTCGATTCCTTTTGAGATCGAAGCGTCAAGCACAATACCGGCCTTTGATTGTAAGCTAATCGCTTCATCATTTAATACAGCATCGTCTACCGCCAAACTCTCTGCTTTAACTAAAGCAATAAGCGCTGCTTCATCAGAATATTTATGCAACAAAGCCTGAGTACTAACATTGTCTATCCCAGGCGTTACTGACACGTCCACTTCCAGCGCGGTTCGCTTAGCTTCGTCTTTCATGCCGGCAGCGCGCTGAGTGCCTGAACACGGCCCGATAAAATTCAGCCCCGCTTGTTCCATCGAGCGAACCATTTCCTCGTCTTCAGACATAAAGCCATAGCCGGCAAAAATGGCGTTATAACCATTGTCATTGGCGATCGCTATAATCTGATTGATCCGCTGTAGGCGTTCTTCTTTATCAGCACCGCTATAGTCTGGCACGCGATGCACACGATTAGGATCAGTCAGCTTACGTAGTTCTGGCGCCAACGCATTGGTGTAAGTAATCGAATCTTTTTCAGATAACAAGATACCGTAATTATCGATACCCATTTCATCAAATACATCCATCGCTTCTTTTCGAATGGGACCGCGACATATAATTAAGGGACGCAGCTCAGCGCAGGCAAACTGCTGTACCCACTGGCTAGTGCTGTTTACCAAACGACGATCTGCATGGACCATCGGATTATTCAAATACCAATTATTACTCACTCTCAAAATCCTCGTAACTATTTATAAGCAACCATCTATATCCGACTGCGATTAATGGAATTCTCGCTGCACATTTTGCAACGGACCGGGCTGATAGTGGCGTAAATGGAATGACATGTTTTTTGTAATAACTTTGCGCAGGTCGCTAGGCATTACAATTTGTGAAATAGAGCCAAGGCTTAGCGCTTCATTAGGGTTCATCAGTTCACGCTCGTAGCGCTGTGCGAGCAAGGCTTCTTCACTTTTAACCCAATCAGCAACCGCTTGATTGGCAGCAGTAACTGCTTCAGTTTGATCAAAACCGCTTGTTTGGTAATCGTCAACCGCCTTAGCAGTTTTTGCTTTTATACCGCCTCGAATATTTCTTAACTCTTCTTTATATACAAACTCTACCCCTGCAGGGCCCATTACCGCAGCTCTGGTAGTGGGCAGGGCGATAACTAAATCAGCACCGGTTGGGTAGTTATTGTATGACGCATAAGCGCCACCAAATGCATTGCGAACCAACACCAAAAACCGTGGCGTACGTAAATCAATAATCGCATCAAGCATTGCTCTGCCAGCTTGCACAATACCGCCAGCCTCTTGCTCGCTGCCAGGTAAGAAGCCAGTGGTATCTTCCATAAATACAACGGGTATGTTGTACAAGTTACAAAAGCGAATAAATCGTGCATTTTTATAAGCTGCCGCTATATCAATTTGCCCAGAGGCGACGGCGGAATTATTGGCTACAAAACCAACTACATTACCGCCCATGCGAGCGAAGGCAGTAATGGTATTGCGGGCGCGCCCAGCTTGCACTTCCATGAAATCGCCATGGTCACACATTTGCTGAATCATAATACTGATATCAAATGGGGTATTAAAACCAGTTGGCGAGTTAAACGTCTTTTTAAGCAGAATGTCAATGTCCCAGGTTTTTCTATCTTGTGGGTCAGACGTTTCCTGGTAAGCGCCTATGTTCTCGTTGTTACCGGGAATATAGCGCAATATTTCTTTTACTTTCTCTAATGCGGCTACTTCATCTTCTACCACAAAGTCGGTGACGCCAGATTGTGAGTGGACTGCAGGTCCTCCCAACTCATCAGGCGTAACATCTTCACCCAACACCGACTTAACAACGCCGGCGCCGGTTAAACCAAAAAAAGTATTTTTAGGCTGAATAACGAAGCTACCTTGGCGTGGTAAATACGAACCACCGCCCGCGTTAAATCCAAACATACACATGATGGACGGCACTACGCCAGATATTTTACGCAGCGCGGTAAATGCTTCGGCATAACCATCAAGCCCACCAACACCAGCCGGTACATAGGCGCCGGCAGAATCATTTAAACCAATTAGAGGAATTTTACGCTTGCCAGCTAACTCAAACAGTTGGGCCAATTTTTTACCGTTAGTGGCATCCATTGAGCCTGCTCTGACGGTGAAGTCGTGACCATATAAAGCGATGTCTTGCCCATCAATATCAATAATTGCAGTGACTAGCCCTGCACCATCTAAGTTTGGCCCCCAGTTTTGAAATAAAATAGTCGGCTCTTTATCGCTAAGAACCTTAATCCGCTCCCATACTGTCATCCTATTTTTTAGATGTTGGCGCTGAATATTTTTAATCCCAGCTGCGGTATGCGGGCGCTGTATTAAATCGTAACCTTTACGCAAGGCATCCTCATAAATCCCGGGTACTGATGCGACTTGCCCCGGAACCTTGAATTCAACATCGGAATCCTGATTAAACGGATTTTTTAAGCTTGGAATTATCTGGTTCTTTTTGGTCATATATTAGTTCTCTATCTCGTCATTTAGCCAGTGCATACCAACTACCAAAGTACTTATACACCTCACTGCTTTAGCGCCAGAACTGGTGACATTTACAGCTTAAAAAAAGGCGTTCAACAATATAACCTCAAAGGTAAAATGTCAATGTAAACCCCTAATAAATCAATCGCTTACGAACAGTTAATAAACTAAAATTAATGGTGTTATTATAGTCAGCAACCCAATTTACAAAACAATGTACTAAGAGACTACTTGGTCTATGCCCAGCCGCAAAATTGAAGAAATACCCTTTGGTAACATTATTGATAGATTTTCAACTATCGCAGCCCAGCCAGGGGCAGTTTTACTCGACAGCGGCACCGACCAACACGAACTAGCTCGCTATGACATTATAAGCTGTTCCCCCGCCTCTGTTTTAACAGTTAATGAAAACAGAGGCGCATTAGAACCTAAACTGGATGGCAAAATAATTGCCGAAACAGACATATTTTCTGCCATTTCAGGCATGCTCAAAGATTCAGACGATTTATCTAGCTCTTCTCTACCATTTGTTGGCGGTGTTATTGGCTATTTAGGCTACGACTTAAACCAATCGATGGAGAAACTAGCCAACCCCAGCCTAAGTGAATGCTCTCTGCCACTTGCCTATATAGGACGCTATGACTGGGCCTTAATTCAAGATCGGGGACAACATAAAGCATGGTTAGTCGCTAGTTCTGAGCAAGGGTTTGAGCAAGCCCAAGCAATTAAAGAAACTTTGCTTAGTTCAACATATCCTGAGACCGATAGCTTTCAGCTCAACAGCGAGCTAGCTAGTAACTTTAATTACGAAAGTTACCAAGCGGCAGTTAACCAAATAAAAAACTACATTCTGGCTGGTGACTGTTATCAAGTTAATCTAGCCCAGTGTTTCAGCAGTCGATACCAAGGCGATAGCTGGCATGCATATAAAGAGCTTAGAACAGCGTTACCATCGCCATTCTCTGGTTACGTCAATACGGGTGATGGCGAACTGCTAAGCTTTTCGCCGGAACGTTTTTTACAAACCGAACACAGTAAAATAGAAACTCGACCAATAAAAGGAACTCGGCCGCGCGGGAGCAACGAAGAACAAGATAAACGATATGCCGAAGAATTATGCAACAGCGCAAAGGACAAAGCAGAGAACTTAATGATTGTAGATTTACTGCGCAATGACTTGGGGCGGTCATGCGAGGATGGCTCAATTCGGGTTGAACAATTATTTGGCTTAGAGAGCTATAAAAACGTTCATCACTTAGTTAGTAAAATTACCGGTCATCTAAAGCCAAACATTACGGCAATAGACGCGTTAAAAAATGCGTTCCCCGGTGGTTCGATCACCGGCGCTCCTAAAATAAGAGCAATGGAAATTATTAGCGAATTAGAGCAAAGCGGCCGCAATGCTTATTGCGGCAGTATATTTTACGCCAGTGATGATGGCAGATTAGACAGTAATATCACCATTAGGTCAGTATTAGCTGATGGTGACTCAGTGTATTGCTGGGGCGGAGGTGGAATTGTCGCCGACTCTGAGCCAACAGAGGAATACGCTGAATCTCTTAATAAGATTCAGCTAATACTCGACACTTTAAACACAATGCAATAAAGCTATAGCGACAAATCGCGATTGCTCGCTTTGATAAATTCATGCTTTAAATCTTCATACTCATGTACTGCAGGATATTGCGGAAACTCAGCGATCACATTAGCCGGTGATTTAAATAAAATTCCGGCATCGGCTTCGCCCAACATGGTGGTGTCGTTATATGAGTCACCAGCAGCAATCACCCGATAATATAAACTATGTAAAGCGATTACAGACTGACGCTTAGGGTCTTTTTGACGCAAAGTGTATCCGGTCACTGCACCAGTATCGTTTACCTCAAGCTGATGGCAGAACAAGGTTGGGAAACCTAATTGACGCATCAGTGGCTGAGAAAATTGGTAAAAGGTATCAGATAAAATAATTACTTGAAAACGCTCTCGCAGCCAGTCGATAAATTCTCTAGCGCCATCAATAGGTTTCATATCGCTAATGACCGCCTGAATATCAGGCAAGCCTAAGTTGTGCTCTTTTAACAAGCGCAGGCGCTGCTGCATTAACACATCATAATCAGGAATATCTCTGGTGGTCGCTTTAAGCTCATCAATTCCGGTACGCTCGGCAAAATCAATCCAAATTTCAGGAACCAAAACACCTTCAAGATCTAAACATGCAATTTCCACTACAGAACACTCCAATCGATAAGAAATTAAAGGCGGCACTGTACCGCCCTAAGCACTTAGAGGCAACGCAGAAAACAGGTTTTTAACTCAATAATGCGGTAAATCTATGGCGGAAAATAATTCTTCTAGTTCATAGTGTGAATGGCACTGATAGGCCTCTTCCACAAGCTCTCGAGTCAAATGCGGGGCAAAAATTTCGATAAAATCGAACATAAAGCCACGTAAGAAAGTACCGCGACGAAATCCTATTTTGGTTACGCTAGACTCAAATAAGTGACTTGCATCAATGGCAACTAAATCAGCATCTAGTTCTTTGTCGTGAGCCATATGAGCGACAATGCCAATACCCAGCCCTAGTCGAACATAAGTTTTGATTACATCTGCATCTGACGCAGTAAAAACCACCTTGGGCTCTAGCTCTTCGGCGATAAACGCTTCATCTAGCTTTGATCTACCGGTAAAACCAAATACATAAGTAACTATCGGATGTTCAGCAACATCATTCAGTGAGATTTTATCTAACTTGGTTAGCGCATGGCCTTTAGGCACAATAACGCAACGATCCCAGCTGTAGCAAGGCATCATCACTAGATCTGAATAATGTTCCATCGCTTCGGTTGCGATGGCAAAATCTACTGTACCGTCGGCAGCTTTTTCAGCAATTTGTACCGGCGTACCTTGATGCATATGCAGGGACACATCAGGGTATTGAGCAATAAACGTTTTAATAACCCCAGGCAAGGCATAACGGGCTTGTGTATGCGTAGTAGCTAACGACAAGCTGCCGCATTTATCGTCGGTAAACTCTTGGGCTATTTGCTTAATGCTTTCAGCTTTACGTAATATCTCGCCTGCAGTTTTAAGAATCGCCTCACCCGCCGGTGTTACATGGGTGAGATGCTTACCGCTGCGAGCGAATACTTCCACACCAAGCTCATCTTCCAACATTCTAATTTGTTTACTAATACCCGGCTGAGAGGTGAACAAGCTTTGCGCCGTCGCCGACACATTCAACTCATGATGGGCAACTTCCCAAATATAACGCAACTGCTGTAATTTCATCCTGCCTCCGCCAGCGAAACCAGATAATTAGTTTTAAAGCTAAAGATCTAATTAT
>JBLHWB010000084.1:0-8916 GCA_047628915.1 Porticoccus sp. | reverse complement strand
GACGAACTTGATATACCACCGGGCACTTTAAAACTAAAACAAGGTGGCGGCCACGGCGGCCACAACGGTTTGCGAGATACTATTAGCAAGCTTGGTAATAATAAAGATTTTCAACGTCTTCGTATTGGTATTGGTCATCCAGGGCAAGCCAGTAAAGTTACTGGTTATGTGCTTAAAAAGGCACCCACTAATGAATACCAGCAGACCGAAGATGCAATAAGCGAGGCCGTAAAATGGCTTCCCGAAATATGCTCAGGCCAAAGTAGCGACTGGGCCAAAGCAATGAATCACTTACACAGCTTTACAGCGCAATAGGATGTCACATGGGTTTTAACTGCGGAATTGTCGGTCTACCAAACGTAGGCAAATCAACATTATTTAATGCCCTAACCAAAGCAGGGATTGACGCAGAAAACTTCCCTTTCTGTACCATTGAGCCTAATTCAGGAATTGTACCGGTACCTGACCCTCGCCAAGACAAGCTAGCAGAAATTGTTAAACCGCAAAAAACCATCGCCACTACCATGGAATTTGTAGATATTGCAGGCTTAGTAGAAGGTGCATCAAAAGGCGAAGGCTTAGGCAATCAGTTTCTAGCAAATATACGTGAGACAGATGCTATTGCTCATGTTGTGCGCTGTTTTGCTGATGACAACGTTATTCACGTTTCCAATAAGATAGACCCTGCCGACGACATAGAAGTAATTAATACTGAGCTAGCGCTTGCCGATTTAGAGAGCTGTGAAAAACAACTGCAACGAGTAGCTCGAGTGGCCAAAGGCGGCGACAAAGACGCTATAGCCCAAAAAGCAGTGTTAGAAAGACTAATCCCCCACCTTAATCAAGGCTTGCCAGCTAGAGCCATGTCATTTAATGAGATGGAACAAAAAGTTATTCCAAGCCTGCACCTACTTACCATTAAACCCACCATGTACATTGCTAATGTTGATGAAGACGGTTTTGAAGATAACGAGTATCTAGACAAGCTGAGAGAGATAGCCGCAACCGAAAATGCCATCGTGGTACCGGTTTGCAATAAATTAGAAGCAGAAATAGCGGAATTAGACGCCGACGAAGCTGCCGAGTTCTTGGCCGACTTGGGCATGGAAGAGCCCGGTTTAAACAGAGTTATTCGCGCCGGCTACGAACTACTAGAATTACAAACCTACTTCACTGCTGGAGTTCAAGAAGTACGCGCATGGACAGTACCTATAGGCGCAACAGCCCCTCAAGGCGCGGGCGTAATCCACACCGACTTTGAAAAAGGCTTTATTCGTGCTGAAGTTGTTGGCTATGACGACTTCGTAGCAAACAATGGCGAACAAGGCGCGAAAGATGCTGGTCGCTGGCGCCTGGAAGGTAAAGACTACGTACTACAAGATGGTGATGTAGTTCACTTCAGATTTAACGTCTAAGTACACTTAGATCGCGCATACTTCTTGACAAGATTAAGTCAAAACGGGAGAATGCGCGCGTCTTTACCGTGGTTAAACTAACCATTAGTAAATATTGGCAAGGTAGCTCAGCTGGTTAGAGCACATCACTCATAATGATGGGGTCAGTGGTTCAAATCCACTTCTTGCTACCATTATTCTAAAAGCCTCATCAGTTGATGGGGCTTTTTTATAGCAACTACTTCAGCCCATCCCCAGCTGATAGGCGCCAATTAAGCAAATGCACTTGAATTAGCAGGTGTCTGTCTCGGCTATTTTTACTCTAACAATACTAGCCCGATTTACAGGCATAAAAAAGGCTGCCAAAAGACAGCCTTTTAAAATATTTAAACCACTAACCAGTCTTCTTTAGCAAACCATTATCAGTTAGCTCTTCAATGCTCACGCCAAAACTATTTTCAGGATGCACTTTTTTAATCAGAAAATTAGAACCTTTAGGTTTACTGTGCACTTTTTCTAGATCAATAACCATTGGGTTAATAACCTTTAGGTCGTTATCACGAACAACCAGTACTTTGGGTAAATGTTTGTGACGGTAGTTCCTATCTATTACCACGGCAATACTACCATTTTGGAGCTCTACAATACTGCCTGGAGGATATAGACCAATACAGCGAATAAAAGCTTGTGCTAGCTCAGGTTCAAACTGACTATTTTTCCCTTGGTAAATCACTTTAAGTGCTTCTAATGATGATGACGTTTGCTTATAGCTAGAACTATTAGTTAGTACATCGTAAGTCTCAACAATTGATACAATCATGGCATAACGCGGAATAGCCGAACCTTTTAGGCCGCGCGGATAACCAGAGCCGTCAAACTTTTCGTGATGACTGTATGCAACATCAACTACTGACGGCGGCAGCGTACCTTGACCCATCATAATGTCTCTACCAAATCCTGAATGCTCTTTAATACCATTTAGCTCAGCGTCGGTAATGTCTGCTTTCGAATGAGCTTTCTCTGCTAACTGCTCTGACAATTGCATAATACCAACGTCATGAAGTAAGCCAGCCATACCTAAGCTAACCAACTCATCTCGACCTAAACCTAAATAACGACCAAATGACACGCCTAAGATGCAAACACTCAGCGAGTGGTTTTCAAGACCAGATGACGACTCTTCCATTCGAGTAAGCCAAAGCAAGGCATCGGCATTTTGCAAAATACCATCAACACATTCAGCTACAGTTTCTTTAACTTTCTTAACATCAATGCCACCACCAAGACGCACTTGATCGAGTACACCTTTGGTAATTTTAGAGGCATTGCTATAGGTTTTACTGGCAGCAGCCAACTCTACTTGAGTTGCCTTTGCATCGCTGTATTTTACTTGGCCTGGAGCACGAACACGCTTACCTGTTTGCTTGGGCGCTACCCATTTTTGCCTTAGGGTATCAACATAAACATATTCGCAATATTTGGCGACTTCGGTTAACTCATCGTCACTGCTAACATAAAACCCTTGAACTAAAAAAGGAGTTTCCAGCCATGGTTTGTCTAGGCGTGAAATATACATGCCTACTTGCAGCTGCGAAACAGGCGTTTTTACTGAGTGGCGGTTGGATTCTAGTTTACCAGCAGGGCGCGCTTTCTTGACGCGTTTTTTCAACGTTTCTTTTTCTTTCGCCTTCTTTTTACCAAACCAGCCTTTAAACATAAATTTGTTACCAAATAACGCAATATTCAATATTCACATGTATGAATATACCGTGGTATTGCACAGATAAAAAGCACTAAAAACGTCTACAAGGCCTTAATCCTATTCGGTTTTTACATATTTTGACATTTTAGCGTCCTTTCGCCATATCTATAGCTAAATCTTCGATCATATCCTCTTGCCCGCCAACGGTTCGGCGCCTGCCAAGCTCTACTAAGATATCTCTTGAAGACAAACCATATTTGGCTGCGGCGCGTTGAGCGAACAACAAAAATGAAGAATAGACTCCGGCATAACCAAGCGTTAAAGCATCTCGATCAATCCGAATAGGCCTATCCATAAGCGGCGTCACTAAGTCCTCTGCTACATCCATTATCTTGTACAAATCGACACCAGTCTCAGCACCCATGCGGTCTAGCACCGCCACAAACACCTCTAGTGGGGTATTCCCTGCTCCAGCTCCCAAGCCTGCGGCTGAGCCATCAATGCGGCTTGCACCTGCATCTACTGCCGCCAATGAGTTAGCAATGCCCATCGCCATATTGTGATGGCCATGGAATCCTAGCTCGGTATCTGCCTTAAGTTCTTGGCGCAGCAGGCCAATACGACTCGTCACATGGTCAGGTAGCATATAACCGGCTGAGTCGGTGCAGTAAATACAATTGGCACCATAGCTCTCCATTAATAGCGCTTGCTCCAACAACTGTTCTGGCTCAATCATATGAGCCATCATCAAAAAACCCACTGTATCGACACCCATAGAGCTGGCCATACCGATATGCTGCTCTGAAACGTCAGCTTCAGTACAATGGGTAGCAACACGAATAGTGGTAACGCCGCAATCAACCGCCATTTTCAAATGATCAATAGTTCCAATGCCCGGTAACAACAATGCAGATATTTTTGCCGTATTAACCGCCTTCACGCACGCCGTTAAATACTCTTCATCACTATGCGCAGGAAAACCATAGTTAACTGATGCGCCGCCCAAACCGTCACCATGGGTAACCTCTATTAATGGGATACCGGCATTATCTAAGCCTTTGGATATGGCTACCATTTCATTTAATGAAATCTGATGCTGCTTCGGATGCATACCATCACGGAGGCACATATCGTGTAGCGTAACTTTCTTTGCCGTTAGATCCATAACTACCTCACTTAACTTTTTACAGCGGTCGGCACAAACCGACCGGCGATAATTTCTTCAGCATACATTTCTGCGGTGCGCAGACCGGCAGCCGTCATAATGTCTAAGTTACCTGCATATTTTGGTAGAAAATCACCTAAACCTTCAACCTCCATGTAAATAGTCACTCTATTGCCATCAAACACTGGGCCATTTTTCAATACATAACCCGGCACATATTTTTGTACCTCTTTAATCATGTCTTTGACTGACTGAGTGATGGCCACTTGATCTGGCTCATCTTTAGTTAAGCAATGAATTGTGTCGCGCATAATTAACGGCGGCTCTGCAGGGTTAATAACTATAATGGCCTTACCTTTATCTGCTCCGCCTACTTTTTCGATTGCACCGGCAGTAGTACGGGTAAATTCATCAATATTTTTACGCGTACCAGGGCCTGCGGACTTAGATGCTACCGTGGCTACTATTTCGCCATAAGTAACATGCTGAACACGACTCACTGCAGCGACTATTGGTATCGTCGCTTGACCGCCACAGGTCACCATATTCACATTCATCGCCTGAGCAGCAACCGCATCGTCAATATTTACCGATGGCACACAGTATGGCCCAATTGCGGCAGGCGTAAGGTCAATCATAACTGCCCCTTTTGCATTAACCTTACGTGAGTTTTCAGCATGGACATAAGCAGACGTCGCATCAAACACAATCTGCACGCCATCAGCTTCCATCTCCGGTAACATTGCGTCCACACCATCGGCGGTAATTTTCAAACCCATTTGTTTAGCACGAGCTAAGCCTGGCGAATCAGGGTCTACGCCAACCATCCACACTGGCTCTATCACCTCGCTGCGCATAGCCTTAACTAACAAGTCTGTGCCGATATTACCCGGGCCAATTATTGCTGCTTTAATTTTCTTACTCATCGCTGAAACCATGTTATATAAATTTGATAGATGCTGTACCCACGCCCACCAGCTCCATTTCCATGAAATCGCCAGCTACGACGGGCTCTAGTGGCACTAATGAACCGGACAAAATAACTTCACCGGCATTGAGTGGTATGCCAAATTCACCTAGGGTATTTGCCAACCAAGCAACCGCTGTTAGCGGGTTACCCTGCACTGCACTGCCAAGGCCTTCACTAAGAAGTTGGCCATTTTTCGTCACTACTACTTTCAAATTTGGTAAATCAAAATCATGTGGATCAACAGCTGCATCACCTAACACAAACACACCACATGAAGCATTATCTGCCACCGTGTCTTGTATTTTTATCTTCCAAGCATCAATGCGAGAGTCAACAATTTCAAAGCATGGGATAATCGCCTCAGTTGCGGCCAACACATCAGCTTCGGTAATGCCTGGGCCAACTAAGTCATGCTTAAGCCTAAAAGCAATTTCGGCCTCGGCTCTAGGCTGGATCATAGTGCTGGCAATTGAAACTTCAGCGCCGCTAGGGTATTCCATAGTATCGGTTAAAAAACCAAAATCAGGCTGGAATACTCCCAACATATCTTGCACTGGTTTGCTGGTTACACCAATTTTTTTACCAACAATTTTTTCACCGTCGTTTTCAATTCGCTTATTTACCATACCTAATGAAATATGATATGCATCAGCAATAGTAATATCATTAAACCTATCAGTTAATGGTGATATCGTTTTTTGCGTTCGCAAAGCTTGGTAAAGATCTTCACTCAATTGATTAATTTTATTTTTATCCAGCATCAAAATTATCCGTTCACCAAAAAATCTAACGCTGTTCGATTGAATAAATCTTCGTGTTCAACCATTACCCAATGGCCGCAGTTAGACACCAACACTATGCGTATATTTTTACACTTTTTGCCAAGTTTCATAATGCCCGTTTCCGGCATCATATTTTCGTTCAGCCCCCACATGACCAAAATAGGGCTCTCAATCTCACCTAATCTGTCTTCCATATTAGGCACAACCATAGTCTTAATCACTTGAGGATTTTGAGTTCTCATCACCTCAAACCGCTCTGTAACCAAGCTGTCAGTAACAACATGCTGCTGATATACCAAGGCCTCACTAATAAAAGTTTTCATTCTTTCGGGTGTCATAGGCTCAGCAGACATAAAGGTTTCACGCATCACCTGCATGCCTGGCATAGTAAAATACGACTCTTGCTGCTCGATACCGCCAGGCGCCATTAATAATATTTTATTAGTTTGCTGAGGGTAGTCTAGAGCAAATTTAAGCGCTATTGCGCCGCCCAGTGAATTACCAATCAAGTGGCAACTGCTAATACCTTCAACGTCTAACAATTGCTTTATACATTGCACAAACAGATCAAGGTGATAATCGATATCTTCTGGTTTATCTGAAAAACCATAGCCAAGTAGATCTGGAACGATAACTCGGTAACCGCTATCAACTAGATAGGGATAATTGCCTTTAAAATTACTATGCCCACTAGCGCCCGAGCCACTGCCATGCAAAAAAACAACAACAGGCCCCTCACCATAATCAAGGTAATGAACTGTCTGCCCGTTGTCTAAAGCAGCATATTTTCCTTCTGGCAAATAGTCCTTAGCGCTCATCTAACTCTCCGCAATGGTTAACCGCGTTATAACGATATGAGTTAGTCATAATAGCGAAGATATACACTAAATATGATTAATCTAGCTTAATGTGAAATCATAAATTTAGCATAATAAACAATAAGGAGGCGATACTTAGCTGTCAGCCTTAGAACCGCCTAAGCACTGGGGCGAGCTAGGCGTTTGCTGATGCACTTGTGCCCATTCTTCTAAGGTATACAAATGCATAGTCAAAGCATGTACCTCGCCGGCTAGCTCTTGCGCCAAAGTTTTGTAGACCGCCTGATGACGGGCAACCTTGCGCTTGTTAAGAAATTCATCACTCACCAGCGTCAGCTTAAAGTGGGTTTCAGAATCAGCAGGCACGCTATGCATATAACTCTCGTTCTCTACGAGTAAATAACTAGGCAAGAATTCTGCATTAATTTTACGTTCTATCGATTGTTGTATTTTCATAACTGTTTTAGCCTAACCTTGAATAACCAATATAACGTTTTGTACCAACAGTGTAGAGCGTCGCTGTAGCATAATCTGCCACGCCATCACTATGCTTAAAGCCCTCGATTAGACCCGGGCTCCACAAATGACCCAGCCTATCCGCTCTTAAATAGCCCCGTCAGCAATTATCAGACTGACGCTAGATCGCTGCCTATAGTCGATCAATACGAACATTGCCTTTGCAGGTATCAATTAGCTCGATTTCTTGTCTTTAGATCCATAAGCATTGATGGAGATAAGGGAATTTGACTAACAGTTGCGGCAGCCATTAGCAGACGGAGGCTGCGCTAATTTACCAGTTTAAAATCAATTACTTTAGCGCCAATAGGCTTGTCGACAGCGTCATACTCTCCGGCTAAAGATAATACTTTTTGGCGGACTTGTACTAAATCGTTAATTTCAAACAATTGGTTGATTTCATCTAGAAAATTTACTATTTCACTCCAAGTAATGCTTTCCTCCTCTGCACCCATAATCATGGGATGAGATGTCCGAAATACAGACTCCCCTATCAGTAACTCTTCATATAATTTTTCGCCAGAGCGAAGACCGCAGAATTCAATTTCAATATCGCCATCTTTTCCATCCGACTTAACTTTCAAACCAGATAGGCGAATCATTTTTTCGGCCAAATCGAGAATTCGAACCGACTCGCCCATATCCAGTAAAAACACTTCTCCGCCCTTGCCGATTGAACCCGCTTGGATAACTAACTGAGCGGCCTCTGGGATTGTCATAAAGTACCTAGTGACTTTAGGGTGAGTCACCGTAACTGGGCCGCCTCTAGCAATTTGCTCTCTAAACTTGGGGATTACTGAACCAGAAGAATCAAGAACATTACCAAATCGAACCACAGCAAATCGAGTATTATTTGGAAAACCATCTTCCACTTGGGCGCCGATATGATGCGGTGCAACAGATTGCTCCTGCGTCAGCGACTGTAATATCATTTCAGCAATACGCTTAGTTGCACCCATTATGCTCGTTGGCCTTACTGCTTTATCGGTAGATATAAGCACGAAGTTTTCCACCCCAGTTTTAATAGCCACCTGAGCTGTATTTAAAGTCCCATAAACATTGTTAATAAAACCTTCTCTAATATTACTTTCAACGATAGGCACATGCTTGTAGGCTGCTGCATGATACACCGTATCTACTGAATACTGGGTCATCACCTGTTCAAGAGTCTTTTTATCTTTAACTGAGCCAAGTACAACAGCCAAAAGCACAGGGCTAGCTAACTTTTCAAGCCTTTCTTCTATCTGGTAAAGGTTATACTCAGAATGATCAAACATGATTAGAACTTCAGGCTTTTGTAACATTATCTGATAGCAAAGCTCAGAACCAATAGATCCTCCCGCGCCCGTTACCATTACCACTTTATCGGCAATACAGCTACTGAGTAAGTTCTGGTCCGGTGCGACAACGTCCCTGCCTAGGATGTCAACTATGTCGACTTCATGTATATCTTCAACACGAAGCACCCCTCCAGCCATTTGATTTAACGTCGGGACAACTCTTACATGTAACGAAAATGGCTCTAACTTATCAATAATTTCTTTTCGTCTTATGCGACTGATAGATGGC
>JBLHWB010000083.1:0-8923 GCA_047628915.1 Porticoccus sp. | reverse complement strand
ATCATGCTGGTCATTAGAGGTAGGTAGTTTTAGCAATTAGGAGCTTTACTAAGTGGATCGGATTAAATATTTAGTCGTCGTATTTTTTATGGTTTTTGTCGCCGGATTTGCGCAAGCGCAAGACCGGAGTGAGCAAATTGGTGGGCGCCAGTCGCCGCAGGTGCTTATTCAAGGCATAACGAATCAAGTTTTAGCTGCGATAATAGAGGCGGATAGCTATTACGATGAAGACCCCGAACGTTTTTATAGCAAAGTTGAAGCTATTATGGCGCCGGTGATGGATTATCAAACCTTTGCTAGAACTGTAATGGGCCGCTATGGCAGTAGCAGTGCATACCGGGCGCTAACAACCGATGAGGAGCGAGAGCAGTTTAGAAATAGAGTGGAAAGTTTTACCAAGGTATTTCGTCAAACCATGATGAATACTTACGGTAAAGGCTTGATGGCATTTAATGGCGAGGAAATAACGGTGCTACCGCTAGATGCAGAGAATATGGCAAACGTAGATGCCGGAGGCTATGTGCAAATAGTGCAGGTGATACACGGCGAAGACGGTTCTGATACAAGTATCTATTCCAAATTAAAACCTAACCGAGACGGCGAGTGGAAAATACGCAATGTTGTTATCGATACTATTAATTTAGGCAAGGTGTATCAGTCGCAGTTTGCCAGTGCGGTGAAAGATAGCGATGGTGATGTTGATAAAGCAATTATCGCTTGGGCTGAATCGTAAGTAGTTCAATTGTAATGAGTATTGTAAAAAGGGAGCGCAACGCTCCCTTGTTAATTCTATCTCGCCTTTTAGCGGCCGATTGCATACAATGCGCGCACATTTTATGGTTTAGTTTGAGGCAATTATAGTCAATGCAAGCGCAAGATATTCAAGCACTATTGGAAGCGAAATTAGAAAATTGCGAAGTCAACGTTCAGGGCGATGGCAGTCATTTTGATATTACCGTCATAGGCGTAATGTTTGATGGCTTGCGAGCGGTAAAGAAGCAACAACTTGTTTACGCGGTGTTGAGTGAAGAGATAGCATCAGGTGCTATCCATGCAGTTAATATGAAGTTATACACCCCGCAAGAGTGGGCACAACAAACTAACTAAAGTTAGTTATCAGGCGAGCAATCATGGAAAAACTGGTTATTAAAGGTGGCAAAACTTTAGGCGGGGAAATTCGAATTTCTGGCGCAAAAAACTCTGCTTTGCCAATTATGGCGGCAACACTATTGTGTGACGAGCCAGTAGTTATTCATAACTTGCCGCATTTGCACGACATTACCACCATGAATGAACTGCTGCGTTGTTTAGGCGTTGAGCTGGTGATTAATGAAAAGCTGGCAGTAGAGGTTCATGGCGGTACTATTAATAATTTTATCGCACCTTACGAGCTAGTTAAGACCATGCGTGCATCTATTTTGGTATTAGGGCCAATGCTGGCTAAAAATGGTAAGGCAAGAGTTTCGTTCCCTGGTGGTTGTGCTATTGGTAGTCGCCCAGTTGATTTGCACATCAAAGGCTTAGAGGCTCTTGGCGCTGACGTGGTGGTTGAAGAAGGCTACATTGAAGCAACTTGCACAACCCGTTTGAAGGGCGCCCATGTGTTTTTTGACACGGTAACCGTTGGTGGCACTGAAAACTTAATGATGGCTGCTACCTTAGCAGAAGGGCAGACCGTTATTGAAAACGCAGCCCGTGAGCCTGAAGTTGTCGATTTAGCGAATTTTTTGAACGCTATGGGCGCGGATGTGCAGGGTGCTGGTTCAAACACTATGACCATCAATGGTGTGGAGCGGCTGCATAGTTGTGAATACGCCGTGATGCCTGATCGTATTGAAACTGGTACCTATTTAGTAGCAGTAGCGGCTACTGGTGGCAAAGTAATGCTGAAAGATACCCGTCCCGATATTTTAGAGGCGGTTCTGATAAAGCTAAAAGAAGCTGGAGCTGAAATAGAGTCTGGTGAAAACTGGATTTCATTAGATATGAAAGGTAAGCGGCCGAAGCCTGTCGATATAACGACGTCACCATATCCCGGCTTTCCTACCGATATGCAAGCACAGTTTACCGCTTTGAATACTATTGCTGATGGCACCTCCAGAATTGTCGAAACAGTATTTGAAAACCGCTTAATCCAGACCCATGAAATGAATAGAATGGGCGCGGATATTTCTGTTTCTGGTAATACTGCAGTAGTAAAAGGCATTGATTCGCTTAATGGGGCGCCGGTAATGGCTTCAGACTTAAGAGCGTCAGCGAGTTTGGTTATAGCTGGTTTAATGGCGAGCGGCGAAACAGTGATCGATAGGATTTATCATATTGACCGTGGTTATGAATGTATCGAAGAGAAATTGCAGCTGTTAGGCGCAAATATTCGCCGTTTACCTAGTTAACCAGAAAGTGAATGATTAAATGACAGGGCAAAAAATCACCATTGCGCTTACCAAGGGTCGTATTTTAAAAGATACCTTGCCGCTGCTGGCGCAAGCTGGTATCGCGCCGCTTGAAGATATTAGCGCAAGCAGAAAGTTAATCTTCGATACTAATCAAGATAATATAAAGCTTATTATTTTGCGTGGCACCGACGTGCCTACCTATGTGCGGCTGGGAGCAGCAGATTTAGGCGTGTCCGGCAAAGATATGCTGCTCGAAAACAACGACAGTGACTTATACGAGCTATTAGACCTAGGTATCGCTAAATGCCAGTTGATGACGGCAGGCCCAAAACAACGGGTAGATACTGTGGGACGAATAAGAGTCGCGACTAAGTTTGTTAATGTGGCGAAAAGATATTATGCCGAGCAAGGCTTACAAGCGGATATTATTAAGCTTTATGGTGCAATGGAGCTAGCGCCAATAATGGATTTGGCAGACCAAATTGTCGATATTGTTGATACAGGTAATACTCTGCGGGCCAATGGGTTGGAGCCTTATGAATTAATAGGTGATGTTAGTTCGCGCTTAGTTGCCAATAAAGCTTCATTAAAAATGAAGCACAAGTCTATTCAACAAATCGTCGAAAAGCTGTCAGCGGCTGTTGGTTAAATTACTCAGGCTGTAATTATGTCAGATATTACTCAATTATTAGATGCTTCAGCGAACGATTTCTCTGCCAAGCTCGATCGTCTACTATCATGGGATTCAATTGTTGATAGTAGTGTCGATGAGCGCGTTGCTGAGATTTTGGCCGCAGTGCGCAGCGACAAAGATGCAGCCTTATTAAAATATACTAATGAGTTTGATCGCCGCGATGCAGTTGTTGCAAGTGACCTGCAATTAACTCAGGCTGATTTAGATGCAGCACTAGTCAGAATATCCAGCGAAGAGCGGGTGGCGCTAGAAACAGCTGCTACCAGAGTTGAGCAATATCATCAGCATCAGCTGGCTGATTCTTGGAGTTATACCGAAGCAGATGGTACGGTTTTAGGTCAGCGGGTTTTGCCATTGAAGCGTGTGGGCATTTATGTCCCAGGCGGTAAGGCAGCTTATCCCTCAACTGTCTTTATGTGCGCGCTACCAGCTAAGGTTGCGGGTGTTACTGATATTATTATGACAGTGCCTACTCCTGATGGCATTGTTAATGATATGGTCTTAGCCGCCGCCGCTATTGCTGGAGTCACCAAAGTATTTACTGTTGGTGGCGCGCAAGCAATTGCCGCATTGGCCTACGGTACCGAGAGCGTGCCTCAAGTGGATAAAATAGTTGGCCCAGGAAATGTCTATGTAGCGGCAGCAAAACGGATGGTATTTGGTCAGGTCGGGTTGGATATGATAGCCGGCCCATCTGAAATTCTAATTGTTTGCGATGGTAAGACTGACCCTGATTGGATAGCAATGGATTTGTTCTCACAAGCTGAGCATGATGAAAATGCTCAGTCTATTTTAATATCTCCTGACGCTAATTTTTTACAGAGAGTGCAACAAAGTATTAAAAAACTACTGCCGACAATGGAGCGTGCGGAGATTATTCGCGAGTCTCTTAGCAACCGTGGTGCGCTCATTCAGGTAGCGGATCTTGAGCAAGCAGTTGAATTGGTTAATCGAATTGCGCCAGAACATTTAGAGTTATCAGTCGATTCACCTGAAGAATTGATGGCGGGTGTTCATAATGCGGGGGCAATATTCTTAGGACGCTATACATCTGAAGCGTTAGGAGATTATTGTGCTGGGCCTAGCCATGTGCTGCCAACATCGTCGACAGCACGATTTTCATCGCCACTTGGGGTGTATGATTTTCAAAAGCGTACTTCTATTATTCAATGTTCGCCGGTGGGCGCCTCAGCCTTAGGTAAAGTGGCTTCTGTCTTAGCCAGAGGTGAGTCCTTAACCGCTCACGCTAGGTCTGCCGAAATGCGCATTCAAAAGGATCGAGGCTAGCCGCTTATTGCGGTCTACTGCCAACTAAAACCGGAATTGATATTTGTTCTTTGTTACGTAAAACATTAACGGTAATCTCTTGTCCCGGTATCATTCTTGCCACCTCAAGGCTCTCAGTTCTGCCGTTGCCTGCTGAGCTACCGTTGATACTAGTGATGATGTCTCCCGGCTCTAAGCCTGCAGAATCTGCAGGCCCGGTAGGATAAATCCCTGTTA
Source organism: Porticoccus sp. (assembly GCA_047628915.1). Lineage (GTDB taxonomy): Bacteria > Pseudomonadota > Gammaproteobacteria > Pseudomonadales > CAWVSB01 > CAWVSB01. The sequence continues at coordinate 4,330 of JBLHWB010000083.1, read as the reverse complement.
TCACTAGGCCTTGCGAACTTGGCAGGCCCATTTCATTAGCGACTGCAGCTAATAGTTGTTTTACTTCTACGCCAAGCCAGCCGCGGGTAACCTTGCCATAGTCAATTAACTCGTTCATCACATATTGGGCAATATCTACCGGAATCGCTAACCCTATACCTTGGCTGCTGCCATTGCGGCTAAAAATAGCTGAGTTAATGCCCAGTAATTTGCCATTAGCATCAACTAATGCGCCGCCAGAATTACCAGGGTTTATATCGGCATCTGTCTGTAGGTAGTTTTCATAGGTACTAATATTTAAGCCATAGCGCCCGGTGGCACTTATGATGCCTTGAGTAACTGTTTGTCCAAAGCCAAATGGATTGCCGATGGCGAGCACAATATCGCCAACACGGGCGGCTTCTGTTGGGGCAAAGCTAATGGGTTGTAAGTTGTCTAAATCTATTTTCAATACGGCTAGGTCGGTTTCTTTATCTCGGCCAACAATTTTTGCCAGTGTTTCTCTGCCATCAAAAAGGGATATTAATATTTCATCGGCGCCTGCAATAACATGGTAATTAGTTAGTAGATACCCGCGTTCATCGAAAATAACACCGCTGCCCAAGCTGGTTTGTGGGCGCTGTGATTGTGATTGTCTTCGACGCTCGAAGTATTGTTGAAATCTAGGGTCATCTGCTAGTGGATGTTTTTGTCCGGTGACGGTTTTGGTGGTGTAGATGTTGACCACTGACGGGGCTGCTAGATTTACCGCGTTAGCGAAGGAGTTAACCTGATTGGTTTGTTGTTCTCTTGGCTCCATGCCAAATTTTTCTGGGTATAGTTGCAACAGTAGTGCTGCAAATAACACGCCGCAAAGCGCGGGCCAACCTATTGCTGCTAATATTTTAGCCATTCCCGATTAATCTCCAGCAGATTGCAGTGTAGAATTGACCCATTATAGGGGTTAAATTATAAAATCCTACTAACAGATCAGGAATGTGAAATGAGTGTCGCTAGAACTGAAATAATGGCTGCGTTAAATGAATGGCTTGAGCCAAGCGCGTTTAATGATTATTGCCCTAATGGCTTGCAGGTTGAGGGTTGTGGACAGGTCTCTCATGTGGTGTCGGGGGTGACCGCATCGATGGCTTTAATCGAGCAAGCCATCGAGCAAAAAGCTGATATTTTGCTAGTGCATCATGGATATTTTTGGAAAGGTGAGAAGCCTGCCTTGGTTGGGATGAAATATCGGCGTATTAAAGCGTTAATCGACAATAATATTAATTTGGTCGCCTATCATTTACCGCTAGATTTTCATCAAGAGCTTGGCAATAACGCTAGCTTGGCGCAAAAATTGAATTTTACTATTACGGGTCAGTTTGGAGTCGGTACTAGGCCTTTGGGGATGGTAGGTGAATTGAGCAAAGCAATGACGGGCAGTGAGCTTGCCGAACATATAAGCCAATGTTTAGGCCGTGTGCCGCAGCATATAGCCGCAGAAAAATTAATTAAAACAGTGGCGTGGTGTACTGGTGCAGCGCAAAATTATATTGATGAGGCGATAGCTGTTGGTGTTGATGCATATATAAGTGGCGAGATTTCAGAGCCTACCTTTCATAGCGCGCGTGAAGGGGATATCCACTATTTTGGCGCAGGACACCATGCAACAGAAAGCTTTGGTGTGCAGTGTTTAGGAGAAAAGCTGGCACAAGAGTTTGGTTTGACGCACACCTTTATTGATGTGCCTAACCCGGTATAAATCAAATAACTCTGGGAATTGGCTCGTCGTTAACGGTTTTTTTATCGCCTTTAATTCCAAAGCTTTCGTCTAGCATGCCTGGCTCTAAGGGTGATGTCTTGGGGGCATAGTCCAGAGGTGCTACCGTGTCTGTTGTTATCTTTTGTTCAGTAATCGCTTCAAATTGCTCTTTCGCTGGGATAGTTTTAATCGAAGTGCTGTTATAAGGCGCGTCTGATAAAGAATGTGCGGCGTCAGCTAAATGGTTATGCACATTGCGGTATGATTCATTGAGCTCATCAATAAGTTTTGCCGTTGTCTCAAAATGCTCATTCACCTCTTGTTTGTAAGTATTCATTTTATGCTCAGTGTCGGCTAAATGTTTTTCCATTTGGGCAGACTTTCTACCATTGGTAGAAAATAGGCGCGTTGCTATTATGCCTATCGCTATACCGGCTCCTAATGATAATACGCTTGAAAGTAACAGCTCCATCGAATGATTACCTTGTTTGAACTTGGTTGAGTAGATGAATTCTTATTTGAATTAAAGCATGTTGGCTAATTTAGTGAAACACTAAGGTTTGCTTAAAAACATTGGCAAAGCTAAAGTTGCGCCCCTTTGCTGTTCACGCCACATTACTGCACATGAATATGACACCGTTAGAACATTATCAGCGAGACATCAATTCAGCTGGATTTAACTATGATCCATCGCAAGAAGCTGCGGTTAAGCATTTGCAGCGCCTGTATGATGATTTGATTGCTACCGCTCGGCCTAATGTGAATTTTTGGTCGGGGCTTAAAGGTAGGCTTGGTATGGGCCGTCAGCATATAGCGCCGGTAAAAGGCTTGTATTTTTGGGGTGGAGTGGGGCGCGGTAAAACCTACTTAATGGATAATTTTTATGAATGCCTGCCTTTTGACGACAAGCTAAGAACGCATTTTCATCGCTTTATGCGCCGTGTTCACGGTGAGCTAAATGATCTTTCAGGTGAGCAAGACCCACTTAAATTAGTTGCGCAACGGTTGGCAAAAGAAACTCGTATTATCTGTTTTGATGAGTTTTTTGTTTCTGACATTACTGATGCAATGATACTGGCTGGCTTATTTGAATCATTGTTCTTGCATGGCGTTACGCTGGTTGCTACCTCAAATATTGTACCCGATGGCTTATATAAAAATGGTTTGCAGCGAGCGCGTTTTTTACCCGCTATTGAATTGATTAAAACGCATACTGAGACTGTCAATGTTGATGGTGGGGTAGATTATCGTCTGCGTGCCTTGGAGCAAGCAGAGCTATTTCATTGGCCGCTGGATGCTGCTGCAGATCAAAGCTTGCTGAAAAGTTTTGAAAGCTTGGCTCCTGAGGAAGGCCGTGTTGATGTAAATATTGACATAGAGGGAAGGGTTATTCGGTCGAGATGGGTTGCTGATGACGTGGTTTGGTTTGACTTTCCTGCTGTGTGCGACGGTCCGCGTAGCCAAAATGACTATATAGAGCTGGCGCGCGAGTTTCATGCGGTGTTGATTAGTAATGTTCCTCAATTTTCAAACCTGGATGATCAGGCTAGGCGGTTTGTTAATTTAGTTGATGAATTTTATGATCGCAATGTGAAATTGGTTTTATCAGCTGAAGTGAAGTTGGAAGAGCTGTATCTGAAGGGTAATTTAAGTTTTGAGTTTGAGCGCACTGTCAGTCGATTACTAGAAATGCAGTCACATGATTATTTGGCTAAAGGTCATATGCCCTAAAAAGCTGTACTATCTAAGTGCTTAAACTGCGTGGAAAATAATAATGACAATGCTCATGATCGGTATGGCACTTTTTTTTGGTACCCACCTTATCCCCAATATTGCTGGTGTGAGAGCTGGTTTAGTGTCTAGCCTTGGTGAAAAGCCTTACATGCTGGTTTATACCGTTTTGTCGCTGATTGGTATTACGTTAATGTTTATGGGTCGCTTAAGAGCTGATTTTGAGTTGTTGTGGATAGCGCCAGGGTGGCTGCAGATTGTCACTATGATGTTTATGTTTGTGTCGCTTTGTTGTTTATTGGCGATGTTTATGCCGACCAACCTTAAAAAGTGGGTCCACCATCCTATGCTAACGTTTATGCTGCTGTTTGGGGTCGGGCATATATTGTCAAACGGCGATATAGCGGCATTGCTGTTTTTTGGCAGTCTTGCAGTTTTTTCCTTATTTAAGATTATCTCGCTTAGCAAGCGCAAGCCTGCTGTTGCTTATGTAGCTGTTAGTCTAGGTAAGGATTTGATTATATTGACAGCCACCTTTGTGGTTTACATTGGAGTTATCTATATTCATCCGTATCTGGCCGGCGGCGCTAAGGTGTTATAGTACTGTTATGGATGTAACATTATGTTTTTAAACGATATTATTATATTTCTAGTGGAGGTAATTAACATGCCATCCGCGTGCGCTGCAATTAGTTGATAAAACCGCCCTAACAGTGCTTGAAATGCCCCAGTCCTTTGTGTAGTATTCGCGCTCTTTTTAGGCAGGTCGACTTCTTAATAACCGGCTCCCAAGGTATAGATTGATGAAAACATTTAGTGCAAGCCCAGAAACTGTCGAGCATGACTGGTTTTTGGTTGACG
>JBLHWB010000082.1:0-8937 GCA_047628915.1 Porticoccus sp. | reverse complement strand
CCGAATGCATGAGCAACTATATGCAGGGCTGCGGCCATCAGTGATAAAGGCATAAGCAAAGCGGTTGCCAAAATTACGTAGGACAGTTGCGCAATGGTTGAATAAGCAAGCAGGCGCTTAAGATTAGTTTGGCGCAGAGCAATAAAGCTTGCCGTAATAATTGTAAATATGGCCGCATAAATCAGCCAGTCTGTTGCCGGTGAAGCGACCAGTAAATCGAGACCAAAAATATACACAATTATTTTGGTTATAGTAAACACCCCTGCTTTTACGACCGCTACCGCATGTAATAGCGCACTAACAGGTGTTGGGGCAACCATCGCTGCTGGCAGCCAACGATGTACGGGCATCAATGCTGCCTTGCCGGTACCAAAGACAAATAGCGCAAGTAATAGCCCCACAGCAGGACCAGCGATATTTCCAGCGAGGATACCTCCAGGCGTAAATGCCAATGTGCCGGTTACCGAATACGTCCAAATAATGGCAGGCAGGAACAGCCCCATTGACGTGGCCAGTAGAATCCCCAGATAAACCCTCGCTGAGGCAACTGACTTGGCATCGCCTTTATGAGAAACCAAAGGATAAGTAGAAAGCGTCAGTACTTCATAGAACACAAATAGTGTAAGCAAGTTTTCCGCCATCGCAACACCCATTGCACCAGCAATGGCAACGGCAAAGCAAATATAGAAGCGGGTTTGGTGATGCTCTTTATTGCCACGCATATAGCCAATAGAGTAAATCGAATTGACGATCCACAACAATGATGCCAGCGCTGCAAATAGCATTCCCAGAGGTTCAATTTTAAATTCTAGAGAAATCCCTGGCAGCATACTTACCAGATGAGCATTCGGCCTTTCACCAGCTAATACCTCTGGCATTAGACTCCAAACTAATACCGCAAGGATAATCCCGGCGATAAGCGTAATCGCTTCACGAATATTCTGATGACGTTGACCAACTAGGCCGATACCCACCGCTGCGAGCAGTGGCACCCCTATTATCCATAGCAGCTGCGCTTGCATAATCATTGTAAATTTTCCAATAAAGCCGCGGCCGCTTGTTCCGCTAATGCCAATGGCACAGAAGGATCAAGACCAAAATAGATATTGGCTAACGCTGCTACCCACACTGTTACCAACAATAGCAGTGGTGCTTCGTCAATTTTTTCTGCCTCACCAGTTGATAAAGTAGCGGCCTCACCGAAATATGCAGCCTCCACAACGCGCCACAGATAGGCAACCGCCATTAGCGAGCTAATTAAAATAACCGCAACAATAGCTATACCAGAAGAGCCTTCTGCCAGCGCCGCCGAAATCAAATACCACTTACTAATAAACCCCGCCGTGCCCGGCACACCAACTAAACTCATACCAGCCACTACAAAAGCGCCCATTGTCCACGGCATCGACCGTGCAGCACCTTTCAAATCGTGCAAATTCAAACTGGCAAAACGCAGCCCTAAACATGCTACCGCCAGAAACAAAGAGCCTTTGGCCAATGCGTGATTAAACATGTGTAAAACACTTGCCGTCAGCCCCGCGGTGGTCACAAAACTAGCGCCCAGCCAGATATAGCCTAGCTGGGCTATAGACGAATAAGCTAGCAAGCGCTTCAGATGGCTTTCAAACAATGCAACGCCAGAAGCGATTAAAATTGCCACCAGTGCTAATGGCATAAAAAAACCAGCGAACTGTATATCATGCCCAATCAGATTAGGCTGAAAAACAACAAAGTCGAAACGCAGCAATACATACAAAGCAATTTTGGTTGAGCAAGCCGCTAAAAATGCCGTAGCAATATGCGGAGCGTAGGTATAACTATTTGGCAACCAAGCATGTAATGGAAATAAACCCGCTTTAAGCGCCAGACCAACAGTGATGAACCCCGCTGCAACCAATATCGGTTTTAACTCGGTTACATCGGCTAGGCGGATTCCCAAGTCAGCTAAATTTAGCGTGCCAGTCATCATGTAAACAAGGCCTACGCCTATAAGGTAAAAAGTTGCCCCGACAGTACCCATTATCAAATATTTAAATACCGCCGGTAGCGCTCGCCGATTCGAACCGGCAGAAATCAAGACATAACTGGCAAGTGCGGCGATCTCCATAAAGACAAAGATATTAAAAGCGTCGCCAGCAACCAAAATGCCCAGCATGCCAGCTAGTGCTAGCAACCATGCTGCATAAAACAACATATGACGCTCGGGTTCTAACTCAGCCGTAAGGCTATGTCTGGCGGCTACTAAAGTTATGCTAGAGGCGCCAGTGACAATTAGTAACAACAACGCACTCAGCCCATCTATACGAAGCTCAATACCGACTGGAGCAGGCCAAGAGCCCATTTCATAAACAATAACTTGTCCCTGTAAAACCATGCCTGCCATAAAAATAGCGATGGCAAAGGCCATAAAACTGGTCACCAACGCAGTAAGCCAAGGTAGCATTGTGCCCCGCAGTAACATTACCATTGGTGCCGCTAGCATAGGCACCACGACCTGTAAGGCAGGCCAGTGTGAAGCAATGCTCATCGATGACCATCCTTAGCCTGAATTTCATGCTCTTCAATGCTGTCGTATGTTTCCTTTATTCTTACCACAATCGCTAAACCTAATGCCGTTGTTGAAATGCCAACGACTATCGCAGTAAGAATCAATACTTGAGGTAGTGGGTTGGAAAATATTTGGTCGCTCACCCCTGCTTGAATAATGGGTGCAGTGCCGCCTTCCACTTTGTCCATAGAGATATAAAGGAGAAACACTGCTGATTGAAAAATAGACAGCCCCAGCAATTTTTTAATGAGGTTACCCTTGGCGATAACCGTATAAAAGCCAAGCATTAATACAATGGCAAATACCCAGTAATTATATAAACCTAGCCACTCCATTACTGATTATCCCTTGCTGCAAACGCATGAAAAATAGACAACATACAACCACATACAGTAACACCTACGCCTAGTTCGATGAGTAAAATACCTAGATGCTGACCTGCAATAGGGTCACTGAGTAATACCGAATAATCGAGAAAATTGCCGCCCATCACAATGCCAGCCAAACCAACCAAGGTGTAGAGTATCGCCCCGCCCGCCATCATTGCGGTAATAGCCGATAACGGAACTACCGTCAGCGCTGGCCCCTCACCTTCTAGCAAGGCGTATAAAATAATCGCCGCCGCCACTAATGCACCAGCCTGAAAACCGCCGCCGGGCCCATAATCACCATGAAACTGCACATAAAGCCCAAACAATACGATAAAGGGAATCATTAATCGCCCTATCACCCGCGGAATAAGATGATGACGCAAACTGTCTGAACTCGACGCTGGCTGCACCGGACTTGCCGCGCTGCTATACCTAGTACCCAGCAATATCATCACGCCAATGGCAGCAGTCAACACTACAAATACTTCGCCCAGTGTGTCATAACCACGAAAGCTACCTAGCACGGCGGTAACCACATTAGGAATGTCGATTAACTCTGGGGTTTTCTCTAAATACCAAGGCGCAACATGTTGATGAACTGGCGCATCAGGGTCACCTAACCTAGGTTTATCAAAAGTGGCATAAATAATTAACGCAGTTGCCACCAACACGGGCACTGCTAACCAACGACTTGGTTTTATAGATCTCTCGTGTTGCTCGGTAAGTGCCAAGGCACTTAAAAACAACACTGTCGATATACCAGCGCCAACCGCGGCTTCAGTTAGCGCAACATCAGCGGCATCAAGCGTGAAAAATATCGCTGCCATTAATAGACTGAAAATACCGCTAAGCATAACCGCCGCAAAGAGATCTGTGGTGCGAATAATTGCGATTGCAGTAATCACCAATAATGTAAGCAGGAATGCACTAAACAAAAGAACCATTGTTTAATCTTCCTCATTGGTTGGCATAGCATCGTCAGGTTTAAAGCCCGACATCAACGCTGCATTTGCTAACGCATAAGTAGCAGTTGGACCGGTGAGTAACATGAAGGCTAATATTGCCATGAGTTTAAACGCTGCCAACGAAACACCGGCTTGCAGAATAATGCCAACAAGTATCAGTATCGTACCGATGGAATCGGTCAAACTTGCCGCGTGCATACGGGTGTAAAACTCAGGTAATCGAACAACGCCAACACCACCGATAAGAATAAAAATCGCCCCCACAGACAATAAACACCAACTTAATAAATCAACAATCAATGCCATTATGCTAGTTTCCCGACGATTTATTAACTGTACTGCGCGCTGCAGCATTTTGAAAAAAGTTAAGTACGGCCAACACCCCGATAAAGTTAATAAGGGCATAGGCAAGCGCCAAGTCTAGAAAGTCAGGGCGACCAATTAGAAATGCCATAACTGATAGCAGTAAAACTATTTTGGTACCCAGCATATTCACCGCCAATACTCGATCATAAACACTGGGGCCTAGCAACGCACGAGTTAGAGCTAACGCCATAGTGATAAGAATTGCTATAGATGCAACATAATACATATGCTCAAGCCTTGGTTAGCGCAGCAACGCGGCGATTCATTTCGCCCTCTAGCAAAGCGTCAGCGCCTGCTTGAGTAAAGCAATGGACCGTTAACTTGCCTTCATGAATATCCAGTGTCACCGACCCCGGGGTTAAGCTAATTGAATTACCTAAAATGGCCTGACCTACTGGGTCATCGGCGATGGAGTCAAATTCAATTTTAATAGGACTACTAGGTAAATCTCGCTTTAATATAATCACCGAAACCTCATAACTAGATACGGCAATCTCCTTCAATAGCCATAACCAATAGCCCGGCAATCGGGGTACAACATGCCAACAATACACAGACCTGTCCAGCGCCCCCATGCGATGCGCAAGATATAATGACAGCAGACAGGAACCCGCGCCTAAACTTAATAACAGCGGCTTATAAAGACCCGACCACAATAGCCAGGCAACAACCAATATTATCGACAACACTGTCACTCTTCGTAAATAACTGGATTTAGTGATCGCCATAAAATTCTCTAGTTAGAGCTCTCTTGCAAGAGCTTTAAGAGCTCGACTCGCAGGGATAGTTTTTGCGTAGTGAGGCATAGACAACTGCTCGAGCCATTGCGTCTGCGGCCAAACTGCTTGCTTTAAGATCATCAACCACGTGGCCAACTACTTGTTGCAATGACTCCGGCTCACCAAGACAAAGCTCGGCGTACTGCGCAGCACGATCAGGCAAACTTACCCCACGAACACGAGCGGCTCTTTCTACGTAAGTTTCAGTTTTATCTAATTCTGCTTCGACATTAAGTAACACACGTTCATCTGTTGCCACGGCACCATCAATAAAACCCTGTATATAACGTATACAAAACTGTCCGTCGACACTTGCAGCTTGCTCGGGGAAAAACTCACAGTGAGAGACAAGCTCTGCAGCAGATAAACGCTCCACAGAATTTACTTTGCCAATGCTAGCTAGTAATAGAAAGATACCGATAGCGCACAGTAATTTCTGACTCATTTTCACCCCAACCATGTTTTATCAACAAATGTTATATATTATGTTACTAGCATCTCAGGAAACCATATATCGATCAAGCAGATAGACAAGATAATTTGACTAGATCGTAGACTATCGGAATTCAACCCAACTAGTCATAGGTTTTTATCTCTATATATATTCTCAGCTTCAGTGCGAGTAACCATTCCTCACTAAATGCTAACTACCGCTATAATGCCATTTTACATAGCTCAGCGCTCAAAGCGCTTAGACAACAGATACGCTATTGCACCAGCACCAATAACAACAAAACTAAACATAATTTCTACAGGCCGTTCAATTGTTAAGTAAATTAATGTAGCGCCCGTTAAGGACACAAATAGTAACGGCGGCAGTGGGTAAAACGGGACACGAAAAATCGATACTGATTCATTCTCGCCGTCAGTATCTCTATGCCTGAGAATAAATACACCTATTACTGCAAACAATGTATTTAGCGCCATGGTTGCACCTGAAAATATCAAAATACTTTCAAACGAAGCCGTCCACAGAAACAGCAAGGTAATACCGCCTTGTAAATAAACCGCAGTGGCAGGCACCCCACTTTTATTAAGCTTGCCTAAAAAACGAAACGCTGTGAAATCCTCACCAACCACTTGCAATACTCTCGGCGCGGCAATAATCATCGCACTTACCGTAGACACCAGTAACAGCGCTAAAGTGACACCCATTATTGAAGCGCCAATACCACCAAAGGCGTAGGTTGCCGCCACATAGCCAATCTCCAACTTTCCTTCCATGGCATCTATAGGGGCCACTAGTAAAAACACAGTGTTAAGCAGTACATAAGACAGCATCACCACGCCAGTGCCAACGGCTAACACTAGAGGTAAGGTCTTAGCAGGATTTTCTAGCTCACCCGTTAGATAAGTTGCTGCATTCCAGCCGCTGTAGGCATAGCCCACATAAATAAGCGCAACGGCAAAGCTGCCACTGGTAATTAATTCAATATCGGCAGCGTCTGGCGTAAATCTAACTGACTGATAGCTATCTACAGCGTACAGAGCGGCGATAGAAAAACCGATAACCAAAGCGATTTTAGCAATGGTAAAAAAGGTCTGCATATTACCGCTATTACGATGGCTAGTGGCGTGTACCAAGGTCATTACGACAACCAGCGCTGTTGCCAGCCACAACGGTGATAATTGAGGAAACACCGAAGAGAGATAAACACCAAATGTTATAGCCGCCAATGCAGTAGGTGCAGCAAAACCGACGGTGGCCGACACGCAGCCAGAAATAAACCCAGCCATCGGATGATAAATTTGGCTAAGAAAATTATATTCACCGCCTGACCTTGGCAACCTTGCCCCTAGCTCGGCGTAACAAAGCGCGCCGCTAATAGCGATAACACCACCTAATATCCACAGCAGTAAAATGACAAAGCCTGATTTGATATCGATTAGCTGAAAACCAAGGCTAGTGAACACACCCGTGCCGATCATATTGGCTATAACGATGGCTGCAGCGGTAGATGGACTAAACTTGGTTTTATTCACTCATACTCCAATATGTAGACGGCCAATTAGGCACCTCCACTGCCCCATTCATCGATATAAATAAGCTTCTTTAATTGTTCGCGCACTTCCCACTGTTTGGTTTCCAGTTCAGGAATCTCAGGAAAGCTACTGACATGGCCTACGCAAAGATATGCAACCGGAACAACCTGATCAGGCAGTTTCAAAATACCACTTAAGGTATCGCACTCAATAATAGAGACCCAACCCACACCAATATTTTCAGCTCGCGCTGCAAGCCACAAATTTTGAACCGCACAGACCGTACTATACAAGTCCATATCCGGTTGATGGGTTTTACCTAAAACCACTTCACCGCCACGACTGCGATCACAGGTAATACAAATATTAATTGGCGCGTCTAAAATTCCTTGCAGTTTTAGTGACCGATATAAATCTTTACGCTCGCCACTAAACATTTGCTCTGCTTCAAGGTTCGCTTCAGAAAATGCCTGATGAACCTGCTGTTTTATCGCACTGTCTTTAATAACAATAAAATTCCAAGGCTGAGAAAAGCCAACTGATGGCGCATGATGCGCAGCGGTCAGAATATCAAACAACACATTTTCATCAATAGAGTCTGGTAAAAAATGAGATCTTATATCTCGCCGATTATATAAAACGCGGTTAAAGCCTTGTTTCTCCTGCTCAGTGATTTTTGTCATCAATTCACAGCTCTGGCTTGATCTACAAAGGCACACATTTTTTCTGCCCCAGACAAAACTCTTAGAGTATGGCGCTGTAATAGATCTGGATGAATGAAATATAGTTGGTCGTTTTTGACTGCATTAACTGATTTCCATTGACGCCAATCATCTAACCATTCCGGCCGTTCTTCCCCCATGCCACTAGCGATTATCACTTCAGGGTTACGTCTAACCACCATTTCTACACTGATTTTAGGTACTAGCGGTATAGCATCACTAAAAATATTGTTACCCCCGCATAGGCGAATCACATCAGAGATGAGATGAGTGTCATTAATGGTAAACAACGGATCATCCCAAACCTGATAAAACACATCGACTTTATTCATATCTTTGTACTTTTCAGTTAAAGCCTTCGCGTGTTTCGAAAACTGCTGAGCTTTGCTAGTGGCGATTGCCTCGGTGCCTGTTAGTACGCCAAAGTTTTTTACCGTTGTTGCAATATCAGTAATAGTTTTTGGCTCATCGACATAAACTGAAAACCCTAAGGCCCGCAAATGGTTAATCATTTCCCAGCCATTGCCACTACCAAATGCCAAAATAAGGTCAGGTTTCAATGCTGCAATGATTTCATAGCTCACTTTTTTATAAGAGCCAACCTGTGGTAAATCCAAAGCCGCTGGCGGAAAGTCACTATGTGACACAACTCCAACTAGCTTGTCGCCAGCACCAATATCAAAAACCAATTCGGTGATATGCGGAGCCAGGCTTACAATGCGTTGAGCAGGTTTTACTAAAACAATTTCACTACCGGTATTGTCAACTAAGGTAATCGCTGCACTTACAATTTGGCTAAAAAAAAGGTAGCAAACAATCAACAAGGTGTTACTAATATACTTCATTAAATTCCCTCAGTTAACAGCAAGGCCACTGTCAGAAGCATGCATACTTCCTGTACTTCGACCAAAGCGCCCATGCAATCACCGGTAACACCTTGCAGTCGATTAATACATTCAGCGCGCCATAACCAGAACACTACAACAGTAACTAATAGCAGCATTAGTGCCGCACCCAAGGGTAAAAAAAACATCGTAACTGCTGCCGACAAGATCAACCAAACTCCTACCAGCTTCTGCGATAAGTATGGTGCAACCTGCGCCCCAATACCTTCAGGGTTTGCATACGGCGCATAGATAAATGCCGCTAATAAAGTAGTTCGAGCCATTAGCGGAATGATTAATAACACAAAGAGATTGGCCG
>JBLHWB010000081.1:0-8974 GCA_047628915.1 Porticoccus sp. | reverse complement strand
GGGCAGATGACTTGGATGCTCTAGCCGCTGATGCTCGTTATTCAGACGGTGTGATAAAGGAATTATTACTACGCGGTAGCTTGCCTGTTCTTAAGGCAAATACTATCGGTGCGTTTCTTATCGACGAGGATTGGCGCGATTGGGATGATGTCGCTATTGTGCGCTACCGTAGTGTTAAAGACATGTTAGACATGATTGTAGGCATGGCAGATAGTGGCTTAGCTACACACAAGTCTGCGTCGATGGAGCAAACCCATGTGTTTCCAGCACAGCCGGTAATTAACCTCTTTTCGGTGCGCTTATTGTTTGCTTTGTTACTATTTTTTATCGCCACAGTGATTACCTTAGTGGCTAAAAAAGTGCGTTAATTGACATAACGTTATATATTGACACAAATAGTGACAATATATAATAATGCTTCCTTAAGGGTTAAGGACGCAAGAGATTATGAGTGAGTCAATTAGCCAGGTGCGCCTAGCGCAACGCCCAGAAAATCTTCCCACCGCAGACACTTGGCAATTTACTAGTGATGCGATTAAAGCACCTGAAGACGGTGAGATTTCGGTAAAACTCCATTACCTATCTGTTGACCCAGCAATGAAGGGTTGGACATCAACCAAGAAGAGTTATATAGCGCCAGTAGCAATTGGTGAAGTAATGCGTGGTTTTGGCGTGGCTGAGGTTATCGAGTCCCGCTCTGATTATTATCAAGTGGGAGATTGTTGCACCTGCTTCACCGGCATTCAGACCCATGCTACTTGCCATAGTAAAAGCTTAAGAAAAATGGATCCAAACATTGCACCACTTAGCCGTTTTATGGGTGGCTTAGGCATGCCGGGCTTCACTGGCTATTTTGGCTTGTTAGATATTGGTAAATCTCAACAGGGCGACACCGTTGTTGTTTCTTCTGCCGCAGGGGCTGTCGGCCATGTGGTTTGCCAAATTGCAAAGTTAAAAGGGTGTCGTGTTGTTGGTATTGCTGGCGGCCCGGAAAAATACGGCTATCTTCGTGATGAGTTAAAACTTGATGCGGTAGTTGATTACAAGCAAGGCAATATAGCCCAGCAGTTAGAGCAAGCATCCCCAAATGGCATTGATGTTTATTTTGACGCGGTAGGCGGTGAAACATTGGACGCGGTATTAATGCTAATGAATCGTCTGGGGCGAATAGTACTTTGCGGCGCGATTTCACAATACGGCGATATGGACAAACAAGTTGGTCCAGCAAATTATATGCAGTTGATAGCCCAAAGTATGGTGATGCAGGGTTTTACCATGCGCGACTATATGCATCGCACTAAAGAAGCGGTGGTCGATTTACTTACTTGGGAAACTGAGGGAAAAATAAAATTCCGAGAGCATATTCTCCAAGGAATCGATTGTTTCTCACAAGCGGTTGATATGATTTACCAAGGTAAAAACCATGGCAAGTTAATGATTAAACTTGTCTAAAAGGACCTCTTATGATGAAAGTATTACGCACCCCCGACCGCTGTTTTGAAAATTTACCCGATTACAATTTTGAGCCCCATTACACCACTATTAAAGATGATGATGGCACCGAGATAAGAATTCATAGCATTGACGAAGGCCCGATAGATGCCGAGCCAATTTTACTAATGCACGGTAACCCTAGTTGGAGCTATATATATCGCCATATGATTCCGGGTTTGTTGAAGTCGGGCAGGCGAGTTATTGCAGTAGATTTAGTGGGGCTTGGTCGTAGCGATAAGCCAGCAAAGCGAAGCTATTACACCCTGGCGCGACATATTGACTGGATGCAAAAATGGCTTATCGCCAATGACTTAAAAAATATCACACTGTTTTGCCAAGATTGGGGCGGAACAATTGGGCTTAATTTAGTGGCCGATAATCCTGAACGCTTTGATCGACTTATTGCCGCTAATACAGGTATCCCCTTGGGCGATGGTGGCAATAAATTTCTATATTGGTGGTTGAAAATCATGAAGTGGATGCCGAACTTTCCTTGGTCTTACGCTTTTAAAGGATCAGTTCAACGGCCGGAATTTACTGAGGAGGAATATGCTGCCTACAAAAAAGCGCCATTCCCACAGCGAAAATATCAAGCCGGTATTCTCAGTTTTCCCCAGCTAATTTCAATATTTCCTGACAACACCGGCGTGCCCCAAAACAAAGCCGCTTGGCAAAAGCTAAAACAATTTGAAAAGCCTGTGCTAACACTTTTTGGTGACAGCGATCCAGTAACTAAAGGCGGGCAAAAAAAGTTTTTCAAAGATATTCCTGGAACTGCAGGTCAAAATCATAAAATTATCAAAGGTGGCGGTCATTTTATTCAGGAAGACAAACCCTGCGAGTTGGTGGCAGAAATTATTCCATTTTTAGACGTTTGTTAGCTTACAACAAGCATAAGAGAGCAGCACAATGAAAAAGTGGTTAATTAGAATTCCTGTAGCAATATTGGTGTTGTTCTTACTGGCATTTTGGCAATTGTATTTTTCAGCTCGCCCACCACTAATGACCGATTCAGCCACTCTGGCAGGCGATGGCAGCACGATCAATTACTGTGAATTGGCCATATTAGGTGGTAGCGGTAAAGCTGCCGTGGACATCCCCAAAGGTAATACACCCGGTTGTGGCTATGATCATTTCCCATTACCGGTTCTTGCCGGTTGCACCGAGGCACTACCTGAAGCGGCAGATGACATAAGAGGCTTATGGATAGGCGTTAAAGGCGGCCATAAAGGGCATATAGAGCGGGTAGAACAATGCGGCTCGCGAGTTGTTGTTACTAGCGCCGGTATTATTCACGACGGTGGGCCAAATGCCAATGTTGACACGATTGGTTTAAATTCAAATGATACCGAAGGTTCGGTGTTGTTTATTGCAGGCAACAAAGAGTATTGCGGCAGAACATCGGCCAGTATGACCTGGGATAACAAAGTGCTTAACTTTAATGCCTTTGGCGCTGGGCCGGTGGTCGTTAAGCGCTATATGCAAGGTGAGCAATTGGTGTGGGAATATATCGATGGCAGTACTACCCATATGGACCGAATTTGCCAGTTACCAGACGATCAAAAGATACCTGCCAAACGTGGCAAACGTATAACAATATTTTAGCAAATCCATAATCAGGAGTATTTGATGACTACTATCGTTGAGCGTGCACTATCGGGTATGGGTGTGAGTGAGTGGAAACAGAACTGGACCTTGGACGGCCTAGCGTTCTACGGGGAAATCATGGACTTGAGTACAGCCAAAATTTGGTTGTGCCAGCAAGCTTTCACTCCAGAAGAATATGAAGCCTTAGAGCCACCGGAAGGGTTTATTAAAAGTGGAATAGGGCGGACAAGCCATGACGCGGCTTTTTTTCGTCAACCACCACAAGCAAATCAAAATGGACCGCTAGAAACTATGGTTGTTCAAGAGCGAACTTTTTCGCAAGTGGCTATTCCAGGTGAGCATGACTCTAGCGTTAATTTAGAGAGAGATAAGGTGTTACTGCTCAATGTGCATAAACATCACAGCGTTATGTTTGCCAAGGGGCGCACGCTTGAAATTTTAACGATGAGTGATGGCTTAGATTATGTCCCTCAAATTACCGAAGTTTCAGGCCTGTCAGGTTTTACTCAACAAGCTGAGAGAGTGTTGCCTAAAGGTTGGTCAGTGCGTGAAATCACCTTAAAAGAAGACTTATTTGTAGAAGTGCCGTTTCCGGCGCGGGTATGTTTTTTTGCTAGCGGGCATTCCTTTCAAGGGCCTGCAATTCTTAGCTAATAATGATTTAGGAATTTCATCAATGAGTTTATCAATCGGCGCTAATCAGCAACGTGAGCAGAATACGCATAATGACAGTCAGCAATTAAAGTCCGGGCAAGAAAGTCATTTTCGTATTTGGCAAAATGAAGCGTCCCCGTTTTCATATAAGCTTATGTCATATATGAACTACAAAGGTATTCCCTTTAAAGCTATACATGCCAATCTTGACGCCAGTATGCAGCTTATCCCTAAGCTGGTAGGCCAATCAATTGTGCCGGTGGTGCTTACCCCTGATGAGGAAGTGCTGCAAGACTCAACCCCTATCATTGAATGGTTTGAACAACGCTTTACTGATAAGGCGGTAATACCAGATGATGAGCGCTTGGCATTGTTAATGTGGCTGTTAGAAGACTTTGCCGATGAGTATATGCCGCGCATTCATATGCATACGCGCTGGGGTAATGAACAGAATAAGCTAACGGTAAGCCACCGTATTGCCAGAGATATTTGCTACGCTAAGTTTGATCTTGCCTTTAAAGATGTTGCGGCAATGATGGCTGCGCGCCAACCCAATTTTGATAAACACCTTGGTCTGCACAGTGATGTGCGAGCCAATATGGATGAACAAATACTTGATTTATTCGCTATTCTTGAAGAGCACTTTATCGATAATCAATTCCTGTTAGGCTTTAAACCGTCATTAGCCGACTTTGCCTTATACGGCAGCTTGTATGTACATCTTTATAGTGACCCAAATTCGAAAACAACAATGGAAGTGAATGGCCCAAGAACCTGCCAGTGGCTACATACCATGAGAGATTTTGGCGATAGCAGAGGTTGCGTGGGGCAAACAGAATTTGGCGAATGGATTAAGCTTGACGACGGTGTGCCAGCAAGCCTTAACAAACTATTAGCATTTACCGCAAAAACATATGTGCCCTTTGCTAAAGCCTGTGCGTTGGCAAGTAAAGCCAAAGACAAAACCTTTGAAGCAGTGGTGTATGGAGTCACCGCCACTTTTAGTACCCATCATTATCGTGCATGGTCGTTCGAGCAAGTTCAAAGGCGCTATGCTGCACTATCAGACGACAACAAAAGTTTTGTCGATAATATTCTTATAACAAATAAGGTACAGCCGGCACTAATGGCAGACGGAATTTACCATAGTGATTTATTCGACGGCTTTACCCCGCCAGTTGTAAAAGACGGCATCGCTGATGCTCGCATTCGTCACATTAAAAACAAAGGCAATAAGGCAAGCCTTTTGTAGCTGTTAGCTAATTAGAGCGATTGAAAGTGTATTAGCTAAACAGGATAGTTTTATCTCCCTGTGTGATAGCTCTAAGCATTGTTGACAATTGTGTACCGATTGGTACATAATTTCTGTCATGGCAAGATTAATCGAATTTGACAGAAACAAAGCATTAGAAAGCGCGATGCTATTATTTTGGCGGCAAGGCTATAACGCAACGTCGTTACGTCAATTGCTGGAAGCAATGGCGATTAGTCGCAGTAGCTTTTATGCGGCGTTTACCGACAAGCGGAGCGTATACATAGAGGCTCTGACATTATTTTCGCAACGTACCAACTCGGTGCTTTTGTCAGTAGAAGATGACAAAAATCCTGGCAATGCCATTAAAAATTTTTTCGAACATACTTTATTTTCTGTGCCTGAGCGGCGTATGCGTCGTGGCTGCATGATGGTAAATACGGTATTAGAGCTAGCTGATGTTGATCAAGGTTTAAGTATATTGGCATCGCAAAAATTAGATGAGATCGAACGAGCATTTGAGGTGTGTTTTGAACGCGCACTTGAATTTGGCACTTTCTCAAGTCAGCAAACAGCTAAAGAGTTAGCGCAGTTTGTGATGACTATAAATCAAGGTTTACGCGTGTCCAGCCGTAAAGATATTTCAAAAAAAGATTTACAAAATATTTTAACAACGACCACTGCCGTACTTGGCTTGGCTGCTTAGTGGTGAATAAAAATGGCGAAAATATGATTTCTGCAACAATGCCTTACCCAAAAAAAATAGCCGAAGTTAATGGTCGTAATATTGCTTATGTTGAGGTGGGTGAAGGAGATCCAATTGTACTGTTACATGGAAACCCAACATCGTCGTATTTATGGCGTAATGTTATTCCTGAGTTAGCTGCATCTGGTCGTGTTATTGCACCTGATCTTATTGGTCAAGGTGATTCAGATAAATTGCCGGCAAGCGATGGCGAGAGCAGATATACATTTGAGGCCGCTTACAATTACTTAGATGGTCTGCTGCAAGCTATTGGCGCGAATAAAAATGTCACTTTAGTTATCCATGATTGGGGTAGTGCGCTTGGTTTCTATTGGGCGCAACAACACCCTGAAGATATTCGTGGGATTGCCTACATGGAAGGAATAACCTGCCCGCTAAACTGGGAAGATTGGCCCGAAGGCGCACGCGGTATTTTTCAAGGCTTTAGAAGCGAGAAGGGCGAAGATCTTATTTTAAATCGTAATATGTTTATCGAGGCGGTTTTACCCAGTTCGGTGTTACGCGAGTTGGGAGAAGAAGAAATGGCTCACTATAGAGCACCCTTTGATTCTCCAGAGAACAGGCAGCCAACGTTAAACTGGCCGCGCCAAATACCTATAAATGGCGAACCTGCGCATATAGTTGATTTAGTGAATGGTTACGGTCAATGGCTGGCCAATAACCAAACCTTAGCTAAACTTTTTATTAATGCAGAGCCAGGCTCAATATTAGTCGGTAAGGCCAGAGACTTTTGTCGTAGTTGGCCGAATCAAACAGAAGTCACGGTTAAAGGTAGTCATTTCATTCAAGAAGATTCACCAGTAGAAATCGGACAAGCGGTTGCCAACTGGTTAACAACAATTTAAAGGAGAGTTAATAATGTCAGATGTTCCAGTTTATATGGTGGTGAATTTAAAAATTACCGATGCAGGCCCTTATCGTGAATATGAGAAAGGCTTTTTTGGGATGCTTAAAAAATACGGTGGTACGTTTCTAGCATTTGATGATAGCGCCGAAACTTTTGAAGGTGAGGCGCCCCGCGAAGGACGAATGATTATGTTTAGTTTTCCTTCAGAGCAAGCTGCCAAAGACTGGTATGCCGATGCAGATTATCAGACCTTGTCTGAGAAGAGGCGTGCAGGCACAAAGCTTGAGTTTCTAACCATGATAAAAGGCATGCCTGCGCGTTAATTTGACTGTGATCGGTCATAGAGCACCACAAAAAAATGGGTTGCCATTGTTAGAGCAAGGCGAGGGGATGGATCAAAGTGTGGGCGATGCTATTACCAGGCGCAGCCCCATGAGACGCATTGGAGAACCACAAGAAATTGTTAATACAATGGTATTGCTCTGTTCACCCGCTAACTTTTATATGAATGGCCAAGCTATTTTAATAGATGGTGGCGTGTCGGCGTATTAACGTAGGTCTAATTGATTTTATTGGTAGTTAATTATGCAGGTATTAAAAATGAATAAATTTTCCTCCCCCGTTATGCTTCAGGGTGGCCATGCTAGCCCTTAGACGTGTAAAGCGTTAGGCGTACTGCGGTATAGATGTATACCTTATCGGTTTATTATCGGCCAGCCAGGAGTTATGACCGAAAGCGGGCATGTTGATGCGGCAAGTTTGCCGGTAGCTAAGCCTTCATTGTTGCCAACGTTTTATACCCAAGACAGTGATGAAAACGTGCAGGCAGTGACTGACACCACGCCGATTTTAGAACAGCTTGATGCGGATTTTTCTGGTCGTAGCGTGCATTCCAGTGAGCCCGTATTGAATTTGATTAATTATATATTGGAAGATTATGCGGACGAATGGCTGACCCGCTGTATGTTTCATTTTCGCTGGGCGTTTGAGGCCGATATTGATAAACCCGGCACGCTATTACCCCTAATGGGCTCTACTGAGTTAACGCCAGACTGTGCTAAACAGATGAAAGACCATTTTTCAGCGCTGCAAACTAGCAGACTTTATGTGGTTGGCTCTAATGAGGTTACGGGCCACTAATAGAAAGTAGTTATGTTCGGTTGCTGGGGTTGCTGGGGTTGCTGGAAAAGCATTTTCAGTCGCCTGCATTTTTGATGGGGCAGGGCCAGGCTCTAGCGATTTTGGTTTTTTGGTCAGCTAACTTGCCTTACTCATTTTGACCCTACCGCTATGGCGCTCACATTAGAGCATTCACCGCGCGTGTATGCGTGGACAGAGCGGGCCGAGGATTTATGTGGTTATGAAGTAGAAGAGGCTGACTGGCTAGATGTGAAGCAGTTGCCAGACACTACGATAGCCTTACTGCAAGAGGTTTCGCGCACCCATATGCCGCAACTATTAGCTAATGCTAATGCTAAGGCATTAAAGGCTGGGGAAAAAACTTTGAAACCGAGATTGACGGGCTAATCTGGTCGCAGCCTAGCTTCCCTTATCAGGGTAAATGCCTGGGTTGGCTTAGAGAAAAATACAATTTGCTACAAGGTGAAAATTTAGCCATTGCTAGCGGCATATTGGCTGCCAGTGACTTACTCCCCTTAGTAGAAGAGCCGATTTAGATACTTTAATAACGACTTTATTGTCTGCTATTATTTTATTAGCAAACAATAAATTTAGTTTTGATCGAACAGTTATTTACGTGTTTTCTTTCTTCTTCGTATGACTATTATGGCAACGATAAATAACAGTATGGCGATGATTTTTCCACGGTTATCTTCAGCTATATAGCCAAGCTGTTTTTTCATTCCGTTGCGGCCAGCTTGTTCTGTTTGGTGATAATCTTTGGGTACCGCTATTACGCCGTTCTCGCTAGCATAGCGTTCATATTCACTGAGTAGGTCGGCAAATACCTGTGTTTGGCTGGCTTCAAGGGCGTTGGTTTCACCGGGGTCTTGGGCAATGTTGTATAAATGCCATTGGCCGTCGTTGTCATCATCATTGTCCGCGCTGCGGTTCAGAATGATTTTATAGTCGCCTTTGATTAACGCCGCATTGCCGCCAATCTCATAAGCGATAATGTCACTGGCGGTATAAACGGTATCAACAGCCCCGGTGATTACCGGTAATAGATTTTTGCCAGTTATCGGCTCAATACTTTTGCCCTTGTAAATGGCGCCAGGGTGCTGGGTGCCAGCGATAGCCAGAATGGTAGGTGCTAAATCTTTTACAAAGGCTTTGCTGTGACTAATAGTGCCTTGCATAGCTTTACTCAAGGTGGGGCCGCTAATGATCATCG
>JBLHWB010000080.1:0-8995 GCA_047628915.1 Porticoccus sp. | reverse complement strand
TCACATCTAACCCGCGGGCAGCCACATCGGTTGCCACCAATACTGAACAACTGCGGTTGGCAAAACGCACCATCACTCGATCACGGTCACGCTGCTCTAGGTCGCCATGCAGAGCCAAAGCGATAACTCCTTGCTGGCGCAGGTCGTCACAGATGTCTTGACATTTTTGCTTGGTATTACAGAAAATCAGCGCAGACTCGGGCTGGTATTTTGCTAACAACGCTATTACCGCTTCGCTGCGTTGTTTTTTATTCACTTCGAAAAACAACTGCTTTATATCTGAGCTTTCTTGTTTGTTTTCAATTCGCACGCTTTCAGGATTGCGCTGAAAAGACTGGCTTAGTTTTTTAATAGTAGTAGGGTAAGTCGCCGAAAATAATAATGTCTGACGATCGCGAGGCATTTGCTTGGCGATGTTAGTAATGGCCTCATTAAAGCCCATATCTAACATGCGGTCGGCTTCATCAAGCACCAACATTTTTAGGCCATCTAACTTTAACGTGCGCTTACGCAAATGATCTTCAATACGCCCTGGCGTGCCTACCACAATATGTGCGCCATGCTCCAAAGACCCTATTTGCGGCCCAATCGATACGCCACCACATAAAGACAATACTTTTACATTGGGTATGCCGCGGGCAAGACGTCTAATTTCCTTACAGACTTGGTCAGCCAGCTCCCGAGTTGGGCACAACACCATAGCTTGGATGTCGTAGTTTTTAATATCTATTTGGTTTAGCACGCCAAGGCCAAAGGCAGCTGTTTTACCGCTGCCGGTTTTTGCCTGCCCTAGTAAATCTTTACCCTGCAAAATTAGCGGCAAGCTTTGGGCCTGAATAGGCGTCATTTCGCTATAACCCAAGGAATCTAAATTACTTAATAAATTGGGGTGTAGCGCAAGAGTAGAAAAATTAGTTTGTGTCACAGGAGCTTCTTAATTAAAAAATGGCCGCAGCCGAAAGTCAGTATTGTAACAGAAACTAGACCCTCTATACTCTATCTATAATGGTTAGATAGTTAATCATCAACAGGCGGACAAGCGCTTTTTAGGCAGTAGTAATGAAGGCATAACAATGACGGAAATGGAATTATTTACTCAAGCGAATCAAACCGCTCCGCTTATGGTTGCTGCGTCTGACAGTCTGGGCACGCAGGTATCAATTTATCTGACGATAGTCACTGGCTCCATCATAGTTGCTTATCTAATCGGCGCTAAGTTAACCGCGGCCCAGGTCATCAGCGATGTCTAGCACTTGTTAGTCCGACGGCTCCAACTATTTTTAAGGAGCTATGGAACGGCCCATCGCTGGGACTGACCATTTTGATTGCAGGCTTAATAGCACCATTGTGGTTTATGTGGGCAGTTAGGCGCTCTAAAGATAAGAAACTTAACACGCCAGCAGACTAAACCCAGCGTGCCCACTCAAGAATTAAAGTAACTAAACATGTTTCATATTGCCTTACACTTTATAGCCCCAGCCTTACTTGCTGGTCTTTTTTTTAGAAAGAATTGGCAGCTCGCCTATTTTTTAATGGTCGCAACAATGCTGGTAGATACCGATCATCTATTGGCGACCCCTATTTATGACCCAAATCGCTGTAGTATCGGCTTTCATCCCTTGCATCAATTATGGCTGATCTGTTTTTATGCTGCACTTTGCTTTATGCCAAAGATGCCTAAAATAAGGCTGTTAGGAATTGGTTTATCGGTACATATGCTGCTAGATGCTATAGATTGCCAACTAACCACTGGCGTTTGGATGAGCCAGATTTGAGCCCTAAAAAACCATCACAAAACTATTTTATTGGCCTAAGTATAACTAGTAATCACGGCAACAGATCCGAATGCACCCCGCTCTCGTAAGTTATTGAAATATGGCTGATTTTCTGGCATCGACGCGTTACTCAATAATTGTAATAACAGAACAACTGTAATTTGTTTAGCACCACTACAACGCTGTAATATTAGACAGATATTTTTAGTCGTTATTTGTAATCTAAATGCGAACAACAATTTGGTAAATTTAAGGGCAACTATGCGCTATCAACTCCACCGTACTACCAACAATTTAGTGAGAACAATATTATGTGGGGCGATTTTGTGCGCAGCTAACGTGGCTGCAGCTCAACCTGGCAATGCGACCGAAGTAACTGCCTTTGAGATAACGGCCCAGCCATTTACTGACTCAATTGAAGCTATTGGTACTTTAAAGGCACGGGAGTCGGTAACTTTATCGGTAACCGTAACTGAGAAAATTAGCGCGATTCATTTTGATGACGGACAGCAAGTAACCAAAGGAAAGGTGCTGGTAGAAATGACCAGCCGTGAAGAACATGCCATGCTGGAGGAGCTGGATTCAGCCGCCGTCGAAGCTAAGCGTCAATTTAACCGCCTAACAATATTGAAACAGCAACAATTGGTAGCGGAAGAGTTGTTAGATCAAAGCCGGCAGCAATATGACGCGGCTCGCTCACGTCAATTGGCTATGCAGTCGCGGCTCGATGACAGATTAATTATTGCACCGTTCTCCGGAGCGGTGGGGCTACGCAATGTGAGCATTGGCGAACTAGTGACGCCGGGAGACTCGATTGTCACTTTGGACGATACCACTGCCATGCGATTAGATATTAATTTACCCGCGCCTTATCTATCTAAAATTTCCGCAAAGCTACCTATACAAGCGCAGACCATTGCCGTAGACGGCCAAATTTTTGCAGGCATCGTGACCGCTATTGATAGCAGAATTGATCCGGTTACAAGAACGATTACAGTACGTGCCATGCTACCCAACCCTGATAGCTTATTGATACCGGGTATGCTGATGACGGTAACAATAAGCTCAGCCGAGCGCCAAAGTTTGTTAGTCCCCGAGTTAGCGCTAGTGCGCCAAGGCGATGTAACTCAGGTGTATATTATTGGTGAGAATAATATTATTGAAAGTCGCACCGTGACTACTGGCGGCAGGGCAACTGGCCAAGTGGAAATAACCAGCGGTCTAAAGCTTGGCGAGAAAATTGTTAACCATGGCGTATTAAAAATTAGACCTGGCAGCAAGATCAAAATTATTAACAGCTCGCCAGCTGACGCTGCCAAAACCAAGCCGCCTATGACTGGCGAGTCAGTTTAATGCTGCTATCTGACACAGCCATCCGGCGCCCCGTTTTTGCCAGTGTATTATCGCTATTACTATTGGTTTTTGGCTTACTAGCGTTTGATCGGTTACCACTGCGTGAATACCCTGACATTGATCCACCGGTGGTGTCTATTCAAACTGACTATCCCGGCGCTGCCGCAGCGGTAGTTGAAACTCGTATTACGCAGTTAATTGAAGACCGTATTGCCGGGCTTGAAGGCATTCGTTTTATCAGATCAGCCAGTGTTGATGGTCGCTCCAATATTGATATTGAATTTGACCTATCGCGAGATATTGATGCCGCCGCCAATGATGTGCGTGACCGAGTATCGCGAGTATTAGACAGCCTTCCCGATGAGGCCGACATTCCTGATATTGAAAAAGTCGATTCCAATGACAATGTAATCATGTGGCTAAACTTAAGTTCAGACCGCATGACCGTACCCCAGCTCACCGACTACGCCGAGCGTTATTTGGTTGATCGATTTTCAGTGGTGAATGGTATTGCCCGCGTGCGCATCAGTGGCGGCCAAAGTTATGCACTGCGTATCTGGGTAGACCGTATTAAGTTAGCTGCCCATGACTTAACCATGACAGATATTGAACAAGCTTTGCGGCAAGAAAATATTGAGCTTCCAGCAGGTTATGTGGAATCAGTAGAGCAACAATTTTCGGTTCGAGTAGAGAGGGTCTTTACCGCGCCGAATGATTTCAGAGAGCTAGTATTAAAGCGCTCTACTGACGGCAAACGAATTCGACTAGGTGATGTAGCAACGGTTATTTTAGGTACCACTGAACACCGCACATCGTTTCGTGGTAACGGCGAAACCATGGTGGGGCTGGGCATTACTAAGCAATCTACCGCTAATACCATTGCGGTTGCTAAAGGGGCACAAAAAATTGCCGCCTTGCTCAATCCTAATTTACCGCCTGGCATGAGAATCAATCAAAGCTTTAATAGTGCGGTGTTTATTGAGGACGCAATTGACCAAGTTTATACAACGCTAGCCATAGCACTACTGTTAGTTGTGTTAGTAATCTTTATATTTTTGGGTAGTGCGCGCGCCACTATAGTACCGGCTATTACTGTACCAATTGCCTTAATCGCTACCTTTATTGTTCTTTGGGCGATGGGCTTTACCGTTAACTTACTGACTTTATTAGCCATGGTAATGGCTATTGGTCTGGTAGTTGATGACGCCATTGTGGTGTTAGAAAACATTCATCGGCGAATGGATGAACTGGGCGAGCCAGCGATGCTGGCAGCCTATCGCGGCAGCCGTGAAGTTGGCTTTGCGGTTATTGCAACTACGGCGGTACTGATTGCGGTGTTTGCTCCCATCATTATGTTAGAAGGTGATATGGGGCGGCTGTTTGCAGAATTTTCACTAACGCTTAGCACTGCAGTATTTTTCTCCTCGTTTGTAGCATTGACGCTATCGCCAGTTTTAGCTGCGCTATTGTTAAAACCCAAGTCGCCAAAAGCCAGCTTAGCCGAATCGGGCGAAAGTAAACCTAGCTTAATGCTGCGCATCGATAATGGTTTTCAAACTCTGCGCGCATTTTACGAACAAAAGCTGGCTACAATATTACGTCGCCCTATTCTAGTAATGGGAACGTATTTGGCAATCATCGTCGGCGGCGGACTATTATTTATAGCGCTGCCACAAGAATATGCCCCAAAAGAGGATCGTGGCGTCTTTTTCATCATAGTAAAAGGTCCAGAGGGCGCTAGTTTCAAATACATGCAAAAGTATATGGATGAAGTTGAACAACGGCTGCTGCCATTAGTGGAGAGCGGAGAAGCACTGCGTGTTTTAGTCCGCAATCCGGGCAACTTCGGTAACTTAGCTAATTTTAATAGTGCAAATGTTGTGGTGGTACTCAGCCCGTGGAATGAACGCAGGCCAGTCGATGAAATCGTTAACGAGGTTAAAGGCAAGCTTAGTAATTTGGCTGGTATAAGAGCCGCGGTAATAATGAGCCAAGGCATTGGTGGCAGACAGAGTAAACCAGTGGAGTTTGTCGTTGGCGGCGGCAGTTTTGAAGAATTAGGTCAATGGCGCGATACCTTATTGGCCACTATTGCTGCAGAAAACCCTAAGCTTACCGATCTAGATTCGGACTATGAGGTGGCTAATCCACAAATTGAAATCAACATCGACTACCCACGTGCAGCAGAACTAGGCGTATCAGTAGAAAATATTGGCCGCACCCTAGAAACTGTTTTAGCATCACGACGAGTAACAACCTATATTGAAAACGGCGAAGAATATGACGTTTTAATAGAGGGTAGACGCGAGCAGCAAAACAGCCCTTCTGACATCAACAATATTTATGTGCGCTCAGAAACCAGCGGCAAGTTAATTCCTATGGCTAATTTAGCAAGCCTATCTGAACGCGCCAGTGCACGAGAACTAAACCGTTTTAATCGCACCCGCGCCATCACTATTGAAGCAAACTTAGTCGACGACTATAGCTTAGGTGAGGCACTCGATTATTTAGGAGCCCTAGTGCGCCAACAATTACCAGACCACGCTACCATTGATTACAAAGGCCGCTCTAGAGATTTTGTTTATGCAGGTGATAGTGGTTCTCTAATATTTGGCTTAGCAATTGTGGTGATGTTTTTAGTGCTTGCGGCCCAATTTGAAAGTTTTATTAGCCCACTGATTATTACCTTAACCGTGCCACTAGCAATTGGTGGTGGCTTACTAGGCTTATGGCTCACTAATCAAAGTTTAAATATCTATAGTCAAATTGCCTTGTTGATGCTGATCAGCTTAGCCGCGAAAAATGCTATTTTAATTGTCGAATTTGCCAATCAACTAAGAGACAAAGGCCGCAGTGTCGAAGCGGCGATACTAGAGGCCAGCAGCTTACGTCTACGACCGATTTTGATGACCAGCATTACCACTATTGCCGGCACCCTGCCGCTAATTTTAGCCTTTGGTGCAGGCGCTGAATCACGCGCAGTGCTTGGCATCACCTTATTTTCTGGTGTTTTAGTAGCAACATTTTTTACTCTAGCGATTGTGCCAATGGCCTATTTAAAACTCGCCAAATATAGTCAGCCACCTGGCGCTAGCGAAAATAAACTAACCAAAGAAATTACCGAGCACGACGCAGCTCTCTGATAACATCAAGCGCTTATAGACATCAAGGAACGACCGCTGACTTACCAAGGCTACAATAGTTTTTGTCACACTCTGCCTGCAACATCCTACGTTGTTCAGTGGGGAGGCTCACATGTTTGGAAAGTGGGAGGGAAAGTATTCGCTATTGGTGGCTGGCAGAAGTCTGACGGCCCTGCATATACATTTAAGGCATCAGAATTAAATTTTCAGGTATTGAGTGAGCAGCCAGGTTTCAGACCAGCGCCCTATATGGCTGCCCGCGGACTGAAGTGGATACAGCAATATGACAGCACTGAGAATACCGATGAAACATTAAAGTACTATCTGAAAGAATCTCATCGAATTGTCTCATTGGGATTAACTAAAAAGAAGCAAACAGAACTCGGACTAAACCAAAGCTAACTCATGAGCTAAAATAAAAAACACTACCAATCATCATAATACCTATTATATAAACAGTTAACGGCGGCAGTTTTTTGATCTATAATTTTTTATAGCTAGCAAGCATCAAAAATCAGTAAAGGTTTCACTCGACAATGATGGTATATGTATTCTTACTAAACTGCTTGGTTGTCGCGATAGTGGTAATCGTTCATTACGAGTTTCTCTATCGTATCACTCTGCTTATCCCAAAAATGACAATTAAGCACCGAGTGAGGATAGTTGCAGGAGTCGTCGGTGCACTAATAGCACATACTATAGAGATTTGGATTTTTGGTATTGCATACTATTTCATGCATCACACAGAAAACTGGGGCGAGCTCACGGGAAACTTCAATGGAAGCTTAATGGATTGCGTCTATTATTCCTTTACCGTTTTTAGCACTGTAGGCTTTGGTGATATCGTTCCCATAGGTAATCTAAGATATTTGACAGGGATTGAGTCTTTGACCGGGCTCGTTCTTATTACTTGGTCTGCTTCTTTTTTATATCTTGAAATGCAAAAGCATTGGAAGGCTCGATAAATATGGCTAAACATTACGGCGGCTGCTTATGTGGAGCAGTTAAATATTCTTTTGATAGTGAACCAATAATGACTGGCGTTTGTCATTGTGAAAACTGCCAACGCCAAAGTGGCACGGCGTTCTCAATTATTGTTGGTGTGGCTAAAAGCTCATTTGAGATTGAAGACACCAAAACACTTAGCGAATATATAGATCAAGGCGACAACGGTAGCAAAGTACGTCGCCAATTTTGTAATAATTGTGGCTCACCGATTATATCTCTAATAGAGTCGGCGCCAGAGCTATGTATGCTCAAAGCAGGCACCCTGGATGACAAATCTTGGCTTAAGCCAACTATTCATTTCTGGTGCGACTCGGCCCAACCTTGGATCGAGATCCCAGACAGCATTCTAAAATTCGATCGCAACCCGAGCTGAGACATCGCAATTTTAGTCAGCAGTTATTTATCTTACTGCTGGCTCAGCCTATTCATTATCAATAGGCGCTAAGCACTCTCTCCTCTCGGAGGTAATCCCAGTCATGATGCTCATTCATGCCTTCATCTTATTTGCGAACATTTAATAAACCAACCCTTTGCGATCAAATATGAACTAAGGGCATAAGAACCTAAAGGTATAGTCCGACCACCCCACTTAGCTTTTACTATTTACAAAAACAATACTTAGTGATTAATATAAACAGTACGTACTGTTTTATTAAATTACTAACTACAGTGACTAAAAATAACAATATATTGGTGGAGAAAGTATATGAGGATGAAATATTCAGGTATCGCAGCGGCCATTGCAGGTATATCCGCTATGACAGGTGTGATGTCAACGACTGCTACAGCGGCAGAACAGTCATTAGGGTTAGAAGAAGTTATTGTTACCGCACGTAAAAGAGCAGAATCATTACAAGATGTACCCGTATCGGTAACAGCAATTACCAGTCAGTTGCAACGATCTACCATGCAGAGTATCCAAGATCTACAAGGCTTTATTCCTAACGTCACTATTGACGAGATTCCAGGTAATAACGGTGCGGCGCTTTCTATTCGTGGTATCAGCTTCCAAGAAACCGACAAAAGCGTTGATACTCCAGTAGGTGTTATTCTCGATGGGGTTTCTTTGGGGGTTGTCGCAGGCGGCCTGTTGAACAACTTTGACATGGAACGTATTGAGGTATTACGTGGCCCACAAGGCACCTTATTTGGCAAAAACACTACTGCCGGTGCGGTTAACATTATTCGTACCGCCCCTACTCGGGAACTAGGTGCACGCATCAGAGTAGGTGCAGGCAGCTGGGACAAACGTCAAATTCAAGCGGTGGTGAACACGCCATTGTCTGACAACGGCGGCTTAAAACTCTATGCCAATAAAGATGAGCATGACGGCTATATGCGAAACAACATTATTGGCGAAGATACTGGCGGTAAAGACTACTTACAACTAGGCGCTACTGTTGCCTTTAATATTACTGACAAGTTTGACCTATCTTTTACCGCAGAAAGAATCAATGACGATTCTGATGTTGGTGCATGGTCTAACTTTAATTCCTTTAGCGATCTAGCTTGTCTTATTTCTTTGGGTGGCATCCCTGCAGCAGGAATTCCTGCTGACGTTACCGGCGCACCTAGCGGCAGCGGTTGTATGGATTTGGATACTGACAGCGACGAAGACCACAGCTCGCAAAATGCACCAAACACATCTGAAACCACCAATGACTATTTCAACCTAACGATGAATTGGGACATAAATGACAGCTGGACAGCAACGTC
>JBLHWB010000079.1:0-9005 GCA_047628915.1 Porticoccus sp. | reverse complement strand
TTTGCGTTTCTCGGGCATCATCTGACACCACAATTTTCATACTGCGGTCAGCTTCGGAGTCGGCATCGCTGTATAAACCATCTGGCGAATAGCCGCCAGCGGCTGAATGGATTGCGAGCTTTCCCGCGAGCTTAGCTTTTAACGCTATAGGCATATTCGCATAGGCCAACTTTTGATTAGCAAAATCTGTATTGCCACCAATAGGTGGAATAGTAATGCCGTACAAACATGTTCCTATCGGCGGATTTTGCTGAAAGCTCCAATCGGTATGCCACACGTCGGCAAAAATACTGGTGGTCTCGTCAGCCCTACGCTGCACCGCAATAATATGCTCGCGCCCGGCAATGGGTTGAATAAAGGGATCTTCTGCCACCGCACCAAAGCTATAAGTAAAACGCTCTAAATCATCATCACTCATTTTTTGCTCAGGAAAAATCAACACATGGTGCTCATGCCATGCTGTTTTGATTTCTTTAATCGTCGCTGCATCTAACGGCGCCGTTAAATCGACACCACGTATTTCTGCGCCACAAGCCTGTCCTGTTGGCTTTACTTGAATACCCATAAACTGCTACTCCGCATTAAACGCTGTGATCATAAGAGTGTAATACTAGGATTATTCATATTTTATATATTGACAATCTATGCCAATCTTTATACAAAGTATGCCACACTAACTTACGGCCACCGCCCATGATAAGAATATCTGGCAGCTTCGCTCAAATCATTCGCGCCTGGATGAACCGCCACAACATTGAGAACCAAGAGCTAAGCAGCAAACTAGACCTAATTGCCAACCAAGAAACTATTGCTCAAACCCAATGGCGTCAATTATTAGCGCATGCCGTCAGCCTTACTCCCAACCAAGCCGCGGGCATACAGATAGGGGCCGAAGTAGAAATACAACACGCTGGAGTTTTAGGTTATTTAGTACTTAACAGCGAGACCATCGCCGACGCATTAGAAACCTATATGCTGTGCGAACGACATTTTTACAGCCTGAACTTTGCCCAATTACACTGCGGTGAAAAACAATGGACGCTTGCTTGGCCCGACCACCTTGGCAACGACAACGCATTATTTGTCCAAGTAGCATTTAGCGCGCTGGTTACATTTATTCGTCATCGCTTTCCGGGGGCTTGCTCATTGCTAGCAGTGAGTTTCACCGGTGATGCGCCGGACAACATTACACCCATCGAACAATTTTTCGCTTGCCCAGTTAGTTTTAATTCCACCAAGCCCGGCATTACTTTTGACGCCAGCAGCGTCCACACTCCACTGCAACAACAGTTACCTATAGGCTTTCAAACAATGCGCCTTGCTCAACAGCAAGCGTTTTCAAAAGCCATAAAAATAAGCGACCCATTTTTACATCGCTTGCAACAAGTACTGCTCAAACTGCTGCCTGAGGGCAAAGCCACACTGCCCCATGTAGCCGTCGAATTAAACAGTTCAGTGCGCTCGGTACAACGCAAACTAGCCAGTTACAATTTGTCTTATCAAACATTACTCAACAGCGTGCGCGAACAACTAGCCCGGCGATATTTAACCCGCACAAATTTGTCATTAGCAGAATTAGCTCTATTACTTGGGTATTCAGACCAAAGTGCCTTTACACGATCATTTAAGGGATGGACCGACAATAGCCCAGGGGATTTTAGACTTAAGAATAAGTAACCCATAAAAAAGCCGAGGCATGCTCGGCTTGTTACATCACTCAATTCAATCAACTATCAAACTGAGCCAGCAACTCGTCTAGCTTACGGCTTATCATTGTTTGCCGGCGAATCATTTCCAGCTTAGGCCAAGTACAACGCTCGCCAGTGTTAATAAGCTTAAGCATTCTCTCTTCAGTAGGCTGAGACAATAAGCCAAACGGATTAGATACTTTGTAGTCAGGCAAAATATTAATGTCACCGACATAGTCTTGATTAATTATCGAGCGCAACATATTAGTTGCACGCGAAATAGCATGGCCTTTGGTATCAACTTTATCAGCGATGCTAGACAAGGCATTTATCCATTCTCTGGCAGAGCGAGTGGTAGCGTTAGTTAGCAAGCCTAACGTAGATTTTTTACGCAAGCCGTCACTAACAAATGGCAATACATGAGGGTTAGTTTGACTAACAACATAGTGATTAACGCCATACAGGCGCGCTAGGCGCTTAGCAGGCAAGTCATCACTAACTGAGCCATCTACCCACTGCCGCGACGGCAAGTAGGCCATTGGATGTCCATGTATATCTTTAGTTTGTAGCGTAACCGGTGGGAAAATACCTGGCACTGCGCAGGATGCCTTAACCGCGCTGCGTATCAGTACCGCCGGTGAAGTTGTGGCATTAAGTAAGCGTGAGGTTTGGTGAGTTTCCACTGGCGCTACTGATATATTAATGGCTCGGCCAGTTTTCTCAAAGGCCTCCTGAAAGGTCATGTCTGGAATAAACTGTTCCAAGCCATATTCTAAAGTCTCGATTCTAGACATTGCATCTTGCCCAGTATTTGTAGGTAAACGGCTGGCAAAATACTCTGGCTTAAATATATCAATCAGTTCTGCGGCGGTATGAGTGGCGATAACGCTACCCACTAGAGAGCCACCGCTAGAACCTGAAATAATAGTTGGCAATAAATCTGCTTCGGTTAGCGCTTTAGCTACACCGATATGAAAATAAAGTAGCGAACCTGAACCACTCATCATAAATGCAGAGCGTCCAAAACAATGGCTAGCTCGACGAAAGAAATCGACTTTTTCTTCAAAAGTAATATCGCCGCTTTCATCTTCAGCCAACATCTCTAAGGTGTTAACAACTTCGTCAATATAGTTTTCTATAAGGTGCTTGGTGCCAGACTTTGCATGCCCATATAAACCAGAGCTACCCATACCGCCCAGATTGCCATGAATACCTTCATTGAGATTAAACAGTAACCCACGAATATCTCGACGTGCTTTTAAGCTGCGCAGTGTATCCAGGCGGCGGCGAATCGACACATAATCATATTGGCTAGTTTCATCTAAGCGACGCCAGCGATCCAAGCCATTGCGCTTATCATAGTTGGCAGCGGCGCCTTTCCATTCGTCAAAACTTTGTGCTTTATTTATGGCTTTAGTCAAACTGCGTTTGGTATTAATAAGCATGCTGTTCCTAGGCTTAACGCCGGCGTTATTACATCTCGGAATAAATTATTATTTGCACTATATTACAGTGCAAACACCTCATCATCTAGTGGCAGTGGGTTACTTTCACCATTGCGAATAGTTATATGAGTATATTATGAGGACGTTGTCGATCTAAATATAATAAGCCTATAACAAGCTCTGCCCGATAAAAATCCCAGTCATAATGCCTAAGCTAGTGCACCCAAAACCGGGCAACCTAACAGAGAAGCATGTCAATCACTTATAGCTAGTACTGCAATAACGCTTATTTTTTCATGGCTACGATTTTCTTGGCTGTCGGGTTTTTAGCTACTACTTTCTTAGCTGCCGGCTTTTTAGCTACAACCTTCTTGGCTATGGCTTTCTTTACTGTCGCTTTTTTAATGGCAGTTTTCTTTGCCATAGGTTTTTTAGCCACAACTTTCTTCACGGCAACTTTCTTTTTCACCGCAGCCTTCTTGCTAGCCGTTACTTTCTTTTTAGGCGCTGCCTTTTTCTTCGCAGCAGCGCTTTTACCTGACAGCGGCTTCGCTTCTGCTATGTGCGTAACAATACCAGCGGCCTCTTCTAATTCAACCAGCGCCAACTCCATATAATCAATAAGGCGCTGTATTTGTGGCAGTGAACGCCGACAAGCCATAATGCCAAAATCAACATTTTTGTCATAAGTCACCATCGTGATATTGACGGCCACTCCATCCATAATAATCGACGCGGGATAGGAGCCTTCCATGCGCGCACCATTCCAATACATGGGCTGCAAAATACCCGGTACATTAGAAATAACGGTATTAAACGGCGGCATTTTACTCATCAATCCAAGCGGCACTAACAACATGCCGGGAGCCTGCATCAACATACTATAAAGCTGCGCTTCATTTGACGACATTTCAAAGAAGAATTCTTTGCCTGCGCTAGCAGAATCTCTAATCGCAATCATCCGTTTTACTGGGTCGGCGATATTAGTGGCTAAATCTACGCTGATAGACCCCACCGCATTGGCCGAATCCATATCGCCTGGTTTGCGAAGCGACACCGGCACCATGGCTTTTAACGACTGCTCGGGAAGCTCTGCATGCGTTTGCATGTACTGGCGTAAACCACCTGCACACATTGCCATTATCGCATCATTAAAGGTTGCATCAAAAGCCTTGCCCACCGCGCGGATACGCGCAAACGACCATGACTGTGCAACAAAACGGCGTGCACCTTCTACTTTAGTGTTGATCGCACTGCGAGGCACGTCCATAAAAGGCAACATTAACGCCCCCTCTTTACCTTGCCAAGCGGCGGCAGTTCGCTTCAACGCGCCAAAAATTTGTGCACTACTGTCTAAGCTCGACTTTAATCGGTCGGCAACATTGCGCAGTTCTGGTTCACTATATGTTTTAGGGTGCTGACGCCTCAAGGCGGCACGATAACGCTCGCCTGCAGCTAACGACAACGGTGAATCTTTCAGACGATCGGCAGGATCGCTAGATAGCATACTGCGGGCAATATGAATTGAAGTGGCGCCATCTACTGCGGCATGATGAGTTTTGGTGTATACCGCAAACTGCCTGTTAGGCAAACCTTCGATTAAATTCATTTCCCACAACGGCCGGCTTCGATCCAACAAAGTTCCGTGTAAGCGCGACACCAAACCAAATAACTCGCGGTAACGACCAGGTTTAGGCAGCGCAGAATGACGAATGTGATAGTCAACATCGACTGCTCTATCACGCTCCCAATAAGTTGGACCGGCTAAGCCCAACGGTCCAGTTTTTAGCTTGTCACCAAATGGCGGCTGAAACATATCGACAGTGCGAAGCATGTCAGCAAGACCATGTAAAAACTCTTGCTC
Source organism: Porticoccus sp. (assembly GCA_047628915.1). Classification (GTDB taxonomy): domain Bacteria; phylum Pseudomonadota; class Gammaproteobacteria; order Pseudomonadales; family CAWVSB01; genus CAWVSB01. Next base: position 4,008 of record JBLHWB010000079.1, on the reverse strand, counting down.
GTCCACTCCATCGGGCAAGGTATATAAGCTAACACCACCCACATGCATTGGCGTATCACGGCTCTCTCCAGCCAAAAACCCGATATCGACTAAACTTAGTTTTTTCATAACAGCTACCTTATAAAATATTTAGACTAATAAATTCTTATTATTATTGTTGATAGTGTAACTTTATCTTTCTTTGCCGCTGGTCTCGACAGTTACAGCATCAGGCACTGCTTATGGAAATGCAACTTTTTAGCCAAACCTTCACTAATGACCAAACTGAAATTTCACTCACAAAAAAGCCGAGATAATAGTCTCGGCTTTTTTAAAAATCCACTAAAAATTAGTGAGTTTGCTCTTCAGCTTCTTTTGCTTGCTTTTGGGTTAGCGCTTGCTGATACAAAGCATCAAAGTTAATTGGCGCTACTTGCAGTGGCGGAAAACCACCCTTAACTACCAAGTTATCTACCGCTTCACGAGCATAAGGGAACAAAATATTCGCCGCTACTGTATTTAGCACCTGACGAGTTTGATCTTCGTCTAAGCCATTACACAGGAATACGCCGCCTTGGTGCACTTCAACCAAAAAGGCTGTTTCATCAGCGTTTTTAACAGTAATGGTTAAGCTTAAAAGAACTTCCCAGTTGCGTTCGTCAATTGGGTTTCTAGCCATATTTAGATCTAGATTTACTTCTGGTTTCCACTCGCCTTTAAAAGCGGCTACGCCACGAGGGTTTTCAAAAGAAACGTCTTTGATGAATATACGCTGCAAAGCAAATTGTCTTTCATCGGTTGGTGCTTCTGCGGCTACTGCTGCAGTTGGTGTTTCTTCAGCCATTTTGACTTCCTCGGTTTTACTATTTCAGTTTTATAGTTCTAGTTTTAATCAACTTGTCCAGCCAGAAAACCATCTAATTTGCCTTGCACATCCAAAGCATATAAATCGGTAAACCCACCTACATGTTGCTCGTTAATCCAAATTTGTGGAACTGTGCGCTGACCGCTGCGCTCCATCATCTCACTTCTTAATTGAGGCTGCGCCGCCACATCAATATCTTCATATGCAATACCCTTACTATCGAACAAGTCTTTAGCGCGCATGCAATATGGGCAATAGGGTGTGGTGTACATAATTACTGCTGACATGATAAACCTAGTATCTATTGTTCTTCGTTTATTTATTTACTTTTAACCAGTGGCAACTGCGAAGCTACCCACTCGCTAATACCACCCGACAAGCGATAAACCTGAGTAAAACCATCTGCGCGCAAGGTTCTACCTACAGTGGCAGAGTGTTGGCCCATTTTACAGACAATAATAATGGGGGTCTCTTTCTTGTTTTCAAGCTCTGTCTTACGGGTAGCGATGACTGTCGACGGGATATTAATCGCATCAACTATATGGCCAGTCTTAAATTCTGCCGCTGGGCGCACGTCTAACACCACGCCCTCTTGTTTATTCACCAGCGTAGTTAGCTCGTTAGTGGTGATTTGTGGGCCCGCCTTTTTACCCTCATAGTGCATTAAGCCACTTATTAGCAACGCGATTAAGCCAAACCAATACCAGTTGTAGCTAACAAATTGTAAAAACAGTTCCATGAAGACTCCAAAACTAAAGCCACCAATATGCGTGGCCAAAAAAAGCGTGGCAAGTATACACGGCTGCCAACCTAGGCTAAACCTTTTGCCCAGTTTTTAGCCAACCTAATAGCCATAAACAGCGCCAAAGGGTAAAATCTGCGTCTTATTTGCCAACAAACCACCCCAAATCAATGATGCGAGTACCGATGACAAGCTCAAACCGCAAAAAACCACTGGTTCTGCTAATTTTAGATGGCTGGGGACAGCGCGACGAACCAGAACACAACGCGATTTTTCATGCCAACACTCCTTATTGGGACAGTTTACGTGCTAATGCACCGCAAACCACTGTCTCCGCATCGGGGCTAGACGTCGGTTTACCCGCCGGCCAAATGGGCAATTCAGAAGTTGGCCACATGAGCCTTGGTGCTGGTCGCATTATTTATCAGAACATTTCCCGTATCGACAAAGATATTAGCGATGGCGGCTTTTACCAAAACCCAGCATTGACGGGTGCGATAGATAAAGCTGTAGCCAACGACAGTGCGGTACATTTATTTGGCCTAATGTCGCCCGGCGGTGTACACAGCCATGAGCGCCATATTATTGCGGCCATTGAGCTTGCCGCTACACGTGGCTGCAAAAAAGTCTATTTACATGCATTTCTAGATGGCCGCGATACCCCGCCACGCAGTGCCCTGGCGTCACTGCAAGCGGCCGACCAAGCATTTGCTAAACACCAATGCGGACGCACCGCGACAATAGTTGGTCGCTATTACGCTATGGACCGAGACAACCGCTGGAACCGAGTACAGCGCGCCTACGACATGCTTACCCTAAACGAAGCTCCCTATAGTGCTGCCAATGCTAGCGATGCTTTGGCCAACGCCTACGCGCGCAATGAAGACGACGAATTTGTCGAGCCCACCGTCATCCAAGCTGACGGTCAAGACAGCGCTATTATTAAAGACGGTGATGCGGTGCTGTTTTTAAACTTCCGCTCAGACCGCGCCCGTGAATTAACTCGCGCCTTTATTGAGCCAAGCTTTGACGGTTTTGAACGCAAAGCCGTTCCTGCATTGGCAGATTTTGTCAGCATTACCGAATACGCTGCCAATATTAAATCAACCATCGCCTACCCCACTGTGCATTTAAGTAACGTGTTGGGCGAATATTTAGAAAGCCAAAATCTAAGTCAATTAAGAATTTCTGAAACCGAAAAATATGCTCATGTGACTTTCTTTTTTAGCGGCGGGCGCGAAGAACTATTTAACGGTGAACAGCGGATCTTAATTAACTCACCTGACGTGGCCACCTACGACTTGCAGCCAGAAATGAGCGCGCCAGAAGTTACCGACAATCTGGTCGATGCCATTACCAATAAACGCTATGACGTCATTATTTGTAACTATGCCAACGGCGACATGGTTGGCCACACTGGCAATTTTGCCGCGGCTATGAAAGCCGCCGAAGCAATAGACGAAAGCGTGCGCCGCGTTAGCGAGGCAGTGTTAGCCGCCGACGGAGAATGCTTAATCACTGCCGACCACGGTAACTGCGAGCAGATGATTGACGGCAACCAAGAAAAACATACTCAGCACACTACCGAACATGTGCCTTTTATTTACGTAGGTAACCGCAGTGTTAGCATGCAAGACACTAGCGGCCGCCTCTGCGACGTCGCGCCAACCATGTTAATGCTACTGGGCTTAGCCCAGCCCACCGAGATGACGGGGCAGTCACTGCTGCGGTTAAACTAGTCGATGCACGTAATCGCTATTAAAAAAAACGTAATGCAATATTTGCTTTGTGTAGTGACAGTGTTAGTTTTTAGCAGCCCAATATTTGCCAAAGAAGCGAGCCCCGCTGATTTAGCCAAGCTGCAAAAAGATATTTCGCTACTAAAATCGTCACTAGAAGAATACAAAGGTCAACGCGCGCAATTTAAAAAGGCACTAAAGCGTAGCGAGCTTGCCATTGGCAAAATTGGTCGAAAAATTTCGGCTATCAAAGGCCAACTCGCCCGCCAACAAAAACTGCTTGAAAGCTTAAAGCAACGCCAACAGAAATTACAACAAGAGAGTAACCAGCAGCAAACACTTATTGCTCAACAAATTCGCATAGCCTACCAATTAGGCCGGCAGAAAAAACTTAAGGTTATTCTTAATCAAGAAGACCCAGCCAAAGTTAATCGGGCAATTACATATTTAGATTACTTTAACAAAGCACGCATTTCACTGATGACCGAGTTTGCCGCAACAATCACTGAACTCAACAGTATTGAACCAACAATCATCGAAGAAAAATCTCGGCTTGAAGATAGTCAAGGTGATTTAGACAAACAATACGCTAGCCTAGAACAAGAACGCTCGGTACGTGAAGATGCTATTGCTGCGCTTAATGCCACTATTACAACTAAAGGCGCGCAACTTAGTGATGCTGA
>JBLHWB010000078.1:0-9057 GCA_047628915.1 Porticoccus sp. | reverse complement strand
GTTTATGCCCATAAGATATGTGTGTATAGTTTCAACAGATAAATTATCGGCGCCAATTACCTTGGTAAATATTATTGGCTCTACATCAACAAGCTATCCATTTTGATCAAGCACAAAAAAGCCACCCGCAGGTGGCTTAATTCGTTTACGACAATCTAGTCAGCAGATTTAGCCGCACTTTCATCAACCAAAGTTTTCAATTCACCACTTTCATGCATCTCAGTGATAATGTCACAACCGCCTATCAACTCACCATCTACCCATAACTGCGGGAACGTAGGCCAATTAGCATAAGCCGGCATGCTTGCTCTGATTTCTGGGTTAGACAAAATATCAACATAGGCAAACCGCTGGCCGCAAGCCATTAGTGCCTGCACTGTGCGTGCTGAAAATCCGCACTGTGGCGCATTAGGGCTACCCTTCATGTAGAGAAGAATCGCATTGCTTTCAAGCTGGTCTTTAATTGTATCGATAATATCCATGAACCTCACCTCAAGACGCCGCTAGCTGGCGCCTAAATATAAATTTAACAATTCCGTAAACGGCAGGTTGCGTATTGTACCCAAGCCAATAATAAAAATCCTGACTATTTCACTAGGTCTTTCTAACAAGTGTTGCTAAAACGTTGCCAAAATTAGACATTAGCAGTAAAATTACGTTTTAAAGGTGGCTATTTGCTGCCTTTTTGCGTTTGTAGGATTTGATTTTAGCCATGAGCACAATAATGAACACCTATGCGAGGCTACCTATTGAATTTTCAAGAGGTGAAGGCTCGTGGTTATATGATACTGAGGGCAAGGCTTATTTAGATGCGCTGGCTGGCATTGCCGTGTGTAACCTTGGTCATTGCCATCCTAAAATCACTCAGGCAATTAGCGCGCAAGCTGCTACGCTGGTTCATACCTCTAATATTTATCATATTGGCCGCCAGCAAGAGCTAGCCGATAAGCTATGTAAAAACTCTGGGATGGAAAATGTATTTTTTTCTAATTCCGGCGCAGAGGCAAATGAAGCCGCTATCAAGCTAGCCCGTCTTTACGGCAATAAGAATGGCATAAATAAACCTTCTATCATTGTTATGGAGAATTCATTCCATGGCCGCACCCTGGCAACATTAAGTGCTACTGGTAGTCGAAAGGTGCATGCTGGCTTTGAACCCTTGGTTAGCGGTTTTGTCCGAGCTCCCTATAATAATGTTGCAGCGATAGACAGTATTGCAGCAACCAACAACAATATTGTCGCAATATTAGTAGAGCCTGTGCAGGGCGAAGGCGGCGTGATAATTCCCACTGCTGGCTACTTAAAACAGTTGCGTGAGATTTGTGACAAAAATAATTGGCTGTTAATGGTAGACGAAATTCAGACAGGTATTGGCCGTACCGGTAGCTTTTATGCGTTTCAACAAGAAGGTATTTTACCGGATGTAGTGAGCAGCGCTAAAGCGCTTGGTAACGGTATGCCTATTGGCGCCTGCTTAACCGCAAAAAAAGCTGCTAATTTGTTCCAACCCGGTAATCACGGCTCTACATTTGGCGGCAACCCCCTCGCCTGCCATACCGCAAGCACGGTGATTGATGTGCTACTTGAAAATGATCTATGCGCACTCGCGAAAAAAACCGGTGAGCAATTAGTTACAAACTTTTCCATGCAGCTTGCAGCTATAGCTGGGGTTAAAGAAGTTCGCGGCAAAGGCATGATGATTGGCATTGAGTTAGATAATGATTGCCCCAAACTGGTCAGTAAAGCTTTAGCCGTAGGGCTGATTATTAACGTCACTGCTGGCAATATTATTCGACTGCTGCCGCCGCTTAATCTAAGCAATGATGATGCAAACACTCTAGTTGAAAAACTAAGTGCGGTTATTTGCGAACATTTAGCAGACGTCAACTCTTAAGCGCCAATTAACAGGATTATTGACCATGGCCGTTAGACACTTTTTAACTTTATTAGATTTATCTCCCAGTGAACTGGACGGTATTATCCAGCGCGCAATTGAGCTAAAAAAACAATATTATGCCGGCGAGCTTTATCAGCCTTACCAAGGAAAGGTATTGGGTATGATTTTCGAAAAATCATCTACCCGCACCAGAGTATCTTTTGAAACGGGCATGTCTCATCTCGGCGGCCACGCTTTATTTTTATCCTCGCGCGACACCCAACTTGGTCGCGGTGAGCCGATTGAAGACAGCGCTAAAGTACTCTCTTCAATGGTCGACATAGTAATGATCAGAACATTTGGCCATGACATTATTGAACGCTTTGCACAAAATTCCCAAGTACCCGTAATTAATGCACTAACTGACGAGTACCACCCATGTCAGCTGCTTGCAGATATTCAAACCTATGTTGAACAACGCGGCTCGATCAAAGGTAAAAAAGTGGTATGGGTTGGTGATGGTAACAATATGTGTCATTCATATATCAATGCTGCCAGGCAGTTTGATTTCCAGCTTATAGTTACTTGCCCTGAAGGTTTTGAGCCAATGCAAGAACTACTAGAGGCTAACAAGGACAGAGTCAGTATTGTGCGAGACCCCATTGAGGCGAGCAAAGATGCTGATCTGTTAGTTACTGATGTATGGGCGTCAATGGGACAGGAAGCTGAACAAAAGGTACGACAAGATAAATTTAAAGGCTACATGATCAACCAAGACTTGCTAGATGTAGCAGCCCCTGATGCGCTCTATATGCATTGCCTGCCGGCACATCGCGGCGAAGAGATTAGCGCAGAGCTAATGGATAACCCAGACACTGTTATCTGGAGCGAAGCAGAAAATCGCTTGCATGCACAAAAAGCCTTATTGGAGTTTTTGTTGGAAGCTGCGAAAAACTAATTAAGCACTCGGCCTAACGCTTTTTTCCAGCCACGATACTTTTCATCACGCGCTGATTCATCCATAGCGGGTGAAAAGTGTTCAGCGCCACTAACTAACGCACTAAGCTCCTCCAAATCGCTGTAAACACCTATTTGCAGCCCGGCCAACAGCGCTGCACCCCATGCCGTGGTCTCAGCCATTGCAGGACTATTAATTGGCGTCGCCAACATATCTGCTAAAAATTGCACAAACCATTTATTGGCAATCATACCGCCATCTACTTTCAGCTCTTTAATTTCTATACCGTCGGCTCTAATTGCTTCTAATAAATCACGGGTTTGATAGGCAATCGATTCCAAACCGGCGACCACAATGTCTTCACTAGTGCTACCGCGAGTTAACCCCAAAATTGCGCCACGCGCGGCCGGATCCCAATGCGGCGCACCCATACCGGTAAACCCCGGCACTAAGTAAACCCCATTGGCACCGTTTTGAGCCTTAGCAATATCCTCACTATCGGCAGCATTGGCTATCGCTTTTAAACCATCACGTAGCCACTGCATGGTGGCCCCAGCCATAAAAATACTACCCTCAAGAGCATAGCTTATTTCACCTTTAATGCTGTAAGCCACTGTGCTTAATAGACGATGTTGCGAGCGCAGAGCACGACTACCAGTATGAACCATTAAAAAACAACCGGTACCATAAGTACTTTTACTCTGCCCTTGTTGATAGCAACCTTGCCCAAATAATGCAGCCTGCTGATCGCCAATCATTGAGGCGATTTTTATAGGCGTGCCTAAAATGTCGTTGCTAGTTTCACCAAAATCATCAGCACTGTCTTTTACTATCGGCAGTATACTTTTCGGAATAGCTAACAGTTCTAGCAACTCATCACTCCAGCAACCGCGATGAATATCAAACATCATGGTACGGCTGGCGTTAGTGGTATCAGTTGCGTGTGACAGACCTCCGGTTAAATGCCATAACAAAAAGGTATCAATAGTACCAAAAGCCAACTCACCAGCCTCTGCCCGGGCTCTAGCACCTTCTACGTTCTCTAAAATCCAGCGTAGTTTCGTGCCAGAAAAATATGGGTCTAATAATAAGCCCGTCTGTTGTTGCACCAACTCTTCATGGCCAGCGGCTTTTAGTTGGTCACAATATTGCGCCGTACGACGATCCTGCCAAACAATCGCATTGTATATCGGCTCACCCGTTTTCCTGTCCCAAACAACCGTGGTCTCGCGTTGGTTAGTAATACCAATAGCAGCAATATCGCTAGCAGTCAGCCCGGCTTTTTTAACCGCCCCCTGAATAGACGACAAGGTTGTCTGCCAAATCTCATTTGAGTCATGCTCTACCCAACCATCATTAGGGTAATGCTGGGAAAAATCTTGCTGGCTAAGGGCTATAACATCACCGCTAGATGAGAAAATCATCGCTCTAGAGCTTGTTGTACCTTGGTCTACCGCCAATAAATACTGCGTCATGGGTTCACCGATATTATTATTTAAAAAGATAAATCTTAGTCTAACTGACACAGAACTGTAATCGAACTGTCATCATCAAAATTTATTCTACTTTTGAACATAAAAAAGAGGAAAAGAAGATGATCAATAGTGATTATAGACAAAGTAGCAATAACAACGTTAACGGCAGTTCAATACCAAGTAACAATTTAATAGTTAACAGTAATGGCGGTTTTCAACGTGTTGAAGAAGATGGCAGAGTTATTTACCACTGGTTCGATACATCCATCGAGCACCTCAGCAGCGCAAAGCTCTGGGATATTTTACGGCTAGCAAAAATGCCTAGTTTTGGTATCGACCAGCATTTTGCCAGCCAAGTGATTAACGAGCTTACATTTCGCAACCACTTTGACGAAAACCAACCTTGGATGAAGCCGCACTGAGTGCGGAAGTTGTGCCTATATTCCAACGTTCCAGAACCGAACAAATCCAGTTTACTGTAACCGCACTGATCAACACCAGCCATTCTATTGTAATAATTAATACCTGAATAGTTACGCGCAGGGTATTAATGCGAGCTAATTTTCACAATCACTCGCTTTGTCATCGCGGTAAAAAAGTATTTATAAAACCAATAAGACAAAAACCACTGAAAAAACGAACACTTATGGCCTTTAGTATATGCCGCATATACAACTTTTAGATGTAAAGTAGAGCGGTGTGACACATGGCGATGTTTTATCTTTTTGGTTTACTGATATAAAACCATCACAATGGTGGGTTAAAGATAGTAATTTAGATCATCTTATTACAGACAATTTTTTAACTTTGCATGAACAAGCCAATAAAGGTGAACTCTTCGAGTGGCGAGAATCAACCAGTGGACGCTTAGCTGAAATCATTGTTTTAGATCAGTTCTCCAGAAATATATTCAGAGATACAGCCAAGGCTTTCTCCTCTGACTCATTAGCGTTGGCGCCTGCTCAAGAAGCTGTCTCACTGAGCATCCATCATCAACTTAACCAACTAGAAAGAAGCTTTATGTAGATGCCTTATATGCATAGTGAATCTCTATCTGTACATGACATTGCTGTTGAGTTATATAAAAGTAACGGCATTCAATCTACTGTCGAAATTGAGACTAAACATAGAGATATCATCAAAAGATTTGGTCGATATCCTCATCGAAATGTTATTTTAAATCGTCAATCAACTAAACAAGAGATAGCATTTTTAAACCAGCTGGGGTCGTCATTCTAATTAGCATATAGTAGTAATTTAAAGCTCTAATAACCGAACACACTCTGCTTATAGAAATATTGGCCTCGTGATAAGTGATATCAAATTGATAGATGATTTGGGTAAACCAACAAATAGCGATAACATATCTGTCTATATTAAAATTGACAGGTAATAACGCTGCCAAAACTATGACAAATCTATGCTAACCATCTCAAACAATGTTTCTTTACCCTTAGACGAGATAGAGCTTAGCGCTATTCGCGCCCAAGGCGCTGGTGGCCAGAATGTAAATAAGGTCTCTAGTGCTATTCATTTACGGTTTGATATTAATGCTTCATCTTTACCGGGTTTTTACAAAACCCGACTACTGGCGCTGAAAGATAAACGGATAAACAAGGAAGGCGTCATAGTTATAAAGGCGCAACAACACCGAACCCAAGAAAAAAATCGTAGTGCCGCGCTAGACCGATTATTAGACCTAATTAAAAGCATCAAAAACGTGCAGCGAACAAGAGTAGCTACGCGCCCGACAAGAGGCTCGATAACCCGCAGACTGGAAGGCAAAACAAAGCGGTCTAGAGTTAAATCACTGCGCGGCAAAGTTACCGACTGATCTAAACCGCTTCAACATATAACGGCAGTTCAAAATAGAAAGTCGTGCCGACATCAACATTGCGTTCAAAGTCAATCCGACCGCCGTGCTGCTGAATGATAGACGCACATACTGACAGCCCTATGCCAGTACCATCTGACTTAGTCGTATAGAACGGGTGAAATAATTTTTCTTCCGCGCCCTCTTCTAGGCCAATGCCTTGGTCGATAAAAGATACTTTTATAAAACTCTCGGCAGCCTCCACAACAACGTTAACCCCTTGCTGTTTATTAGCAACATCCTTCATCGCCTCCATCGCATTGCGCAATAAATTGAGCGCTACTTGCTGAATTTGAACCTCATCAATATAAACATCAGGAATATTATCTTTAGGGCTAAATATAATTGGTACACCATTGTTGCGGCTATCCACCTCGGCCAAACTCAACACATCAGTGATCAACTGATTAGGCGAATGGACAAAACGTTCGCCCTTAGGAGCACGCACAAATTGTCGCAAGCGCTCTATCACTTCGCTAGCTCGAATAGCTTGAGTTTGCATTTTCCCCAAGGTGTCAGCCATTTTTTCAGGTTCAGGAATACCTTTTGCAAGCAAGCGCCGGGCGACGCTAGCATAGTTAGCAATAGCGGTAAGCGGCTGATTAACTTCATGAGCAAAACCTGCTGCCATTTCACCCATCGTACTAAGGCGCTCTACATGAGCCAGATGCTGACTTTGATTTATTAACTCTACTTGCGCAGCGTTCAATGCCTGCTGATCTTTAAGTCGTTCAGTAATATCCCTGAAAACTAATACGCCACCAACCACTTCATCATTAACGATATTGGGAGTTAAGCACACTGAGGCTGGAAATAAACTATTGTCTTTTCGCTTCAGCAAAATATTGTCCAACTCTACAATGTTACCGTTAGCAAGAGAGAGTTGATTTATACCTGCATCTGCAGCGGCCTTACCAAGGTGAGTTGCAAAAATATCTTCCCCTATAATTTGGTGCTCTTGCCAGCCACAAAATCTTAACGCCGCAGGATTTGCGTAATTAATCGAACCATCCAAGGCGATACCATAAATGCCCTCTGACATACTGTTAAGAATACGATCTATTTCAGACTCTAAGTACTGATTTTTTAGCGCCAATTCACGCTCAAGGCGCTTAACTTTAACGTGGGTCGCTACCCGCATAACCACTTCATCCGCCTGAAAAGGCTTAGAAATATAGTCTACACCACCAACCTGAAAGCCTTTTACTTTCGATTCAACATCACCCAACGCCGACAAAAACACAACGGCGACGTCAGCAGTGTCAGTATCAGCCTTAACGATTTCACAAACTTCAAAACCATCCATTTCAGGCATCATGACATCTAGCAACACTAATGATGGATGCACATTGCGGATAATATCTAAAGCAGTTACGCCGTTTTTAGCGACCAGTAAACGATAGCCCTTGTTCTCCAGTGTTTTATATAAAACTTCTAGATTAGTTGGGTTATCGTCAACCAATAAAATTGTTTGTTGATCAATACTCACTATTTTCTGACTCGTTGATTTTTTGGATTAAGGTTTGGCAATAGGCCCGTACTGCATCCATCGAGAAGCTTTCTACTAGCCGCTGTAAATGCTTAACTCTGGTATCCTCTTCGGTCATTAAATCAGCCAGCACGGCGATCAGCGTACGCAATTCAAAAACATCTCCCATTCGTGCAGTTTTTTCAATCTCAAAACACAGCGCTTTCAGCTGCTCTTGCTCAACAGCGGTAAGCTCAACCTCAACTGGCTCTGCAGCGTGGGTGGTCTCAATAATATTGTTGCTTGCTGCGACGACAAACTCTATATCAAGCAGCTTAGCTATCTCTTCGAACAACACATTAATGTCTATCGGCTTTGACACAAAAATGTTACAACCAGCACTAAGTACTTCTTTATGTAACTCTGGCTGAATAGTTGCAGAAATAGCAATGATTGGGATAGTCGCTGTAAAGCGATCAGCGCGAAGTATGCGCGTTGCCTCAAGACCACCCATTACCGGCATGTGTAAATCCATCAGTACTAAATCAACATCATGGTTTTGCAGAAAACTTACTGCTTGCTGTCCATTGTCGGCTTGATGTACAACAAACTTAGCGGCAGTTAGTAATTGTGCCAAAATATCTCGGTTAGTAGCATTGTCGTCGGCCACTAATACATCAACAACTTTTCCTTTTGGCAATACTGGCAATTTACTGCCGCTAGCTATTGGACTGGGCACTGGTCCCTCAGCAACGGTATAGGGCAAGCTAAATGCAAATTCTGAACCCTGATTGACTTCGCTACTGACATTTAAATCAGCACCCAAAGCTTGGCAAATCTCGCAAGTAATCGACAAACCTAAACCAGTACCGCCGGCTTCTCGCCCTTCTCGGGTCTGCGCAAACGGGCTAAATATTTCCTGTTGTTTATCATCAGGGATGCCTATACCAGTATCCCATACAGAAAAATGTAACTCATTTTTCCCCGCTACACGAGTAACACTTAAGGTTACCGAACCATGGTCAGTAAATTTAATAGCATTACCTAACAAATTAATTAATACCTGGCGCAATTTCATTGCATCAGTGCAAATAATTTGCGGTATGTCTTCTTGATTTACCCTAAATAGCAGACCTTTTTCATTGGCTCTGGGCTGCACCACATCGACCACCCGTTGCAGTAGCTGCGGTAACACACAGGCTTGAATATCTACTTCCAGCAAGCCACGTTCTATGCGCTCTAAATCTAGGACATCATTAATTAGCTCTAATAAATGCTGGCCACAGCTTTCTATGGCAGACAAAGTTTCCCGTTGACCCGCTTGAATATTTTCATCGCGCTGTAATAATTGCGAATAGCCCAACACCCCGTTGAGAGGAGTCCGCAGCTCATGACTCATCCGTGATA
>JBLHWB010000077.1:0-9170 GCA_047628915.1 Porticoccus sp. | reverse complement strand
GTCGCTATCACCAGCTGCAGCCAATAAGGTTGGCATCCAATCCATCATCGAGATCATTTCGTTAGATATTTGATCAGGTTTGATTTTGGCAGGCCAGCGAACCATCATTGGTACACGATAGCCGCCTTCCCAATTAGTGTTTTTCTCGCCCCTGAAAGGAGTGTAGCCGCCGTCTGGCCAGAATATAAGTTCTGCTCCGTTATCGGTGGAATACATGACAATTGTATTGTCCGCTATTTTTAACTCATCTAGTTTATCAAGCAGTACACCTACGTGACCATCGTGCTCAACCATACCGTCTGCATATAAACCCTGGCCGGTAACACCGTCAGACTCAGGTTTAAGGCGAGTCCAAACATGCATGCGTGTGGTATTAAACCAAACAAAGAAGGGTTTGTTAGCGGCATGAGCTTTATCAATAAAATTCAAAGATTTAGCAAGCACTTCTTCATCAACTGTTTCCATTCGTTTTTTAGTTAATGGGCCAGTGTCGGTTAAGTTGCCATCGGCGAATGAATGTATAACGCCCCGCGGACCGAATTTCTTTTTAAACTCGGCACCTTTTGGGTAGTCAGGATGCTCTGGTTCGTCTTCAGCGTTTAGGTGGTATAGATTACCGAAAAATTCATCAAAGCCATGTTCAGTAGGCATATGCTCATCTAAATCACCTAAGTGATTTTTACCAAACTGGCCAGTCATATATCCTTGCGGTTTTAGCAGTTCAGCAATGGTTGGGTCTTTTTTACTCAACCCTTCTTTGGCACCAGGTAAGCCTACCTTAGTTAGACCTGTACGCATCGGGTGTTGGCCGGTAATAAATGCAGCACGGCCAGCGGTACAGCTCTGATCACCGTAAGAGTCGGTAAACATGATGCCTTCTTTGGCGATACGGTCAATATTCGGTGTTTTAAAGCCCATAATTCCGTTGTTGTAAGCACTAATATTAAAAGGGCCTATATCATCACCCCAAATAATAAGAATATTAGGCTTGTCAGTGGCGACAGAGGTGGTGTCGGCAGCTATAGCGAGAGATGTGGTGCTGGTAGCCATGGCGAGCGCTGTTAGGCCACGTCGCAGCCAGAGTTTGAGCGTGTACATATTCATCATCCTTTTATATTTGTAGTCGCTTTTGTCTTATTTTATGTATGCATATCCTATGTTAGTAAATACACTATATCAATATTTGGGGAGACCGTCTTAGCATGATGCTTTTATTAGCTAAATACTTATCGCTATTGGCTGGTAAGTATATTTTTGGGATCCTGTTCCGACCACAAACATATCAATTATAGAGACGCTAGTTTAAGTCACAACATGTACTTTTTAATTCTGACGAAACTAATAACGCTGCAGAAATGTCCTCCGTGAAGGGTATTAGGTCCGAGTATTAACCCCCAGTGAAAAGCGTTTATATGAAGCAGGGCCCTTTAGTGCATCTACTTTATTAGAAGACGATATGAGAGATGTATTCACTGGGGAAATAAATCGCCTTGCTGTCAACCCCGCTTGAAAGCTCAGTCGGCTTTATTATAACCGCGGGTGAAACAAATGGCGCGGACCTGGCCGCACGACTTTACGCAGCTACTTCGAAAGGTTTCATGAGGGCGAAGCAGAGACCTAAACCACACCTAGGCCCTATCTGAGTATAGGCTTACGGAATAGTTAATACTCTCCTATGTGATCTAACTGGGCTATAATCGCGCCACATTTATACGAAGCATAGTGCCGCATGACAAACTTAGAAAATCCAACCAACACAACAGCCACCGAAGAGCCCAAAAAAGTAGGCTTTGTAAGCCTAGGATGCCCTAAAGCGTTAGTAGATTCAGAGCGTATCCTGACTCAACTGCAGCTTGACGGCTATGAGATCTCGCCCAACTACAATGATGCCGAAGTAGTTATTGTAAACACCTGTGGTTTTATCGACAGCGCCAAGCAAGAATCTTTAGACGCTATTGGTGAAGCGATTAGTGAAAATGGCCGTGTTATTGTCACCGGCTGCATGGGCAAAGGTGCCGATGCCGAGGCCATTCAAAAAGCGCACCCATCAGTACTTAGCGTCAGCGGCCCGGCGGACTACGACAATGTACTTAACGCCGTCCATCAATTTGTGCCGCCAACTGCCGCCGAGCACAATCCACTAATAGACTTAATCCCGCCACAAGGGGTGAAGTTAACGCCTAAACACTATGCTTATTTAAAAATTTCTGAAGGCTGCAACCATCGCTGCACCTTTTGTATTATTCCTGCTATGCGCGGCGACTTAGTTAGCCGACCAATTAAAGACGTTGTCACTGAGGCAAAAACCTTGGCCGATGCAGGGGTACGCGAGCTATTAGTTATATCTCAAGACACTAGCGCATATGGCGTAGATGTTAAGTACAAACTCGACTTTATTGATGGCGAAGCGGTAGAAACTAGAATGCAAGACCTAGCCGTAGCGCTGGGCGAACTGGGCGTATGGGTACGGTTGCACTATGTCTACCCCTACCCTCATGTGGATAAGGTTATTCCGCTGATGGCCGAAGGTAAAATACTGCCTTATCTTGATATTCCATTTCAGCACGCTAGCCCGCGCATATTGAAATTAATGAAACGTCCTGGCAACCAAGAAAAAACCCTAGAACGGATAAAAGCGTGGCGAGAAATATGCCCCGACTTAGTTATTCGCTCAACCTTTGTGGTTGGCTTTCCTGGCGAGACTGAAGAAGATTTTCAAATATTGCTGGACTGGCTAGAAGAAGCACAACTTGATCGTGTTGGTTGTTTTAAATACTCGCCCGTTGATGGTGCCACTGCGAATGCTTTGCCAGATCATGTGCCAGAAGATATTCAGCAAGATCGCTGGGAACGATTTATGCAAACCCAGCAACGTATTTCAACTGCCAAGCTGCAAGCCCGCATAGGCCAAATACTGCCAGTAATTGTTGATGAAGTTAATGATGAAGAAATTGTTGCCAGAACCTATGGCGACGCACCTGAAATAGATGGCAACATATTTTTACCTGCCGGTTACGACTTACAACCGGGTGATACTTTATATGCGGAAGTCATGTCTGCTGACGAATATGATTTGTATGGTGAGCCAGTCGACGTTGAGTTTGATTAGGCGACCTAAAAGATGAATCTTGCCCTGTTATTTGATGACGACTTTATTGGCAACAATAAAGTACGTCTTAGCGGTAGGCGCCATCAGCAAATATTTTCTATCCATAAATCGACGCTTGGCGATACCGTTAAAGTTGGCAAATTAAACGCTAACATGGGTACGGGTGTTATAACTGTACTGAATGAAGATTTCGTTGAGCTGACTGTAGAACTCAATCAAGCGCCGCCTACCCCACTACCAATGCGACTAATCACTGCCCTAGCCCGCCCGCCTATGATGCGGCGTATTTTTTCTAGTGCTGCAGAATTTGGCATCAAAGATATTATTGTTATCAACACCAACCGCGTTGAAAAAAGTTTTTGGCAAAGCCCTTCTCTGGCTGAAGAAAAAATTAGTGAGTTACTCTATCTAGGCTTGGAACAAGCTAAAGATACAATAATGCCCAAAGTTACCTTTCATAAACGCTTTCGCCCTTTTGTTGAAGACGATCTACCTGCTTTACTGACCAACACCCGAGCGCTGATCGCTCATCCAGAAAGCGCTGCCAACTGCCCCCACGCTTTAACTGAGCATATCACCTTAGCCGTTGGCCCCGAGGGGGGATTTATTCCATTTGAAGTAGACCAGTTTTTAGCTGCCGGTTTTGAAGCAATCAATATGGGCCCAAGAATTTACAAAGTTGAAAATGCCATCAGCTTTTTAACTGCTAAACTTTTTTCCTAGGCATTATTTGTAGTCGCGACCAAAGTAATGTGGTCACCAAGATGGGTGTTCAAAATAGAATTATTTAGTGCTATGTTAGTAAGTTATAAATCTAACAAACTAGATATCATTTACCTGACTTTATGAAAAAAATAATTCTGATTATAGTTCTGGTTCTTATTACCATTCCCGCGCTGATTATCTGGCAGGGTGCTAGCATTCTTGGCAACCTTGATACCGCAGGCCAAGTAGAAGACATTGTGGTAGAAAGCTACATTTTAAAGCAACGCCAGCGCAACCAATTTGAAGACTCACTTGCCGCTGATAGTGGCGCCAAGCAAATATTATTTGGTGACCTGCATGTACACACAACTTTTTCTTATGACGCGTTTATTCAGAATCTGCCGTTACTGGGGGGCAGCGGTGTGCATTCGCCAGCCGATGCCTGTGACTTCGCCCGCTATTGTTCGTCACTCGATTTCTGGGGTAGCACTGAACATGCTGAAGACCTAACGCCGCACCATTGGCGAGAACTGGGTAAATCAATACAGCAATGTAATGCAGTGGCTGACCCAACAAACCCAGACATGGTCGCTTTTATGGGCTGGGAGTGGTCACAAGCAGGCAGCACCCCCGCCACTCATTACGGCCATAAAAACGTTATTTTGAAAGACCCTATTGGCCCAAGTACACCCAATAGGCCAATCGCAAGTGTCCGAGTCGGTAGCGGTATAGAAAAACCCCATCAACAAGATTTAACACTACTGGCATTAACAGAAGGCGAACCGAGATATTTAGACTGGGCTAAATATATTTCGGCATCAGATATTGCCGAGTGCGAAGCTGACTTGCCAGCTGATGTAGGCAAGGCGGATTGTCGAGAATATGCCGCCACCCCAAAAGAACTTTTTGCTAAATTAGATAAATGGGGGCAAGAAGCCTTAGTAATTCCTCATGGCACCAGTTGGGGTATCTACACCCCGCCCGGTAGCAACTGGCAGAAACAATTATTGGGCCATGATACTGAGCGTGAAAAACTTATTGAGATATATTCTGGTCACGGTAATACCGAAGAGTATTTTAATAATGCAGCAATTATGTTTGATCGTGACGGCCAGCCTATTTGCCCGCCGCAGACGCCAGAATACACCCCCAGCTGCCGTCGTGCTGGGCAAATTGTTTACAACCGGTGTATTGCGTTAAGCGCAAAAAATACTCAATGTCAGCAGCGTGAACTCAAAGCTCAACAAAATTATTTAGCTGCAGGTAATGGCGGCCATTTAGTACTTGAAGATGCTAATTCAGACGAATGGCTGGAGGCTGGCCAATGCCGCGACTGCTTTTTACCCGCATTTAATTATCGTTCAAATAGCTCTGCACAAGCGATTTTGGCTACGCGTGGTAAGGTCGATAGCAATGGCAAAAGAAAGCAATTTAAATTTGGGTTTATTGCCTCGAGTGACAATCATCAAGCTAAGCCTGGTTCTGGCTATAAAGAATTCGGTCTAGGGCATATGACTGAGGGGCGCAAAGGCGCGCAAAAAAATATCGACAGCCCGTTTAGCAGCAAGCAAGCTGTTAGCTTTAGCTTGGCACTGGAGTCAACGCCGGTTTCTTTAACCGAAGTTGATGCAGCGGGCGTTAATGCTTTTGAAACCAAGCGCGTTGGCTCATTCTTTTACACTGGCGGACTAGTGGCTGTCCACAGCAGTGGTCGCGACCGCGACTCGATTTGGCAAGCCCTGCAAGACAAAGAAGTTTACGCTACCAGCGGCCCACGTATTTTACTGTGGTTTAATCTGTTAGATGAAACCGGTATTAACACCGCCACAATGGGGCAGTCGGTTGACCAAAGTGAAGCGCCAATTTTTAGTGCCAAAGCAATTGGCTCATTTAAACAAAAACCGGGTTGTCCGCCGATTGCTGAGAATGCCCTCGGCGAAGCAAAAATGAATGAGCTATGTATGGGTGAGTGTTATAACCCATCAGACCAGCGCAGAATAATTAATCGAATCGAAGTTGTCAGAATATTGCCGCAGAATTACCAAGGCGAAAGCTTAGCGCCATTGGTTCAAGATCCGTGGCTAGTACATCAGTGCGCACCAAATGTGCAAGGCTGTAGCATAGAATTTAGTGACTCAGAATATAACGCTATTGCCCGTGACGCTGCTTACTATGTGCGTGCTATTGAAGAACCGGTTGATACGGTTAACGGCGCTCAGCAACAGTGTGATAACGACAGTAACGGCCAGTGTTTAACTATTATTGACTGCGGCCAACGTGGCAAAGCTGGTGATGATTGCTTAGCGCCAGTAGAACACCGGGCTTGGTCATCGCCAATTTTCGTTGACTTTAAGGCGGGCTAACTGCCCGCTAAACGCTGCACTAAACCATCCAGCATATGTGAATAGGCAGCCTCTAGCATTTGCTGTCCATCGCTACCGCTGCCCTCATTTGGCTGAGCCGTGCTATGCCAATGAACTCGACTATTGGTGTCATCAACCGCTTCAACTCGCACATCGGCGCGGTAGTTAGACACTGGCATTGGTAAACCTCGAGGAATGGTATAACTGTAGGTCATGACAGCATGATCCATTGACTCTAACACCTCTTCAATAGGCGCCATGCCATCCATAATCACTTTACGAATCATCCCTATACCAGAGCCTTCCACTTCAACCTTAGGAGCACCTGTCCAGCTAATATCGCCATAATTTGATAGCACTGCCCATACGGCATTGGCGCTAAATGGCAGGTCTCGAATAATGTGTACATCGATCATTTAATCGCCCTAGTTATTATCTTGTTAAAGCTTAGCCAGTTTAGGGTGCCGCCATACCCCTATTTAGGTGACGAATGCTAAACCCACTAGGCGCAACTCACGCCAGTGCCGCCTAAACCGCAATATCCATTTGGATTTTTAGCCAAATATTGCTGATGATAATCTTCTGCATAATAAAACTCTGGCGCTGTTTTAATTTCGGTGGTGATAGCCCCATAACCGCCTTCAGCCAAAGCGTGCTGGTAGGCTTCAGCGCTTGCCTGGGCTTCATCTAACTGCTTATCATACGTATAAATAGCTGAGCGATACTGGGTACCCCTGTCATTACCTTGGCCCATCCCTTGGGTTGGGTTATGCGACTCCCAAAACACTTTAAGCAACTGTTGATAGCTAATAACTTTAGGATCAAATACTACTAATACGACCTCGGTATGACCAGTGCGGCCAGCACATACCTCGTCATAGGTAGGATTAGGCGTATAGCCACCGGCATAGCCCACTGCCGTTGAATAAACTCCGTCAAGCTGCCAGAACTTTCGCTCTGCCCCCCAAAAACAACCCAAAGCAAATACTGCCTGGCCTAAACCCTCAGGAAACGGCGCTGTTATGGTATTGCTATTAATATAATGCCCACCTGCCACCGGCATAACGTCACTTCTACCCGGCAAGGCTTTATCAGCAGTCACCATCTCAGTTTTTGTCAATCCAAACATTTAATCACCTACCAGTAATAATCTAAGTTATGACAGCCAATCTATCAATGAGTTCTACTGTGTATACGCAGCAAACTTTCTGCTAGTTTAGTTGGCACCTAAGTGCCATGCTGGCTAAAATAGCACTTTTACTCGTTAGGCGATTATTAGCAATATGAATGAAGTTTACGTAATAAGAAATCAAGACGGTTTATACGCATCAAAGCAAGACCAATGGGTTGATGGCAATGATAAATCCGTTGTCGCCTTTGTCAAATACCGAGACCAAGCCGTCAATACTTTAGTTGAATTAAACGCTAAAGATGTTGAATTACGGGGCGACATTGTTGCCGTTGAGCTTAATGATAAAAAACGCCCGCAAGTAGTTGTTGGCGAAAAGCCTGAACCACGGCTATTCGAACTGCCGGCAGCCGATGAAGCTGAAGCTAGCGACGAGCACACTGAATCACTGGCGACAACAGAAGTCGATACTGATGAAAATGTGGTGATCCCTCGCTAAGTAACAGCAGAATACCAATTGGTAACCTTTGTAGAACCACAATCGACCCCAGTGGTATCCTAATAACAAATTATAGAGCGCTATAAAAAGCTCAACCATGCGTTAACTTAGGAGCCACCTATGGCCGACAAGCCAATCCAAGCAGCCATAGAAGGCTGGTTCACCCTTGACGACACGCCTCATTTACTCGGCGCCAAATGCCAACAATGTGGCACCTACTATTTTCCCAAGCATATTAGCTTTTGTCGCAATCCACATTGCGAAAGCGAAGCGTTTACCGAAGTTCCTTTAAGCCGTAGCGGCAAAATTTGGTCTTACACCAATGCTTGCTATAAGCCCCCAGAACCTTTTATAGCGGCAGAACCTTTTGCGCCTTATACCATTGCCGCGGTCGAGCTTGATGAAGAAAAAATGATTATTTTGGGACAAGTGATAACTGGCATTGATGTGAGTGAACTCAGCGTTGGCGACACTGTAGAGCTAGTATTAGAGACCCTGCACGAGACAGACGATGCCAATAAAGTTACCTGGAAATGGAAACCTAGCCGAGGAGCGATAGTATGAGTAAGGATATTGCGATTCTTGGTATTGGTATGCATCCCTGGGGTAAATGGGGCAAAAACTTTGTTGAATACGGGGTTCACGCAGCGCGCGCAGCAATCAAAGATGCCGGCGTTAATTGGCAAGACATTGGCTTTATCTCCGGCGGCGCTACTATCCGTAATGGTTACCCCGGCTTTGTTGCTGGCGCGACCTTTGCCCAAGCTTTGGGCTGGCAAGGCGCCGAGGTAAATACCTCATACGCAGCCTGCGCATCTGGCAGCCAAGCCTTAGCGGCTGCCAGAGCAAAAATACTGGCCGGTGATTGTGAAGTTGCTTTAGTTATTGGCGCCGACACTACGCCTAAAGGCTTTCTGGCGCCTGCCGGTGGCTATCGTCCAGAGGATCCCGACTGGGTGAGGTTTTACCTTGGCATTACCAATCCAACCTACTTTGGCTTATATGCACGCCGCCGGATGGATATCTATGGTGACTCTGAAGAAGATTTTGGCTTAGTAAAAATAAAAAATAGCGAGCATGGTTTCACTAATCCAAATGCGCGCTATCGGAAAAAATTCACCATGGAAGATATTAAGAAATCAGCCATGGTGGCCGACCCGCTGCGGCTGCTAAACGTATGCGCTACCTCTGACGGCGGTGCGGCAATAGTGGTCTGCAGCATGGATTACGCCAAACGTATGGGACAACATAGCCCGGTAAAAATAGCTGCCATATCAACGGTAACACCGACTTTTGCCAGCGAAGTAGTAGAAATGCCCGACATCGCAACCGACTCGGCAGCCGCTCAAGGCATCGAGGCCCTGC
>JBLHWB010000076.1:0-9258 GCA_047628915.1 Porticoccus sp. | reverse complement strand
CCGTAGTCACGCAAGGCCTTACAGACCATTGGCCCAATCGTTAGATTTGGCACATAGTGGTTATCCATCACGTCAAAGTGCACAACATCAGCACCAGCCGCCAATACAGCGTCAACTTCTTCGCCTAAACGGGCAAAATCTGCCGCCAAAATTGAAGGGGCTATCCAGTAGTCAGCCATCAGTATCTCCAAAAATAATAGTAAAAAATATTAGCCGCAGTGTAAGGACTTATTCGCAACACTCAAGTACTTAGCTGCTGATTAAGTAAATTTAGCCGCTCAGGCGTTCCTACATCCACCCACTGGCCGCCAAATAACTCACCCGTTACTAAGTTATCCGCTATCGCTTGACGCAATAATGGCACCACCGAAAAACAGCCTTGCTGACAGCCTGAAAACAACTTAGGCGAGAAAATACGAAAACCGCTAAAGGTAAAACCGGGCTTTTGATCTAGGCAAAAGCCATCGCTAGAGAGACTAAAGTCACCGTCAGGGTTTTCTGCTGGATTATTCACTAAGACTAAATGCGCCAGACAGCCATTGGGAAGCTGTCTATCTATTAATCCAGCCACCGAGTAATCACTCCATATATCCGCATTAACCACAATGAATGGGGTATCGCCCAACATTGGCAAGGCTTGAAATATTCCGCCGCCAGTTTCTAAGGCTTGTTCCTCAACTGAATATTGAATGCTAGCGCCAAATGTTGCTCCATCGCCTAAGTAATCAATAATTTGCTGCCCTAACCAGGCAACGTTTATCACCAGCTCAGTAACACCAACAGCAACTAACGCTTCTATGTGATGCACTATTAACGGCTTACCGCCGACTTCAATCAGTGGTTTGGGTTTTTCATCAGTCAACGGGCGTAGCCTTTTACCCCGACCGGCCGCTAGTATCATTGCTCGCATTAAGCATTCCCTTCTGCGCTATTCCAACTTTGCTTTGCAATCAAAGGCTGTAACGTTGTTTCAAACCATTGATCAAAGGCAGCAAACTCAGGATATTGCTGACAAGTCTCGCGTACATATGCCACCACTAGTGGTAAGTCTTTTAAATAGCCTGTTTTGCCATCACGCAAAGATAGCCGAGCAAAAATACCCAAAACTTTAATGTGACGCTGTAAACCCATTAAATCAAACTGCTTAAGAAAATCTTCAGAACCTGCAATGGGTAAATCTAGCGCTGCAACGGCAAGCTGGCGGTACTCCTCAACCCATTGCTCAACCTTATGGCGAGGCCAGTGAATGTAGCAATCCTTGTACAGAGACACCAAGTCATAGCTTAGCGGCCCAACAACTGCATCTTGAAAATCAATAATGCCAATCTTATTCGAGTCCAATACCATCAAGTTACGTGCATGAAAATCTCTATGCACAAAAACCTGCGGCTGCTGCTGGGCACTTTTAACTAGCACATCAAACATTTGATCAATTAAGACTAATTCTTGCTCAGATAACGTGTATTCCAGCATTTCCCCGACAAACCACCGCTTGAACAAATTCATTTCGTCAATCAACAACTTCGTATCATAACTAGCAAGCTGGAAATTCTCGCCATAGCTATGTTCAAGCTGCTGAATGTCTAGCAATGACTTTATGACTTGCTGGTAGTGGGCATCGGCGGTGGTAGCGGTTAACTTTGGCAACAATAAAGTATCACCAAAATCGTCTAACAACATAAACCCCATCGCTTCATCAAAATAGATAACGGCAGGGACTTTAACGCCGCCATCACCCATTAGCTTAGCCAAAGTCACAAATTCAACATTCTTTTCTTTATCCGGTGGCGAGTTCACCGCGACATAGGACTGAACGCCATCGCCAAAACGAAAATAGCTTCTGAAGCTAGCATCGCCAGAAACACTATCTAGCGTAATCTGACCCTTAACGCCGAGCGCAACAGCGCATTGTAGGCACCAGTTTTCAAACTGGGTAAAACGTGACAATTCGGCGTTCAAAAATTATTCTCCTAAACGGGATTCCGGTGGGCAGACGCCCTATAATGCTTTATTATCGCCGTTTTTCACTAACAATAAAATCATCTACACCAAGAGCTGCCTGTTATAACACCATCAGCAATACTCTGCATGCAAGGCTAACGTAGTTAATGACCAAATCTAAAATCCCTGCAACTTTACTGGCTGTTCTTAGCGTTAGCGCTATTAGCGAATACGCCAGTGCACAAAGTGCAGACAGCTGGGTATGCGAGCCTGGAGCTAATGGAGAATGGGTGTGTGGTGTGCAACAACAAGCAGAAAGTATCTACGGCAAACCTGACTTGCCATTTAAACGCAATATGCAAAACCGCGCCGCACTGGCTACGGGTATAGCAGCGGGAACGATGACTAACCCCAATACCAATCATAACCTCGACTGGCATTACCGCGAGGAAATACCCGAAGACAGGCTGGCCACTCTCGCCCCCTATTGCGAAGGGACTTATATACAGCCAGCCAACGACAGCCCCACTGCTGGTCAAACCTTTGATACAGCAGCTTTAGCTGCCTCCGCCAACAACTCTGAACTGCAACAAGACCAAGTGGCTAGATTTAGTGGCGATGTTTACATCGCCAAAGGTGACATGAGAGTTTATGCCGATGACGCGGCAGTCGATCAACAAACTGAAATACTGACGCTTAATGGCAATGTGGTTATACGCGATAAAAATTTATTGATGCAAGGTACCAGCGCCAGTATTAACACCACCGATAGCACTGGCAACGTAGAAAATGCCGAATACGTCTTACACGACGCCCATATGCGCGGTGAGGCGGCCGTTATAGAACGTGAAAGCGAAAGCATTGTCAATTTACGGCAAAGCTATATCACTCACTGCGCACCCGACAGCAACGCTTGGTCGATGAAAGCTAGTAAAATCGTGCTCAACCAAGAAACTGGCATCGGAACAGCAACCCACGCGGTAATCAAAGTAAAAGATGTGCCGATAATGTATGTGCCATATATGACCTACCCGATTAACGATAAAAGGCGCTCAGGTTTACTGTGGCCAATTATCGCCATGTCGGACGAAGGTATTGATATTACCCAGCCAATTTACCTAAATATTGCGCCAAACTGGGACGCGACTTTATCGCCTAGATATATTGGCGACCGAGGGCTTGCAACAGAATTAGAAGTTCGACACCTTAATAAATACAGTGATTGGGTTGTTAGCGGTGCCCATATTGACGATAAGTTATACGAAGATACTCGGTGGATTTTTGGGATCGATGAAAGAGGTCGCTTTAATAGTAACTGGTGGCATAGGATTGACTACACCAGTGTCAGCGATAACGAATTTTTTAATGACTTGGGCACCGAAAGCCTAAGTGTTAGACGTACGGTGAATTTGCGTAAAGAAGGTAAGTTTGGCTACCAAAGTGAAAACTGGTCTTTTAGCACCACCGCAACGGAGTATCAGACGTTAGACCCGAGTATTGCAGAACAATATAAGCTGTTGCCTCAAATGGAATTGCAGTATCGCCAAGGTCATGGCGACTTTGCCCTGACACCACTGCTCTATACTCAGGTGACCCAGTTCGATATTGAAGACACCTCTTCAGCTAAAGGCACGCGCTTATATGCAGAGCCTGGCATTACCTACCCAATGCGCTGGGCAGGTGGTTTTTTAACCCCTACTGCTAAAGTACGCTCTATTGCTTATAACTTAGATGATGAACATAGACTACCAACAGCAGGTGAAGATAGTGTCGGCGCCACTGTGCCGATGTTTAGCTTAGATGGTGGTCTATATTTTGATCGTGATAGCAATTGGCTTGGGACAGACTTCAATCATTCCTTAGAACCGCGTCTATATTATTTATACTCTGAATTTGAAGACCAATCAGACCAGCCATTATTTGATACCAGCCAAAGAACCTTCGACTACAACCAACTATTTCGTGAAAGTCGTTTTACTGGCGTTGATCGCATTGATGATGCAGACCAAATGTCCATTGGTGTTACTACTCGATTTATCAACAAAGCAACCGGTGTTGAAGCCTTTAATGCAAGCATAGGCCAAATTCGCTATTTTAAAGATCGTGAAACAACCACTAATGGCAGCGCCCTAATCGAAAGCTCCTCGGAAGTAGCCGGGGAGTTAATGTGGCAGCCAATTGAAGGGTTAAGAAATCGAGTGTCAATTCTTTACGATCATCGTGAGCATTTCGTGAAGCAAGGCACCTATAAAATGACCTATCGTGGCGATAGCAATGTTATCTTTAATCTAGGCGCCACTTACAGAAATGGCAGTAAATCGGTTAACGCCTCCACCGGCGAAGAAACCGATACAACAACTCGTCAAAGCAATGTTTCAACTGTTTTTCCTATCACTAATCACTGGTCTGCCATGGTTAAATTTAATTATGACCACACCAATGAACGGGAATTAGAACAAATGGCAGGGCTAGCTTACGAGTCATGCTGCTGGAAGACCTCAATCCTTTATCAAGAAGGTATTGACGCAACTAATGAAATCGACCGCGGATTTTTTATAGAATTCCAACTCAAAGGTTTGGGCGGCAGCGGCAACCAAATCAATGCTATATTGTCTGAATCTATCGAAGGTTATAATGAACGAGAACTCTATGAACATTAAAGCAATAGTTACCAACGCTGTATTAATCACCTCTTTACTTTTTAGCCTTAACGCTAGTAGCGCCGAAGTTATAGACCGGGTAGCGGTAGTGGTAGATGACGATGTCATTATGGCAACAGAGCTAGAAGAACGGGTTCAACAAATTGCCTATAAAGCGCAGCAACAAGGCTCACAACTCCCTCCTGCCAGTGAAATACGCAAACAAGTCATGGATCAAATGATATTGGAGAGTTTACAACTGCAAATGGGGCGCCGCGCAGGCGTTCGTATCAGCGACCAACAGCTGAACCAAGCCATGGCCACTGTTGCTAAAGGTATGGGCTCATCACTGGATCAGTTTCGCCAATCCTTAGAAGCGGATGGGGCATACAATGAAGCTCGGGAGCAAATTCGCCGCGAATTGATTTTGCGCCAGGTACAAAGTGGCAATATTTCCGGCAAGGTTATTATTACCGACCTAGAAGTTGATGCCTATTTAGACTCTGTCGAAGGAGACGTATTGAAAGCCCTGCAATACCGAGTGACCCACATTATGCTGCCGCTAGAAGAAGGTGAAGATAAGGCCGGCGGAAAAGTGCTGTTATCAACAGCAGCTACAGAAATAAATGACGGGGTACCGCTATTACAATGGCTTGACATTCATAACCGCTCAGGTAAAGCACCGCTGCAAGGCGGCGACTTAGGCTGGCGCAAAACAGATGATTTACCGAGTATCTTTGCCGAGATAGTGCCAACCCTTGATAAAGGTGAAGCTATCGGGCCGATAGAAAGCGGCGCCGGACTACACGTTGTGCAAGTCACCAGTATCAGTGGGGGTGAAAAACTAATCGAGCAAACCCATGCCCGTCATATCCTAGTAAAGCCTTCGCAAGTCCGAAGCGATCAACAGTGTGAAGATTTGCTAGCGGACTTACGCTCTCAGATCATCAATGGCGATGCCGACTTCGCTGATTTAGCGCAAGCCAATACCGAAGACATTGGCAGTGCACAAGAAGGCGGCGATTTAGGCTGGGCTAGCCCTGGGCAATTTGTGCCAGCTTTTGAAGAAGCCCTTGCTCGCACCAACATTGACGAAGTCACTATGCCCTTTAAAAGCCAATTTGGCTGGCATATCATTCAAGTTTTAGAACGCCGTGACCATGACGTCAGTCAAGACCTATTGCGTCAACAGGCTTACGGTAAGCTCTATGAACGCAAGTTCTCAACCGAGCTAGAAACTTGGCTACAACGCATTCGAGATGAAGCTTATGTGGATATTAAAGCGACATCATAATTCTACGGCGTCTCACCAATGAGTATTAAACCTGTTGTCATTACTAGTGGTGAACCTGCGGGTATTGGCCCCGACCTGTTAATTCAAATTGCTCAACACGAGCAGGCTGCACCGCTGATTGTTATCGCCGACCCCACTTTATTAACCCAAAGAGCTGAGCTACTTGGGTTAGAGCTAAATATAGAATTATGGGATGAACAAAACACATCAACTGTCCATCAGCCCAAAACATTAATTGTTATCCCAGTAAAATTAAAACAACAATGCATCTGTGGTCAACTCAATATAGCTAACGCTACCTATGTACTAGAAACTCTCGACATTGCTATTGAAGGCTGCCTGAATGGTCAGTTTGCCGCAATGGTAACGCCGCCAGTACATAAAAGCGTCATTAACGACGCGGGTATTACGTTTACTGGCCATACCGAATATCTGGCGCTCAATACCAATACCGAAAAAGTTGTAATGATGTTAGCAAGCCCCACCTTAAAAGTGGCCTTAGCAACTACCCATCTGCCACTACAACAAGTTAGCCAAGCAATTACTCAGCAGTCGTTAAGCCAAGTAATTACTATTTTAAATAGCGACCTGAAAACCAAGTTTGGCATCAGCTCTCCTCGCATAATAGTCTGCGGACTAAACCCCCATGCCGGCGAAGACGGTCATTTAGGGATGGAAGAAATCGACACCATTATTCCAGCTCTGGAAAAACTACGTAGCGATGGTATAAATTTAATTGGTCCGATTCCTGCCGATACTGCATTTACGCCTACCAACCTAAAAGGCGCAGATGCGGTTTTAGCGATGTACCACGACCAAGGCTTACCAGTTTTAAAAGCTGCTGGTTTTGGTGAAGCGGTAAATATTACCCTAGGGCTTCCGATCATAAGAACATCAGTAGATCATGGCACCGCCCTAGACCTGGCCGGTAAAGGCACCGCCGACACTGGCAGTTTATTAACCGCAATTGCTATGGCTCACACCATGGTTGCAGCGAGAGTCTAATATGGCACGCGTCAATCAACAAAAAATACCGCATCAGGCCCGCAAACGCTTTGGCCAAAACTTTTTGCATGACAACAATATCATCGACAAAATTGTGCGTAGCGTACATGCAAAAGCTGGCGACCATCTGATTGAAATTGGCCCGGGTAAAGGCGCTATCACTGCAGGCCTAGTGGCTAGCGGTGCCAAAATGGATGTTATTGAAATAGACCGTGACTTAATCCCTTGGTTGAAGCTGCAATTTGGCTTAAAGGACAATTTTGCCATCACCTCTGCCGACGCCTTAAAGATCGACTTTGCCGCCATGCGCACCACCGACAGCAAATTAAGAGTGATTGGTAATTTACCCTATAACATTTCAACGCCGTTGCTATTTCATCTAATGAATTATCGTGAACATATTGATGACATGTACTTTATGCTGCAAAAAGAAGTAGTTGACCGGATGTCGGCAACCCCAGGTAACAAGGCATGGGGCAAGTTAGGCGTTATGCTGCAATACCATTGCGACATACAACCTTTGTTCGCTGTAGCGCCGGGATGCTTTGATCCACCGCCAAAAGTAGAGTCAGCGGTTGTTCGGCTGAAAATAAAAACACAACCGACAATTATCGCCGACGATTTTGCTTTATTTGAAAACATCGTCAGTATTGCTTTTCAGCAACGCCGTAAAACATTACGTAACAGCCTTAAGAAAATTATTACCGACGAGCAACTCACAAACGCGCAAATAGATAGTAAACTACGCCCTGAAGATTTGGGCGTGGCAGACTATGTCAGACTTAGTAATTGTGTAGCGGCGGAAAGTAAATTATGAACAAGAAAAAAGACAATATAGAGATTGATGTTTCAACCCAATTTTTAGCCCAACAGTCTAACCCAGACAATGAGCAGTTCGCCTTTGCCTACACCGTTGCAATAACTAACCACGGCGAAGAAACCGTGCGTCTAATGAGCCGCTACTGGTTAATCACCGACGGTGACCAAGGTGAACAGGAAGTACATGGTGCAGGCGTGGTCGGCGAACAACCCTATATCAACGCCGGGCAAACCTTTGAATACACTAGCGGCGCGGTACTAAAAACAGCCGTTGGCACAATGCAGGGTAGCTACCAAATGGTGACCAACACCGGCGAATTTTTTGACGCGCCAATCCCCACCTTCACCCTATTTCGTCCATCATCACTACACTAGACCGTGGCTACCTATGCTATTGGTGACGTCCAAGGCTGCTATCAAGCCTTGCAATGCCTACTAGAAAAAATCTGTTTTAATCCCAGCAATGACAAACTTTGGTTTGCCGGTGACCTAATTAATCGCGGCCCTCAATCCTTAGAGACTTTACGATTTATACATGCGCTTGGCGACAATGCCGTGACGGTGCTTGGTAATCATGATTTACATTTACTGGCCATAGATCGTGGTATCCGTAAACCGCATAGGTCAGATACAGTTAATGAAATACTCAACGCACCTGACAAAGAAGAATTACTATACTGGCTACAGCGCCAAAAACTGCTTCATCATGACGCTACATTAGACTTCACCATGGTACACGCTGGCATACCGCCGATCTGGACGCTTGAGCAAGCACTGCGCTATGCACAAGAAGTTGAGCAAGTACTGCAATCAAACCAAGCGGATGAATATTTCTCTAGCATGTATGGCAACAGCCCAAGCCTGTGGAGCGATCAATTGGCTGGCCCTGATCGCTGGCGCTTAATTACCAATTACTTAACCCGCATGCGCTATTGTACTATCGAGGGTAATTTAGACCTTATTACCAAAGGCGAAAACCCACCAGCTGACAAATCGTTTCGACCATGGTTTTCACACCAACAACGACCAACACAAAACAACAAAATTATTTTTGGCCACTGGGCAGCGCTGCAAGGTATTACCAACACTGCTAATACCTTCGCCCTAGACACTGGCTGTGTTTGGGGCGGCCAACTCACTGCAATGCGTCTGCAGGACGAAACTCTTTTTCAGTGTGACTGTAAGGTCTAATCGCCCCTAGCAGTAACTGCACTAATCTAATCCCTAGTCACACCCGTAATACACGCTACAATAGTTAGTATTCTAATTCACAATACGAGAATTAAATGCAGGTTTACTTAGTTGGCGGCGCCGTGCGCGACTCCCTACTTGGCTACCCATTCAGCGATAAAGACTGGGTGGTAGTTGGTAGCACGCCACAACAAATGCTGGACCGCGGCTATCAATCGGTCGGCAAAGACTTTCCCGTCTTCCTGCACCCAGACAGCCATGAAGAATATGCACTAGCTCGAACCGAAAGAAAAAACGGTCATGGCTATAAAGGGTTTGAAGTATTCGCTGCGCCTGATGTGACTTTAGAGCAAGATCTTATTCGGCGTG
>JBLHWB010000075.1:0-9337 GCA_047628915.1 Porticoccus sp. | reverse complement strand
ATCGATATTTGACACTTCCATCAATAGAAACCGCAGCTAAAATGCCTTTCTTTCCATATTGTGTGGCATACATCAACATAGCGCCATTAGGTGCAATTGTCGGTGATTCGTCCAAACTTGTCTTACTAAGAGAGTATATGCGGCCTGTATCGAACATTTGCAAGGCCACATGATAATCCCCATTGCGGCCGTGAATCATGATCATACCACGATCATCAGGCAGCATTCTCGCTCTAGCGTTGTAATCCCCTTCAAAGGTCAACCGTTCTACCCAGTTATCTTTTAGCGTCACTTTATAAATCTGCGGTTTCCCGCCTCTATCAGAGGTGAAAATTACCGCTTTGCCGTCACTGCTCCAAGCAGGCTCGGTATCAATAGCAAAATGACTCGCCACACGGGTTAATTTCTCAGTCGCTAAATCCATAATGTAAATGTCTGGATTGATGCCCTTCGACAAAACCATTGCCATTTTAGTTCCATCAGGCGACCACGTTGGCGCTCCATTAATGCCAGGGAAATCGGTTAGGCGCTCACGCCGACCAGTCGCAAAGGTGTGAATATAAATAGCTGCTTTCTTGGTTTCAAAAGACACATATGTCACTTGCTTACCGTCTGGAGACCAACTAGGTGACATTATGGGCTCTTTCGATTCAAAGACAATTTTTTCACCAAAACCATCGGCATCTGACAACATTAAACGATAACTAAAGTTTTTACCGTTTTCATGTACCGCTGACACATAAATCACTTTTGTAGCAAACGCCCCGGCAATACCGGTAACTTTTTCGTATACATCATCGGCTGCTGCATGGGCTAAATCGCGTAACTTACTTGATTGACCGGTTAGCGTCCCTGTTAAGATTACCTGCTGTGACTGAACATCCATTAATTCATATTCAAGTTGAATAGAGCGAGGTCCAAGTATTTTCTCTAGTCGACCAACAAATACATATTCACTGCCAATTGCCCGCCAATCACGATAGAACACCGCATCACTGCTGGTAGGAAATGACAACATATCTTTTTTATCAATGATTGAAAATACACCACTGCGATGTAAATCAGCGCTAATCACTGCAG
Source organism: Porticoccus sp. (assembly GCA_047628915.1). Taxonomy (GTDB): domain Bacteria; phylum Pseudomonadota; class Gammaproteobacteria; order Pseudomonadales; family CAWVSB01; genus CAWVSB01. The sequence continues at coordinate 8,257 of JBLHWB010000075.1, read as the reverse complement.
GAATATCGACTGCTAGCGCTTCATTCTCAGCCCAACTAAAAGGAACAATCGCTATAGGCGTAGGGCTATCATTACCTTGAGTTATTTCGATTGTTAACTGCGCATTAGCGATTGATGTAATACACAGCAATAACCAAGCTGCTAACCATTGTTTTCTCACAGTAATAAGTCCTCTGGTCTAAATACTAATTTGAAATTTCTAAACTCGGCCTCAAAAACTCGATTCGGCATATTTTTAATTTCTGGAAACTGTTCTATCTGCTTTATCGCCCTAATGGCAGAGCGATCAAATACGCTATCACCACTAGATTTTATGACACTTGCATCAACCACCTGCCCATTAGGTGTTAGCTGCATCGCAACGGTTACTTCCATTCCGTTACGCGCGCTTGGCGGCCGACTCCAACGGTTAGTAATTGTTTGTACAATAATCGCAATATAACTATTCGCTATAGCTTCATCTTCTTCAAGCTGCTGTTGATTTTTTTCATCAGCAAGCTGCTGTGCTTCTTCTTGCGCCAACAAATCCTGCATTTTTTTTACCTGCTCTCGTTGCAATGCGCCTTTATCTATTTCTTTTGGTGTCGGTACAGCATCTACTACAGGAACAGGCGTCGGTGCCGTCTCTTTCTTAACAATCGGCTCCGGCACTACTTGCTTAGGCTTGGGTTTGGCAGGCGCAGGTTTAGGCTTCACCGTTTTAGGCTTGGGCGCTTGAATAGCTTTTAAACTGACCAACTCTGCTTTAACAAACTCTATTTTCGGGGCTCTATGGACATCTGGACTAGTCAGCTGCCAGCCGACGACAGCAAAATAGAAAATGACACCATGAATAAATAATGTGGCAAAAGTGGAAACCGTATTTATTTGCCAGCTATTCACAACTACTTTCCGCTATTAATCGGCGGATTTTCAGTCACGAGACCAACACCAGGAACGCCAGCAGCTTGCAACTCAGTCATCAAATTAACTACTTTGCCGTAGGATACAGACTGATCACCCCATACCAACACACTGGTTTCAGGGCGGCGTCTGAGGACTGCGGCAACCTTTAACTTAATATCAGCAATAGGCAGCGCAGTGTTGGTGTCCTTACCCAAATTAATATACAAACGACCATCAGCTTTAATAGACACTACCAATGGTTCTTCGTCCTCATGCTCTATCGCTTTTGATGGTGCCTTTGGCAAATCAACTTGCACCCCTTGAGTCAACAAGGGCGCTGTTACCATAAATATAATCAACAATACCAGCATAACGTCGATATAAGGGACAACGTTTATTTCAGCCATTGGTCCGCGACGCTTAGTTCTCATCGCTATGCTTTCACTTTGCGATTATGGGTTTGGCGGTGCAATAAACTAGTAAACTCGTCTAAAAATGTTTGGTAATGATTGGTCATCACATCGGCGCGGGATGAAAAACGGTTATAGGCAATTACCGCAGGAATAGCCGCAAACAAACCCATTGCGGTGGCCACTAAAGCCTCTGAGATGCCTGGTGCCACTACGGCTAAAGTCGCTTGCTGAACATTAGCCAAGCCACGAAAAGAATTCATAATGCCCCACACAGTGCCAAACAAACCGATATAAGGACTGGTTGAACCAACTGTTGCTAAGAATGACAAACTTTTATCTAACTTATCCTGTTCTCGGTATAAAGCCACTCGCATAGAACGCTGAGCACCGTCCATTACGGCGTCAGAATCAGCAGTCGACTGTTGCCGCATGCTGCTAAACTCTTTAAATCCTGCACGAAAAATACTTTCCATGCCGCCAACTTCACCGCCAGCTGCAATAGTTTGGCTACCTTGCTTATAAATTTCTGAAACATCGCTGCCAGACCAAAACTCATCTTCAAATAAATCTAGCGCGCGCTGTGCTTGCATAAAGAAAATAGAGCGTTGGACAATCATTCCCCAGCTGATTACCGATGCTAACAACAGTATTAGCATTACTGCTTTTACCACTAAGCCCGCTTCCATTATCAACGATATTATTGATAGTTCTTCGTTCACAAACAGCTCCTCAATTTTTAGTTATCGTACTTTTACTGGTCTATTTATAGTGATTTAACTAATTCTAACGGAATCGGCTTTGGCTTCACGTCACTTACATCGACACAGGCAACTTTAACAGTCGCCTCAAACATCAAGGTGTTATCACACCATACACTCTGTTTAAAAACCATTGACGCCTTGGCAATTTTTAACACTTCTACGCTAACTTCCAGCTCATCATCTAAGGTAGCAGGTTTAATAAACTTTGCCTCTAGCGAGTGGACAACAAACATCAAGCCATGTTCAGTAATAAAGCTTTTACCATAACCGCGGCTGCGCATAAATTCAGTGCGGGCACGCTCTAAAAACTTTAAATAATTGACGTAGTAAACAATACCGCCTGCATCGGTATCTTCTATGTATACACGTAACGGCCAGCGATAAACATCCGCATTAGCCATTACTATAAATCCAAGCTCTGATCGGCTGGCACAGCCCCGCCGTCTAGACCAAAATAGTTATAAGCCAAGCGAGTTGCCACCCGCCCCCTGGCAGTGCGCATTAAAAATCCTTGCTGGATTAAATACGGCTCTAAAACATCTTCAATGGTGTCACGTTCTTCGCTTACCGCGGCAGCCAAGCTATCTAGCCCTACTGGCCCACCATCAAACTTCTCAATTAAACAGAGTAAAACTTTGCGATCTAAATGATCAAAGCCTTTGGCATCAATATTGAGCATATTTAGCGCTTTATCGGCAATGTCGGCATTTACTGTGCCGTCACCCTTTACTTCAGCATAGTCTCGCACACGGCGCAGCAGCCTATTGGCAATACGCGGGGTTCCACGGGAGCGCACAGCAATTTCACTTGCTCCTGCTTCGTCTAGCTGCACCCCCATAATAGCGGCTGAGCGTTTAACGATATGAGCCAGATCAGCCACATTATAAAACTCTAAGCGCTGCACAATGCCGAACCGGTCGCGCAGTGGCGAGGTTAACAAACCCGCACGAGTAGTCGCGCCAACCAAAGTAAATGGGGGCAGCTCTAGCTTTATTGACCGCGCGGCAGGACCTTCACCAATCATAATATCGAGCTGATAATCTTCCATCGCCGGATACAGCACTTCTTCAATATGTGGGCTTAGGCGATGGATTTCATCAATAAACAACACATCACCTGGCTCTAAATTAGTCATTAACGCGGCTAAGTCACCCGCTTTTTCTAATACTGGCCCAGAGGTGGTTTTCAATTCACTGCCTAACTCATTGGCTATAATGTTTGCTAAGGTGGTCTTACCCAAACCAGGCGGGCCGAAGATCAAAGTATGATCAAGCGGCTCACCTCTACCTTTAGCTGCTCGGATGAAAATATCCATCTGCTCTCGCACAGTTGGCTGACCAATATAATCAGCCAAAGAAGTTGGCCTTATCGCCCTATCAATACGCTCTTCTTCGCCAGTGCTACCAGCAGAAATAAGTCTATCGCTATCTATCATTCGCTTGTCTTCATTTAGGTTTTAACCATACCGCGCAATGCTCTGCGTATGAGCTCTTCACTACTATCAATATCATCATCTAATGCAGCTGATATGGCTTTGGCCGCTTCTGCTGGTTTGTAACCGAGTGCTATTAACGCGCTCTCGGCGTCTGCAGATATTTTATGAGGGCTTTGCATCGGCGTAGCGCCTTCAGGTAATTGCGCATTGGCAACAACCGCCCAATCATCAAATTTATCACGCATTTCAACCAGTAAACGCTCGGCAGTCTTTTTGCCCACGCCCGGCAGTTTAATCAATGCAGCGCTGTCATTATTTTGTACACAGTAGACAAACTGTTCCGCTTCTATACCCGACAAAATAGTTAGTGCCAGCTTAGGGCCAACGCCATTCACTTTAATTAGCGTGCGAAACAAGCTGCGCTCGCTCTCTGCCATAAAACCAAACAGTAACTGGGCGTCTTCTCGCACCACAAAATGGGTATGAATAGTAATTTCTTGTCCAACGTCTGGTAGCACATAGAACGTACTCATCGGCGACTGCACTTCATAGCCAACGCCGTTTACGTCTAACAACAATTCTGGCGGTGTTTTTTTCAATATCACACCGCGTAACCGACCTATCATGCCCTACTCCGTTTAACGCAAGCGACCGCGCGACATTTTAGTCGCGCCTGCCATTTTAATCATATTTTTCTGGGTATTAGCGTGGCACATGGCACCCGCCAAGGCATCGGCAGCATCTTCTTGCGGAGTTGCCGACAAGCCTAGAATTACTCGCACCATATGCTGAACTTGCACCTTATCAGCACCACCGTTACCCACTACTGACTTTTTAATCGCCTTAGCGCTGTACTCAAATACCGGCAAGTCTTTTGCTACCGCTGCAGCAATGGCACCGCCACGAGCTTGCCCAAGCTTTAATGCAGAGCCTGCACTTTTATGCATAAAGACTTCTTCGATAGACACTTCGTCAGGATTATATTGCTCTATTATTTCACTAAGATTATTAAAGATTATTTTCAACCTAGCAGGCAATGCCTCAGCTGATGGCAGGCGAATACAACCGCTGGCGACATATTCCAATTTATTGCCATTGACTTTAATCACACCGAATCCAGTCTTCAATGAGCCGGGGTCAATGCCGAGAATTAAGGTCACGAGGTGAAAGTTTCTATTTGAGATAGCATGGCTAACATTATGCCAGCATTAGCCATGCTATTGGGAGCGCTTTAAGCGAAACACTTATTCTTGATTCATTTGATCAATGACGCTAGCCGGAATCTCTACATTTGAATAAACGTTTTGCACGTCATCTAAATCTTCTAAAGCATCAACTAAGCGCAAAAACTTCTCGGCCGTATCTAAATCAACTTCAATCGTCGTTGAGGCAATCATGGTCACATCAGCCTCAACCGGCTTCAAACCGACACCAATTAGCGCATCTTTGACATTTAAGAAGTCTTCAAAAGCTGTTTGTACTTCAAACGAGCCGTCGTCGCCCGACACTACATCTTCAGCACCAGCATCTAAAGCCGCTTCCATCAGTTCATCTTCATCAACTGACGAGTCAAAGAATATTTGTCCGGTACGGGTAAATAAATAAGCTACCGATCCGTCGGTACCTAAGTTACCGCCAGCTTTGGAGAATGCATGACGAACTTCTGCCACGGTTCGATTCTTATTATCAGTTAAGGTCTCAACCAAAATAGCAATACCTGCAGTACCGTAACCTTCATAGGTTGCTTCTTCGTAATTATCTGCATCATTATTGCCAGCACCGCGGTCAATGGCTTTTTCCACGGTGTCGCGCTTCATATTGGCGCCGAGCGCTTTATCTACCGCTGCCCGCAACCGCGGATTATCTTCCACTGACGGGCCGCCTTCTTTTGCAGCAACGACTAACTCTCTAATCAGCTTAGTAAAAACTTTGCCACGCTTAGCATCTTGCGCTGCTTTTCGGTGTTTAATATTGGCGTATTTACTATGACCTGCCATATCTCTGCTCCAATCTATTCAGTTTTGTTATTCTTATGACTACTGCTCAGGTTTTTCTTCGTTAGTTGATTCTGCAGCAGGTTTACGCACACGAATACTTAGTTCTTGTAATTGCTGAGCATCAACATCGCCCGGTGCTGACGTCATTACACAAGCGGCACTCTGGGTTTTAGGGAAGGCAATCACTTCGCGAATCGAATCACTGCCTGTCATTAGCATTACTAAGCGATCTAAACCGAACGCCAAGCCACCGTGGGGAGGTGCCCCATATTTTAGCGCATCAAGCAAGAAGCCAAATTTGTTATTAGCTTCTTCATCATCTATACCCAATGCGGTAAGTACTGATTTTTGCATATCCAAATCATGTATACGCAACGATCCACCACCTAACTCAGTACCGTTTAATACCATATCGTAAGCAATTGATAAGGCTTCACCCGGATTAGCAGTTAACTCTTCAACCGTACAGGCTGGTTTGGTAAACGGATGGTGAATTGATGTCCAACCACCATCTGATGTTGCCTCGAACATAGGGAAATCAACTACCCACAATGGCGCCCATTCAGAGGTATACAAGTTTAAGTCTTCACCGAGTTTACAACGCAATGCACCTAAGGCTTCGCTGACGATACCGGCTTTATCGGCCCCAAAGAATATAATATCGCCGTCGGCAACATCTAAACGCTCGGTTAATTGACCAATCACATCAGCAGGAATGAATTTCAATATTGGTGACTGTAAACCTTCAACGCCAGCCGCTAGATCATTCACTTTTATCCACGCCAAACCTTTGGCACCATAAATGCTAACAAATTTGGTATAGCCATCTATTTGCTTACGCGAAATAGTCGCACCGCCAGTAACTTTAAGCGCAGCAACCCGACCCTTAGGGTCTTTTGCTGGGCCACTGAATACTTTGAAATCAACACCAGCCATCAGGTCGGCAATATCAACCAACTCAAGTGGAATACGTAAATCTGGCTTATCGCTACCGTATTTTTCCATTGCCTCGCTATATGGCATACGCGGCATATCGCCTAATTCAACAGCTAAGGTTTCTTTAAACAATTTTTTAATCATGTCTTCGGTTACAGCCATGATTTCATCTTGGCTCATAAACGATGTTTCAATATCGACTTGAGTAAACTCAGGCTGACGGTCTGCACGCAAATCTTCATCACGGAAGCATTTGGCAATTTGATAATAGCGATCAAAACCCGACACCATTAGTAGCTGCTTAAATAGCTGCGGTGATTGTGGCAGTGCAAAAAAGCTACCAGGATGAGTACGACTAGGAACTAAGTAGTCTCGCGCACCTTCTGGGGTAGCACGGGTAAGAATTGGCGTTTCAATATCCAAAAACCCTGCGTCGTCTAAGTAACGACGGATCGAGTTGGTGATTTTTGAGCGCAAGCGCAATTTTTGCTGCATCTCATCACGGCGTAAGTCGATATAGCGATATTTTAGTCGCACATCTTCACCAACTGATGTATCGGCTAATGGAAATGGTGGAGTTTCTGCAGTACTAAGAATAGTTAACTCAGTGCCATAAACCTCAATTTCACCGGTAGCCATATTTGGATTTATAGTCGCTTCATTTCTGGCGCGTACTTTACCGGTCACACGCAGTACATATTCACTTCGAACTTTGTCGGCTAACGCAAAAAATTCCGCCGCATCTGGGTCAAAAACAACTTGCACAATACCTTCACGGTCACGTAAATCTAAAAAGATAACGCCACCATGGTCACGTCTGCGATCAACCCAGCCACAAAGAGTAACGGTTTGATCTACATCTGTAGCGCTTAACTGGCCACAATAAATACTGCGCATAACAATTTCCTGTTGTTGAAACTTATATTGAAACTTAAGAATTCAAAGGTGGTTCTATTTATTCCCCGCCCGCTGAATTACTGGCCGGTGAAGAGTCACCTGCCAAATTCTTTTTCTTACCGGTTTTAAAATCGGTTTCATACCAACCTTCGCCTTTCAGTCGAAACGCACTAGCCGAAACACATTTTTTCAATTCGGGTTTTTCGCACTGAGGACAATCCAGTAGTGGCTTATCGCTCATTTTTTGTAAAGCCTCTAACTGATGCTCACAGGCAGTGCACTGATACTCATAAATCGGCATCAAAATTTTCCTCAACCAAAGATGTTACAAAAAAATAAAAAAAACTGGGCACAACTAGCCCAAGGCGCGCGATTATACAGTAATAATGGGGGTTTGGTTAATAGCCCGATGGGGCTGAAACAGTGAAAAATGACCTATATTTTCCAATAAGGCATAAAAAAAGGTCCTTTTCGCAAAGGACCCCTTTCACAAAAGATGTTGGCTGTTAGTTTAGCGCGAACTCTTTCAGTTTTTTCAGTGGACGAATCTTAACTGCAATTGACGCAGGTTTAGCGGCCACATCCATAAGCTCACCTGGCTTAAATGGGTTTGGAACATTTTTCTTCGCTTTACGTGCAGGTTTTTTAACCGTAGTTACTTTTAACAAACCTGGGACAGTGAATTCACCAACACCACGTTTGCGAACACTACGCTCAATTAGCACTTCTAATTCGTCTAACACAGAACCAACTTCTTTCTTAGTCAAACCAGTAGTTTCTGACAAGGACGCTAGCATCGCTGACTTAGTCATTTTTTCAGCGATTGCTGATGGGCGCTTTGGTGCTTTAACAACAGCTTTCTTGGCTGGAGCTTTCTTTTTTTGAGCCATTCGTTTATTCCTTTTGTGATTATTAAGTTATTAATTAAAGGTT
>JBLHWB010000074.1:0-9381 GCA_047628915.1 Porticoccus sp. | reverse complement strand
TTGGGGTTGACCCTTCAGAGCAAACTTCAATAATGGTTGCCATCAATAGTGTCGCTAGCAGCCCTAACATGGTTGGGCCAAACCAATTTTGAAAATCCTCTAAGCTTAAAAATGCTCGCAGTACTGATGCCAATACAACGCCTACTAACAACCAGCGCAACACCATTCGTGATCCTTTAATGCCGTCCAAAGTAATATCAATAAACAAACTTGGCCGCCAATGAATGCCGCCCCACTGTTGTTTTAGCTCAGGCCAAAATTGATAATCTTCTGGCAAGTCTTGCTGATTGGGGTTGGCTGGCAATACGCCCGCATCTACTAAGCGGTCGAAAATATAACCGCTAATTAACGCAATAACCGCAGACAATAAAATGAACGCTAGCGTCCATTGCAAACCAATCAGGCTTACCATAATTATGGTTAACGACAGCGAATTCCAAGGGCTAGCAATAAGAAACGCCATTACCTGTCCTAGGCTGGCCCCGCGCTGATAAAGCTGCATCCCTACCATCAATATACCGTGACTGCATAAATCTAGCATGACACCGGCCAGCGTTGCTCGGCCTAAGCCTTGTACACTGCCGCCTTCGCCTAATACCGACACCACCATTGCCTGCGGTATACGAGTCAATAAGCCAACAAACAAAGCACCAATCAGCACGCCCCACCACATGGTGTTCATCAGCTCAAAAACGCCGTGGCTTAAGGTATGCAACCAAGCAGGCAGCGGCAGATCGGTCAAATGTAAAGCATAGGCAATCGTTACAATAGTAAGGCTACCCCACAGCAACCAGTCAAAAGAGGCTTTAACATGCGGAGTGTCAGGTGGGCAACAACTGCTTGCCGTTACGTCTTTCTCCACAGGCTTAGGGGCACAACAGTTTTCTACTTTGCTGTCAGTGCTACTCATTATCCACCTCCGCCTTATCGGCTAAATGACTAAGAATGGTGCATTGAGAAGACTCATCGCCGGGGCATGTTTTAGCCAGCGCCAGCAGGGTATTACGCATAGACTGCATTTGTTTGAGCTGTTCATCTAGCTGGGCGACTTTACCTTCAACTAAGGCTTTCACTTCTTTGCTGTGGCGTTGCGGCTGTAGGTATAACGACAGTAATTGCCGTGTTTCCGCTAAGCTAAAACCGGTGGCTCGTGCGCGCTGAATAAAATGCAAAATTTCTACATCAAAGTCACTGTATTCACGGTAACCGTTGGCGGCGCGACTTGGCTCAGTAATTAAGCCAACGCTTTCGTAATAACGAATGGTTTTAGCGGGTAAGCCACTTGTGGTTGCTGCTTGGCCAATATTCATAGCGATCTCTCATTGCCTATTCAACATAGAGACACTATAAACCTACCAGTAACAGGAAGGTCAAGCGGATAGAACACTTTGTTAACTGGCCATAAAGCCGTTATCAATTGTCAGTAAACTGCCATTCACAAATGATGATTCATCTGAAGCGAAATACACTACCGCGTTAGCAACGTCCTCGGGCTTACCCACCGCTGCAGATATATCCGCGGCTTGCATTAACATCTCTGCCGCCATAGGTGATTGTTCTGCCAACGTCATTAATGATGCAACCATTGGCGTGTCCATACCGCCAGGATGAATAGAGTTACACCGGATGCCGTTACTGCGCATATTGCAATGAGTGGCTACAGTTTGGGTTAAGGAGCGCACCGCGCCTTTCGTTACACTGTAGGCGGCAAATGCAGGCGTGCCAGAAAGCGCAGCCACTGAGCTCATATTGATAATTGAACCGCCACCATTTTGGGCCATCGCGGGGATCGCATGTTTACAGCCTAAAAATGGGCCTTCTATATTTACCGCTTGAATTTTACGCAAGTCTTCTAAGCTGGTGTCTTCAATCGTGCCCATCAGCACAATGCCGGCATTATTGACTAATACATCAAGTCGACCCAGCTGCTTTAGTGTTGTTGCAATAGCGTGTTGCCATGCCGCTTCACTGGTGACATCTAGCTCTACAAACAATGTTTTATCGCCTAGCTCAGCCGCTAGGGCCTGCCCTAAGGTTATATTGACGTCGGCAATAACGACCACCGCACCTTCTTTGTGCAAGGCTCTAGCAGAGGCTTCGCCTAAGCCCTGAGCCGCGCCAGTAATTAGTGTGACTTTTGAATCGACTCTGCCCATGTAAGCTCTCCGTAGGGTTTTCGTTACTACTTCTCTTGGCCCGGCACGTCGCCATCATAAGAGGTTTTCGACAGGCTATCGCCGTCAAACTTAATTGCGCTGTCTGGAATAAATTGAATAATCACTCGCAGCGGCGTATCTAAATGCTCAATGGCCGCCTCTAACGTTGGCGCAGGGTAAGGCGAAATAATTGCGCCCATTGCAGGGTAAAACCAATCTTTAGTGGCTTGGTCTTCATGCATGATGACTGAGCCTTTATAACTCAGTTGCTTGCCCGGCCCCATGTCGGTACCCATGCTAGAAATAATAACCGAAGCCCGAGGGTCACGTTGCAAGGCTTTGACACGCGGCCGCTGCTTGGTCGCGGTAAGCCAAATATGACCATCCTTGGCAACGTAGTTCATGATCACGCCAAGCGCGTGGCCAGCTTTATTGGCCCAAACAAAGTTACACTCAATCTGCTTGTCTAATAATTCTTGTTCACGATCTTCAGTAAGCCGATACAGGGTGACGTCTTCATAGCCTTGCATTTTTTTGTCTGACATATCCTTTTCCTTATTGTTGTTGTAATTAAAACGTTGGCAGTTGGCCCATTTGCTGACCACCGGCTAAATCTAAAACTTGCCCATTGATATAACCTGACTTAGTTTCATTGGCTAAAAATGCCGCCGCCTCAGCAATATCATCCAAGGTACCCATACGACCCGCTGGTGTTGCCTTAAGGTGAGCATCAATAATTGGATCCATGCCAAAAAACATCTCTGTCATATCGGTTTGGATAAGCCCGGCAGCTATTGAATTAAAACGCACTTTTTGCGCGGCATATTCAACTGCCGCGACTTTAATTGCATAATCAATACCAGCACGCGCACCCGAATAAGCCGCCAAAGTTGGCCCTGGCAGGCGCGCTGTTAATGATGAAACCGTAATCACCGACCCGCCATTGGGCATCGCTTTTGCCGCATGTTTAAAGAACAATAACGCACCGATAAAACTAACTTCTAAGGTTGGCCTAATATCTTCAGCGGTAATATCAGCAATCAATACAGAAGAATGAATACCGGAAGAATTTACTGCAATATCTACTCTGCCGTACTGCGCAGTTGCCGCTGCAAATAACGCGTCTATTTGCGCCTCATCAGTTACATCACAAGCAACCGCTAAACCACTAATTTCAGTTGCCAATGCTTGTAACGGTTCTTTACGCCTAGCCGAGACGACTACGTTTGCTCCTTCGCTGGCAAGTTTTCGCGCAATGGCTGTGCCAAAATTACTGGTACCTGACGCCCCCATGACTACTGCTGTTTTCCCTTGTAATGCTGACATAATTCTCTCTCGTTTTATTTACCGCAATAGCAAAATTACGCTTTTACAACTGACATGGTTAACCGACACACACAGGCTTTTTTACCGCTGTCATCAACTATTTCAATGCCCCAAACTTGGGTAGTACGGCCAACATGAATGGGACTTGCTGTAGCTGTCACCAAACCTGAACGCACACCACGTAGATGATTGGCATTAATATCTAAGCCGACACAGTAATCACCTTCGGCTGCCGCCATTTGCGCAGCAAAGCTGCCTACAGATTCGGCTAAGGCTACTGAAGCCCCTCCGTTTAATAAGCCCATTGGCTGAATCGTGCGATGATCAACCGGCATGGTCGCCTTAACATAGTCATCGCCAATTTCAGTAAATACCATCCCTGTATGTTCCATCAATGTTCCTTTAGATGCCTCATTCGCTTGCTCGACAGTAGGACACATATTCCAAATAGTCATAACTTTTACCTATCTCTTAGTTACCTGTTTACGATGCGGACAGCTGCGCTTTAATTCGTTTACGTAACACATCTTTTTTTACTTTACCGCTGGCGGTTCTTGGCAAGTCATCTACCAGCTCAATATGTTGCGGCAATTTTTGTTTCGCCAAGCCGCCTTCACCAGCCAAGGCTATAATTTGACCACTATCCAATGTGCTACCTGGAACTGAAATAATGTACGCACAAACGCCCTCTCCTAACCTTTCGTGAGGCATAGAAACGACAGCCGCTTCTTTGATCAAAGGGTTGTCATGCAAAACATCTTCTATTTCTTTAGCACTTAAGTTTTCACCACCGCGAATAATAATATCTTTTTTACGGTCGGTAATTAAAATGCCATTGTCTTTGGTGATATGACCGATATCACCGGTTAGAAAATATCCATCGCTAGTGTGGCTAGCGGCGTTCTGCTCGTCATTGGCGTAACCCAACATCATGCCCGCGCCTTTGGCTGCAATTTCACCGTCTTCACCTAAAGGTAATTCAACACCATCGTCATCCAGTATTTTTACATCGTAGGCGTAAATTTCACCGTCGGTTTCAGCCGATAACTTTTGCTGCCCAGCCTTTACAAAGCCGCCAGTAATAATGGGGGTTTCAGTACTGCCATAAACTCTAAACGCCGCGCAGTTATCTAACACTTCAAAACATTGATGTATTAATTGTGGCGGCACCGCCGCACCACCACAAGCAAAATAACGCATGCTAGGTAGGCCTGTGTTATGGCGCTGGGCAGCCGCAATTAGTTCGGTTAAAAACGGCGTTGCGCCAACACTAGCGGTGGCGTTAACTTGCTGGATAAATTCTACCGCAGCGTCCGCATCCCAGCGCGGCATTAAGGCCGATTTAACATCGGTTACAAACGGCAACACCATACCTGACCCATAACCAGTTATATGAGTAACCGGTGACGGCATCAACATCACATCACTGGCGTCAAGCTCCCAATGGTCTACCGAATTTTGAATAACTCGCGCCAGCGTATTGTGGCTATGCAGCACAGCTTTTGGGTCTCCGGTAGTGCCCGACGTGTATAAAATAGCTTTAATTGAATTGGGGTCAACAACGGGCAACTGATCAAGACTGACCGGCTCGTTAGCAATCAAATTTTCATAGCGCAGCATGCCCGCATAATCATTTTCCGCGCGCACGGTAACAATATGTTCTAAATCAGGTAATTCTGGTTTTAATGCCGCAAACATAGACGGAAATTCAAGGCTGCGAATTTGCTCTGGAATATAAACAAGTTTGGTACCGGCATCTTTTAAAATAAACCGCAGCTCACGGTCGCGATATATAGGAATGATCGGATTATTAATTAAGCCCATCGCCGATGCAGCAATATCTAACACCACCGCTTCGCGCCAATTAGGCAACTGAAAGCTAATGACATCGCCTTGGCGTAAACCTAAAGACCGCAGGCCAGTAATTAGTCGTCTGGCTTCATCGGCAATAGAAGCATAGGTAATTGACTCTTCGCCTTCGAGATAAATAGCAACGCCATCAGGGTCAGATTCGGCTTTGCGCCAAGCACCAGTTGCGATGGTTAAGTCACACCAGAAACTCCCATCTCTATCAATTCTTTCTTGAGTTAACGGGTTTTTCATTTTTATTCTCTTTATAAGTCAGACAGTACGTGACCGCCATCAACCGTAATTGATGTGCCGGTCATATGTGAACCGGCGTTTGATGCCAATAGTAATAATGCACCGTTTAGCTCGTCATAATTACCACTGCGGCGCTGAGGAATACGCTTAATCAAGGCCTGCCCATCATCGGTTTTAAACCATTCGTCGTTTATTTCAGTACTGAAATAACCAGGACAAATAGCGTTAACCCGAATATTGTAGCGCGCAAATTCTAGCGCCGTCACTTTAGTAAACTGCACCACACCCGCTTTACTTGCCGCGTAGCTGGTTAACGCTTGCTGGCAACGCTCTGCCAATATAGAGGCTATATTAACGATACTGCCGCCAACTTTAGCCGCCACCAAACGCTGCCCTGCTTCACGGGTAACGTAAGCAACTGCATTTAAATTGGTATCAATAACTTGATTCCAGTCGTCATTTTCAAGATTCAATAACGGTTTAGGTATAGTAATACCTGCGTTATTGATGACGATATTTACCGTACCAAATGCTTTTTCAGCGGCATCAAATGCACTTTTAATACTAGCCGTATCAGTGACATCTAAAGCAACCGCAAGCGCTTCGCCGCCAGCCGCAATAATTTCATCAACTGCCGTTTGAATTCTATCTGCTCGCCGCGCACCTAATACAACCTTGGCGCCAGCTTGCGCCAGCACTCCGGCAAAGTGGCGACCAAAGCCACTTGACGCACCGGTTACTAGTGCAACCTTGCCATCGAGTAAAAATGGTTTTAATAAATCGTTCATAGTTAGTCCTAGGTCGTTATTTTTCGTAAACGTATTTATCTAATGTTTGATGGAAATGACGAATTCGACTTTCTTGATAATTGGCCAATACCACTTCACCAGACTGTAAATTCTTCAGTCCTTTTTGAACCATTTTAAGATTACTAAAGTCTTGATCAAAAACTTTACCCAAGCCACCGGCTAAAGGCTCTGCCTCTGAAAATTGTTGGTCTTTATCAAGCTTTATTACTGGCACATCAGCTGGACGCTGACCGCCTTCAGGAAAACGCATCAACACGATAATTTCCATGGTACACATGTCGTGATTATCACCATATGGTTTCATCCGATAGGTTAGGTTTGGATGAAACCCTGCCCATGGCGCAAAATTGGGAAATAATGAATATAAAATCGAATCCATGATTTCACTTTTGGTACAGAACTCTTTTAAGTCCATATCGTACTGTTGAGCAAAGGCTGTCATGTAGTAGTCTGCCAACCATTCTCTGGCCGACACACCTTCTGGCACAGTGACACTTTCATCTTTACTCATTAAATCTGAATTATGCAGCCAGTCATTGACCGTAGTGTCGGAATCAACATCATCTAAATGTGGACTCACAACACCCATTGGCGAAATTGTGCGACTGACGTTATCGCCCCAAATATCATATTGCGAATTCGAGTCACCCAAATACGTCATAATTTGTGGGTGAGTTTGAACCGTGTGATAGGACTCAATAAATGCTTCCCACGCTACCTTCCAGTTACACTCGATGATCTTTTCAACATGCATGGCTTTAAAGGTATTTTCGGGTTTCCAGCGGGTAAAGTGCTCATCTAAAACACCCATATAGCTTTGTAAGCTTTCCGCTTCTAAATCCATATTGATAAACACCCAGCCACCCCAGGTACTCACTTGTACCTGCGGCAGGGAAAACTCTTCTTCTTTAATATGAGGGAAGTCCCACTGACAAGGTGCGCCATTAAAGTCACCGTCTAAGCTCCATTTAAAACCATGGAATGGGCATTTAAACTCACGTGCGGTGCCGCTGTTTTGACGCAACTGACGACCACGGTGTAAGCATGAGTTATAAAAGCCTTTTAACTGACTTTTTTCATTACGCGAGACAACAATCGAATACTTGGCAATGTCGTAAACAAAATAATCACCGACATTCGCTATTTCAGTCTCACGACAAACCATTTGCCAGGTTTTATTCCACATCTTCTCAACTTCTAAATCGTGAAACTCACGCGTTAGATAACGATCAGTTGAAAGATTTTCGGAGCCCAAATATAAATTTGTATCTTCACGCAAAGACGCCGGTACATCTATTTCTTCTTTATCCAACATTTCTTGATAAGACTCGCCTATTGACCTCGCGGCAATTTGCTCGTCAGTCAGTTTTATTGTTTCGCTCATATCTGCCCCAATATTTTAGAGTTAGTAATTGTATTTAGCGTTCTAAAATTGTTACTGCACTAATGCCTGGCGCGCCATATACATGGGTATAGCCCAATTTAGGTTTATTAGGTACTTGACGCTTACCCGCCTGCCCACGCAGCTGCAAGCAAGTTTCATAAACCTGACGCAAGCCCGTTGCTCCAATAGGCTCACCATTAGCCAAACAACCACCATCGGTATTGATTGGCATAGTGCCGTTAATCGCTGTGGCGCCAGCGTTAATTAGCTGCTCTTGCTCACCATGTTCACAAAAACCGTTTTCAGCCATATGCATTATTTCAGCGCCGCTTTCGGTATCTTGCAACTGCATAACGTCAATATCTTTTGGCTCTACACCTGCCTGTTCAAACGCTGCTTTTGCCGCGTCAACTGTAGGCCCATCAACTTGCTCTAAGGCTTGTGATGGCGCAAACACTTCAAACGAGCCATAACGACGCGATCTAAATGCCGCTGCTTTTAAATAAATGGGTTTGTCTGTGTATTGTTTGGCTTTGTCTGCCCGACATAACACTAACGCCACACCACCTTCAGCAGGGGCACAAAACATATATTTAGTTAGCGGATCACTGACCATTGGTGCATTGGCTATTTCTTCAGCACTGATAGGCTGTCTGCGCCATGCGTTTTCATTATGCTCGGCATTGATAAATGCTTTTTCTGACACTTTAGCTAAAGCGTCTTTGCTAATGCCATGAATATGCATATAGCGCTGTATTTTCATGGCGAAAAACTGCGTTGTTAGCATCATCCCAGCTTCGCCATACCACTCGCCTAAACCTAAAGCTTTAGGGTCGGCAGCAAAAGCGCCACGATCATGCTTGTCAAAACCGGCCACCATGCCAATGTCATACTCGCCAGACTTAATGGCGTTATAGGCAGAAATCAGCGAACTACCGCCAGTGGCACAGCCATTAGCCACATTGATAAATGGCAAGCCCGTTAGGCCCAACTCATTAACTAATGCATCGGCACTGCCAGCGCTAGCGCTGCCACCAAAACCAAACTGCATATCTTTCCATGCAACGCCTGCGTCTTTTAGTGCTTGGCGCACGGCATAGGCACCTTGCTGCAAACCACTAAGTTCAGGGGTGCGACCAAAACGGTGGATACCGATACCGACAATTGCGACATCCATTATTTAGCCCCCTTAAATGCAAAATTAATAATTTCATTGCCATCTTGATGACGAAAAACTTCAAACACTACTTCCATATCCATGCCGATAGTTAACTGCTCGGCGGTATTTTCAAGCAAGCGAGTCTCAACACAAATTGCACCCGGCAACTCTACATAGCCAACCCCATAAGGTCGAAACGTCTCTGGCGTTTCATCAGAGTTATAAGGAGACTTGGGCATAAAGCTTTGAATAGTCCAGCTCCACAACGTACCTTTGCGCGGTAACTCTTCAGTTTTAACGTCTTCGCTACCGCAAGCCATGCAGTTAGTTTTCACCGGGAAATCGGCAATACCACATTGCTGGCAGCGACTACCTAGCAAGGCAGGATTGTCACTAGGCCAAGTAAACAAGCCTTCTTGTATTGGAATTTGTTTAGTCATTATT
>JBLHWB010000073.1:0-9528 GCA_047628915.1 Porticoccus sp. | reverse complement strand
GATAAAAATTAAAATAAGGTTGCCAGCATAATTAGCCCACAATATGGGTGCGCTCGCAGATTTTACAACGGAGGAAGGTTACTTATTAGGATCGATCGGTGCGACGGACGTACGATGCAGGGTCTACGGCTCGGCCGTGTTTATAAACTTCAAAGTGAACATGGGGGCCAGTAGAACGCCCGCTGCTGCCAACAGTTGCTATTGGCTCACCTTTTTTAACTATGTCGCCAACTTTAGCTGTATTTGACTGATTATGAGCATAGCGAGTTAAATAGCCTCCACCATGGTTTACTTCAATGGCAAGCCCATAACCTTGTTTAACGCCGGCCCAGGTGACAACCCCAGACGCTACCGTCAATATATTAGTTCCCTTTTTACTGGCAAAGTCTAAGCCTTGATGCCAACCAACACGACCATGAAAAGGGTCAGTTCTTTTACCGTAAAAAGACGAAATCCAACCGGTTTCTACCGGCCAGCCGTCTACTTTTATCTCTTTAAAGAATTTTCTCTCGTTCAACAGCGACTCTAAAACGTCCAACTGTTGCTCACGACTATCAATCTTGTCCTCTAAGGACTCAACCGTAGCATTCAAATCAGGCAATACAAAAGATGCTTCGAGGCCGTCGTCATCATCTAAAAAACCACCCATCGCAGGGCGCTGACCAAAATCAAACTCTGCTTTATCGAGATTCGCTACATCAGCCACGCGCTCGCCCAATGCATCCAACCTAGTTAAGCGTGCCTGCAGTTCAGCCATGCGCACAGTGAGTGCATCTATCTGGCGCCTAGCATCTTGCTTAACATCAGCCAGTTGATTTTCTTGGCCGGCAATCTTCTTACGCCACTCGGCCAATTCGCTATCAAAACCAGCATTAGACATTAAAGCGATATTGTAACCGGCAACTCCAAATAGCAACGGCATAAAGACAATGCTCGCACCAATGAGGCGACGAGACATCGTGCCTAAATGGAAGGTTGTCGCGCTGGAATGTTTACGTTTAACAAAGATTACTTTCATTTGTAGTTGTTGTATTTTTTAAATGACTACAAATTTTGGACTATTTTCTTTAAAAACACCAGTCAAAAGCTTGATTTTACTCACATTTATTCTAATTGGCTTAGCTTATGAGGCCAATACTGGGCTCATATAGGAAATTGGCGCCGTCTTGGCATCGTCGAAAGTAACTACTTCCCAAGCATCTTCTTGGGCAATTAGCTTGCGTAAAAGCGCATTATTTAAGGCATGACCTGACTTAAATGCTTTAAATTCACCTACCAAGCTATTACCTAACAGGTATAAATCACCAATAGCGTCTAATACTTTGTGTTTCACAAATTCATCTTCATAACGAAGACCGTCTTCATTTAGCACTCGATACTCATCGACAACAATGGCGTTATCAAAGCTGCCGCCTTGGGCTAAACCTTGCGAGCGGAGATATTCAATTTCATGCATAAAACCAAAAGTACGGGCACGACTGACTTCCTTAACAAATGAAGTACTGGAGAAATCAACTTCAGACAATACACTGGTCTTACTAAATGCCGGATGATCAAAGTCAATTTTGAATGAAACTTTAAAACCTTCAAATGGCAAAAAGCTCGCTACTTTATCACCGTCAGTAACGGTCACTTCACGCTTAATACGAATAAATTTCTTGGCTGCTTCTTGCTCTTCAATTCCGGCTGACTGTATCAAAAACACAAATGGACCTGCACTGCCGTCCATAATTGGCACTTCTGGAGCGCTCAGCTCAACAAACGCATTATCAATACCTAAGCCCGCCATCGCTGACAATAAATGCTCAACGGTAGATACTTTGACATCGCCTTTAACCAGCGTGGTCGATAGTAGCGTCTCACCAACATTACCAGCCGTCGCTTTAATTTCAACAGCTGGGTCTAAATCAACACGACGAAATACAATGCCATTATCGATAGGCGCAGGCTTTAGCGTTAAATAAACCTTTTTGCCGCTGTGCAAACCAATGCCTGTAGCACGAATTTCATTACGTAAGGTTCTTTGCCTAATCATGATGCTAGCCCTTAATTTTTGCTGTTCTGTTGTTCGAGTAAATCAATCGAGTAACCCAACAGACACGGGAATAAAAACTTGGTTCAAAGTGGCTAAACTTTCTAGCGCCACTTCTAATATGTGCGTATTTTCGCGAAAAGGGGCCATAAACACCATACGTAATACCCCTAACAACTATAATACTACTAATACACCGCAGGCAGCTCACCCGCACCCATATTTCACTGGGCACAATGGGTGATTCAACAGTCCATGTCGAACCTGGCAAAAGGGAGTCACACCATTAGTTAGGGTAACTACCTGCAGCGCTTAGTCGGGCAAAAAACTAATCTGCCTGTCTGCGCAAAAATGCTGGTATATCTAAGTAAGCAACATCTTCTTCTTTGTCGCTAACTGCGGGCTTTTCTTCTGCCGCCCTGGCTTGCGCTTTACGACGTGTAAACAAAGGCTTGTCGTACTCAGAGTAACCTGTTGACTCTGGCGATGGCACTCTGCTGCCCGAAGCAGGTACAGCCTGCATTGGACGTTCAGCTTGCGCTGCGCCGCCAAGACCAGTGGCGACAACCGTCACCTTAAGAACATCACCTAATTCCGAATCAATAACCGTACCAACGACCACGGTGGCATCAGCAGAAGCAAACTCTTCTATTGCATCGCCCACTTCGGCAAATTCGCCTAAGCCCAAACTTTCGCTAGCGGTAATGTTAACTAAAATGCCTTTAGCACCTTCTAGATCAATATCTTCTAGCAATGGACTGTGAATAGCGGCCTCAGCAGCCTCTCTTGCACGGTTTTCGCCAGTAGCAGAACCGGTACCCATCATTGCCAAGCCCATTTCAGACATCACTGTTTTAACGTCGGCAAAGTCAACGTTGATCATACCGGGACGGATAATCAAATCGGCTATACCTTGTACTGCACCAAGTAAGACGTTGTTTGCTTCTTTAAAAGCATCTAGCAAGCTAGTGTCTTTACCTAATACTGACAGCAGTTTCTCGTTAGGAATAGTAATCAACGAGTCAACGTTTTCAGCCAGCTCAGCCAAGCCCTGATTAGCAAAAGCCATACGTTTTTTGCCTTCAAAAGGAAATGGCTTGGTGACAACAGCGACGGTCAAAATACCCATATCGCGGGCAATTTCAGCAACCACTGGCGCAGCGCCAGTACCAGTACCGCCACCCATACCAGCGGTAATGAACACCATGTCAGCACCAAGTAAGACATCGGCAATACGGTCTCTATCTTCTAGCGCCGATTGACGACCAACCTGAGGATTAGCGCCCGCTCCCAAACCCTTGGTAATACTGCTACCAATTTGCAGGACGGTGCGTGACTCAATGTCAGACAGCGCTTGTGAATCTGTATTAGCGCAGATGAACTCTACACCTTCTACATTGTTTTCGATCATGTGCTTAACGGCATTACCACCACCACCGCCAACGCCGACCACCTTTATTACCGCACTTTGAGGTGCGTTATCTACTAGTTCAAACATAGGATATTCTTCCCTTTTGCCATTGCATTAAATGGGCGACATGCCCAAATTCTTATAAATTACCTTTAAACCACTGCTTAATTCGCTCGACAAATCCAATCTCTGGTTGCAGTGGCGTACTTTTCGTCGCAGTAATTCCCTGATCTTGACCATAATTAAGCAGCCCCACACCGGTTGCATAAATGGGATTTCTTACGATATCCATCAAACCACTTACCGCATTCGGGGCGCCTAAACGCACCGGCATATGAAAAATTTCTTCAGCTAATTCAACAGCGCCTTCCATTTTTGAAGTACCACCCGTCAGCACGATCCCCGCTGGAATTAAGTCTTCAAAACCGCTGCGTCTTAACTCAGCTTGAATCAAGGTGAATAGTTCGTCGTAACGCGGCTCCACTACTTCTGCCAACGCTTGGCGTGACAAATCTCTAGGCGGCCTCTCTCCCACACTAGGAACTTTGATCGTCTCATCTGCACCGGTAAGCTGAGTCAAGGCACAGGCATACTTGATTTTTATCTCTTCGGCATGCTGTGTCGGCGTGCGCAGAGCCATCGCAATGTCGTTAGTCACTTGGTCACCCGCGATGGGGATAACACCCGTGTGCTTAATCGCTCCGTCAGTAAAAATAGCGATATCAGTGGTGCCACCGCCAATATCTACCAAGCACACGCCTAATTCTTTTTCGTCATCAGTCAGCACCGCATAGCTAGAGGCAAGTTGTTCCAAAATCACATCTTCAACTTCGAGGCCGCAGCGACGCACACACTTCTCAATATTTTGAATCGCATTCACCGCGCAAGTCACTAAATGCACTTTGGCTTCAAGGCGCACACCCGACATACCAAGTGGATCTTTCACCCCTTCTTGATTATCGATGATGAATTCTTGCGGTAATATGTGCAGAATTTTTTGATCCGCCGGGATCGCTACCGCTTGAGCTGCATCTATTACTCGCTCCACATCAAGCGACTGAACCTCTCTATCGCGAATCGCTACAATGCCGTGAGAATTAAGGCTACGAATATGACTGCCGGCAATACCAACATACACCGAATGTATTTGGCAGCCAGCCATTAGTTCGGCCTCTTCTATCGCACGTTGAATTGACTGTACTGTCGATTCGATATTAACCACCACGCCTTTCTTTAAACCGCGAGATGCGTGTGAACCGATACCAATAATCTCTACCTGGCCGCTTTCATTGACTTCGCCTACTAAAGCAACGACTTTAGACGTACCAATATCTAAACCGACAATCATTCTGCCGTGTCCGTTAGTACTCATATGACGGCACTCCCATACCCATTGTGAATATTGACGCTAGCGCGATTGACGATTGCACTAACCTTTGTAGTAACTTTTTGTTGCGATTGCCGCCACTGCACTGCGATGCCATTGCGATAGCGCAAATCTATTTTTTTTGCCTTATTCATATAGCGATAAAGCTGTTTGTCATACACCACAAACAGGCGTTGGATTTTTTCTACCAACTTACCTCGTCCAAAAACCAAGACAACACCATCGGTAAGCTCAGCTGTCCAAGCACCGCGATAATCTTGTGACAAGTTAACCAATTGCATGCCGCGTTTTTGTAGCAAGCGATTAAGCTCCAAATAATGCTGCATCACTTCAAACTGACTTTCTGTTGGCCCTGCCAAGGTTGGCCAAGCTTTAAAATCTTCTATATTGCTTGGCGCAAACACCTGACCGCGATTATTTAGCAATTGAGTTTTACCCCAGCGCGCAACCGGCTGTTGCTCGGTCACTTTCACTTGCAAGCCATCTGGCCATACCCTGCCAACACTGGCCTGCTCAACCCAAGGCAATGCTTCTATCTGAAGTCTCAAATCATCTAGCGGTATATCTAACAAACCGCCAGCTAAACTTGGCATAATTATTTTCTGTATTTGCTGCTTTTCTATATATTGCATCTCACCAGTTATTGCCACCGTGTTTACTGGCCGATTACTAAACTGCGGCCAATACCAAACTGCGGCAGTAACACAACCAAGTAACAACAAAAATAATGTTACGCGTGACAATATTTTGGCTACAGCTATTTTCGGGCCGGTTGGAGCAACAGTGCGCGTAGCTCCCTGTATTGACCTGCGAGCAATTGATTTAGCGCTTGGCTCAAAAACCTTTAGCATTCTTTCACCCCCAAACTATTTGCCAAAATATTCAACACCAAACCTTGAAAATCTAAGCCGTAAGCCTGCGCCGCCATTGGTACCAAGCTGTGATCAGTCATGCCTGGCACTGTATTAACTTCCAAGGCATAAAACTCGTCACCTTCACGCATAAAGTCGACCCGCCCCCAGCCTTCACAGCCAACGCTGTTAAAAGCTTGCAACGACAAGTCAGCTAAACTCTGTTCTAGCTCGGCGCTTAAACCACACGGGCAGCGATATACTGTATCGTTTGATAAGTATTTCGCTTCATAGTCATAAAAGTCATTTGCCGGTTCTAACTTGATCGCCGGTAAAACCACGCCATTAACTATCGCTACGGTGTATTCGCCACCACCTATCCATTGTTCGGCTAATACTACATCGTCATATTGTTCAGCAACTTTAAACGCGGCTTGTAAATCTTGCGCCGTTTCGGCCAACGCCATACCCACACTAGAACCTTCATTGGCTGGCTTGACGACTACTTTGCCATTTAGGTCGTTAAGTATCTGCTGCCAATCACTGTCTTGATCCAGCTCAACCCACGCCGGCGTAGGCATATTAGATCCAAGCCATAACTGCTTAGTGCGCGCTTTATCCATCGCTAGCGAGCACGCCATAACGCCACTGCCGGTATAACTAATGCCAGCGGTCTTCAATGCTCCCTGTACAGTGCCATCTTCACCCGCGCCACCATGTAAAATAATAAAGGCGTGCTTCACTTCTTTGCTCAATAGCTGTGCTAACCAATTACCTGTTGCATCAATTTCTACTATTTCTATTCCACTAGCAGTCAGCGCATCACATACGGCTCTGCCACTGTTAAGAGACACTTCTCTCTCAGCGGTATCGCCACCAAACAGCACCGCAACAGGGCTGTTTAAAACGCTGTTAATTTGCTCGATCAAAGCTTGTTTATTTACTTCAAGCATTATTTCTGCAACCCACTTTTTGCTAACTCTTTTGCCAACAAACCAACATTACCCGCGCCTTGAGTGATTACAATGTCACCTGCTTCTACCAATCCCGATAACACGTCGGCTACCTGATCTATTTTGGCTACATAAACAGGCTCTGTGCCGCCACGCTTACGAATACTTCGGCACAAAGATTTACTATCCGCGCCCGGAATTGCAGACTCACCTGCCGAGTAGACTTCAAGAATAATCAGTTGATCAACTGTCGCTAGCACTTCGACAAAATCTTCATATAAGTCTTGTGTTCTGGTGTAACGATGAGGCTGATAGATCATTAACAGTCGCCTATCTGGCCAACCATCGCGCACTGCAGCTATAGTGGCGGCAACCTCAGTAGGGTGATGACCGTAATCATCGACCAACATTGCCTCACCATCATTTACTGGATAGTTGCCATGATCCTCAAACCTTCTACCAACACCCTGGAATTTCTCTAACGCACTACAAATAATTTCTGCATCAACGCCTTCATCTGTCGCTACAGCTATTGCCGCCGTTGCGTTCAAAATATTATGTCTGCCCGGAATATTGAGTTTCACCCTTAATGGCGATTTCCCGTCAGGGCGGTGCACCGTAAATTGTGACTGGCGTTTATCAAGCGACACATCACTAATTCGATAGTCCGCATCAACAGAAAGCCCATAGGTTAATAATGGCCTACTCACTCTGGGTAACACTGCAGCTACATGTTCGTCGTCGATACACATTACCGCCAGACCATAGAATGGCAGGTTATGTAAAAAATCGACAAAGGTTTGCTTTAACTTTTCGAAATCGCCGCCATAGGTAGACATGTGATCAGCATCTATATTAGTGACAATAGAAACCATCGGCTGAAGATGCAGGAAGGACGCATCACTCTCGTCCGCTTCAGCAACTAAGTACCGCGTCTGACCAAGCTGTGCATTAGCGCCAACACTGTTTAATCTTCCGCCGATAACAAACGTTGGATCAAAACCTGCGTCTCCTAATATAGAGGCTAACAAGCTTGTAGTGGTAGTTTTTCCATGGGTGCCCGCCACCGCAATACCATGGCGATAACGCATTAACTCGGCTAACATTTCTGCTCTAGGCACTACCGGTATCCGATGCTCCCTGGCGTATACCAACTCTGGGTTATTTTCATTTATAGCGGTTGAGCAAACCACCACATTAGCACCGGCGACATTGTCAGGCGCATGACCAAAAAACACTTTGGCACCAAATTTTTGTAACCGGTCAGTGCTGTCGCTAGGTTTCATATCTGAACCACTAACGTTATAGCCCTGATTAACCAGCACTTCGGCAATGCCACACATACCCGAACCACCGATACCGATAAAATGGATGTGCTCAATGCGACGCATTTCTGGGGCTGCAAATGATAACTTAGGCATAACAAACCTCCTCACAGTAATCGGCAACGCGAGCACTGGCATCGGGCACCGCACATTTTTTTGCCGCTACAGACATCGCCGCCAACACTTTTTTATCAGCAATGATTTTTGTTAATTCTTTAACAATACTTTGTTCTGTCATATCACTTTGTGGCATCACTATTGCCGCACCATTATTTGCTAACCACATAGCATTTGCTGTTTGATGATCATCAATTGCGTATGGATAAGGTACTAACACCGAAGGCAGGCCAGCACAGGCCAACTCAGAAACTGTTAACGCACCGGCGCGACAAAACACCACATCAGCCCATTGATAAGCAGCAGCCATATCATCAATAAATTCGTCTACTTGAGCACTAATATTGTTTTGATCATACGAAACCTGAACTTTTTCAACTCTTCCCTTACCCGTCTGATGACGAATATTGAGCGCACTAATAGTACTTAATTGCTGCATCGCACCGGGCAACATTTCATTCAGAACTACCGCACCTAAACTGCCACCAACTACTAGAACATTGATAGCCCCTGCATCTGGCTGGCGTTCAATTGATGCCAATGCGGTAATTTCGGCCCGCACCGGGTTACCAGTAAAAATAGCTTTAGGGTTATTAAAAGCTCCGCTAAAACCTTCCAGGATACGCGCAGCCCATTTAGCCAGCAGTCGATTAGTCGTACCTGGCACAGCATTTTGCTCTTGTACTACTAGTGGAATTCCAAGCAGTTTTGCTGCCAAGCCGCCAGGGCCCGATACAAATCCGCCCATGCCCAGAACCACACACGGCTTATATCGACGCAACACAGCGACACTCTGTTTTATCGCCAGCAATATTAAAAACGGCGCCTTTAATAGCGTTAAAATATTCTTACCGCGAATTCCGGTCACAGAAATAAATTCTAAATTAATACCATGCTCAGGCACTAAGCGCGCTTCAATACCCGCGCGAGTGCCCAACCAACAAATATCAAAACCTCTAGCCTTCATTTGCTCTGCAACCGCCAGCGCAGGGAACACATGCCCACCGGTACCACCGGCCATTATCATTAACAGACGCTTACTCTCATTCACGAGCAGCCTCCTTTTCTTTCTTCTTATCAGTTTTTTTCTTCGCTGGCATAGCTTGCAGCTGTTGACGTTCCATATCTATTCGTAACACTAAAGCGAACATGGCAAAACACACCAATAAACT
Organism: Porticoccus sp.; assembly: GCA_047628915.1. Taxonomy (GTDB): domain Bacteria; phylum Pseudomonadota; class Gammaproteobacteria; order Pseudomonadales; family CAWVSB01; genus CAWVSB01. Next base: position 280 of record JBLHWB010000073.1, on the reverse strand, counting down.
ACTGCCGCCATAGCTAAATAGTGGCAGGGTCAATCCTTTGGTGGGCAATAAGCCAGTATTAACGCCAATATTGATAAATACTTGACCCGCAATCAGCATAGCAATGCCATAGGCAATATAAGCGCCAAAACGCTGGCCAACTACTTCAGCCTTGCGAGCAACAATTAATATTCGTCCGATCAATGCGGCGAACAAACCGATAACAACGATTGCACCAAATGCGCCCCATTCCTCTGCCAAAATAGCGTAGACAAAATCTGTATGCGCCTCGGGCAAATAG
>JBLHWB010000072.1:0-9566 GCA_047628915.1 Porticoccus sp. | reverse complement strand
GGGTGACAACAAAAGATGGCCGTGAGCACGAATTTGACGTGTTGATTTTATCGACTGGTTTTAATCCAACGGCATTTATGCGGCCAATGAATATGACTGGCAAAGATGGGTTGAAAATTGACGACGCCTGGGAAAATAAAATACATACCTATCGCTCGTTGTTTTTGCCAAAATTCCCCAATTTCTTTTTAATGCTTGGGCCTAATACCCCTATTGGCAATTTTTCAGTTATCGCCATGAGCGAAGTGCAGTGTGGTTATATTCTTAAAGTGATAGACCGCTGGCGTAAGCAAGAGTTTGACGAAATTGATGTAGAGCAGGCTACTGCTGAAAAATTTGGCGCCTATATGAAAGAAGGGATGAAAAATACAGTGTGGCTTGGTGGTTGCCAAAGCTGGTATATGGATAAAGATGGTGACCCTATACTGTGGCCGTATACTTGGGGGCAGTGGGAGACAGAAATGGATGAACCTGAAATGCAGGATTTTATAACCGCAAGTTTCGGTTAATGGCTAACCCATTTCTAGCATAAAAAAAGGGGCGATATTATCGTCCCTTTTTTTATGCCTGCTGTATTTTTAAAGGCTAAAAATGGAAAATATTCAAACCGTTTTCTTGCTTAACTTCGCCTTCAACACCTACTAAGTCTTCACTAATCATTCGCGCGAAGATTTCAGCATCGCTTTTAGTATTAGCGACAAAGCGCTCACCATTATCGAGTTCGCCAATTAAAATCCCCCGCACTGGGTCAGTTTTTTGATAGGCCACAGTATAGGCAATTATTTTAGCATTCCCCGTTGGTGTTTCTGTTGTTATTGGATGCGTTGCGGCGTCCAACGCTTGTTGTAGTTTGTTATTGTCTGTTGCTTGCCAAGGCTGCGCAGGCGCTTGGTTAGAGTAAACGCCAACCGAATGCTTAGTGAGATAGTAGCCGTTGGCCGTTAACAAACCGTGTGTTACCTCGCTGGTGCGTAATTGCTGCGCCATTTCAGCAATAGCATGCAATGAATAATTATTGCCGGGGCCGCCAAAGTTGTACAAACCACCGGTTAAGGTTATGCCGCGTGGGTCATTTGTACTAATGCCAATGGCGTCACAAGCCACCTGCACAGCGCTGGGAAAACAGCTATAAATATCAAAGTAAGTCATCTCGGCTGCGGTTAATTGCGCTTGCTGCAGAGCGGCGTTTGCAGCGGCCTTAATCGCTGGCGATGTGTGTATTTCTTGACGATCGCTCATATGCCATACCTCGCTAGCGTCGCTGCCGCCGCGCAAGTATATCCACTGGCTTTCATCAATACCCAATTCACGCGCTTTACCAACGGTGGTCATTATTATTGCAGCGGCCATATCTACCGCCAAAATAGCATTCATCGCTTTGGTGTAGGGAAAACCAATATAACGATTGCCATTGTCAGTGCTAATAAACTCTTCTGGGCTTAATTCTTGCTGGCGCCACGCATATGGGTTGTTGCTGGCAACGGTGCGCATGGCAGAGCTAAAATCAGCCATCTGCTGTTGATGCTCGCTAATACTATTGCCTTTAGCATGACGTATTGCGCTTTCAACCAGCGCATAGGCGGCAGTAGGCTCAAATAAACCATGGGCTTCTTCGGTGGCACTAGTGCCTTTAACCTCTTTACCCAGTTTGACCACGTCGCCAGCTTCTTCTTGGGCCCAATGAGCTATATCTTTGCCTTCGCGCCAAGACCCAAACAAACTAGCGATTAATTCAACCCCGCCAATTAACGTACATTGGTGCTCGCCGTTGGCGAGTTTGTCGGCAAATGTATTCACCAGTTGTTGGGGAGTGTTGCCACCAACAGTTGATTGATAACACTGGGCGTTAATACCTAAGCGTGAAGCCACAGTGTTGCCGGGGTTGCGAGGCATAAGCGTTGCTGTCGCTTCCAGCGCATCTGATACGAAACGTACGGTGGCTATGCTATCAATAGCATCTGCTAAGTCACTATTACCGCTATCAGCTATAGCTAATTTTACAACTTCTTCTAAGGCATCGGCGGGCGTTCTTTCAGCGCTGACTTCTCGATAGGTTTTTTGCGCGCTAGCAATAAGAATAGGGGCGTTGTCATGCATGATATAAAGCCTGTCTGATGTTGGGTTACGGTATTGAACGCTAAGATAGCGGGTGTTAGAACAGTTATCTAGTTGCCGAGAGATTTTGCTTAAAGCTGTCACTAATTATGAAATGTGTAGTCATGGCAAGAATAAGCATTTTGTCTGACGATGAGATATAAAAATTGATAGTGAGATTTCGCCATGACAGACGTTGTATTACGTGAAGATAAAGGTCGTATTACGACTCTGATCTTAAATAGACCCGATGCGTTAAATGCCATAACAATGGAAATGTTTGAACAGTTACGAGCACATATAGATGCGATAGCCAAAGCCGGTACCGACATTGGCTGCGTTATTTTACGTGGCAATGGTAGAGCGTTTTCTGCTGGCCATGATTTGAATGATATTGAAGGCGGCGGCGAGCTTGAAAACGCTAACTACCAAGGCGCCACGCTGGAAGCGTTTGCTGCGTTGCCTCAGCCTACTATTGCTGCTGTTCATGGCTATTGTTTTACCGGTGCATTAGAAGTGGCCTTAGCCGCCGACATAATCATTGTTGATGAAAGCACCATATTGGCCGACACTCACACTCAATGGGGATTAACCCCAGTGTGGGGCATGACGCAACGCTTACCAAGGCGTATAGGATCGTCGCGGGCCAAAGATTTAATGTTTACTAGTCGCCGAGTAGCCGCCAGTGAGGCCTATACAATAGGCTTGGTTGATAAAGTGGTGGGTGACGGCATGCTTGTCGCAGAAACACAAACCTACGCCGAGTTAGTTATTGCCAATTCACCTTATAGCCAAAGCGCGATAAAAACTATTTTGGCAAAAACCGACGGCTTGCGTCTCAATGACGGCCTTGACTATGAATATACCAATAGCCCAGGCGCGGCTGAAGACATGCTAGAGCGGGTAAATAAGTTTACTAAAAAGTAACCGCAGTAAGGCCTGTTAATGGACCCTAATAGACAAGCGGTAGTCGCTCTTTGCTATAATTTGTTTTATGACTGAGCTGAGTAAAAAATTATATATCCCGCATATTCAAAATCCCAATGTATTATCAATGGGCTTGCAGAAAATGATCGCTTCACATTGGTTGGAGTTTGATCGTGAAGCAAAATATTTCTACCAAAAAAATTAGCGCAGTATCAGGCTAATCAGTAAAATGTATATTGTGCGCTAGACGAGTCGATACCTGCCCAAGAAGAATTTCGCGAACTACTATTAACTTATTTATTAACGCAGCACAGCGACGTATTTAAGCAGCAAGGTGACTTACTAACCGCACCCGAATTGGATTTACAATGGAAGCTAAGCGGCGGTGAAGATCTATGGCAAAGCTCCCTCTGAATTCCTGACAATGTTTGTATTTTATTGCCTCAAGATGGTTGGATGACGAGAATGAAGATGATGATAAAGAGCTCGCAAATGATACACAATTATATTGGCGAGTAGAGCGGCAAACGCTGCGCCTCTTAGAAAAAACTGATGCCGTTGTGTTTACCATCAAAGTGATTATTCACTCTATGGATCAGTTGGCTAAGCAGGACGATAGTTACCAAGCTTTGTTGGCGGCAATAGATAATTCAACTGAAGAAATAAAAGGTTATAAAGATTTTAATCGGATGAGGCCTTCGCTGGTTAACTATCGCAGCTAAGGGGTTAAACAGCCATGTCGCATAGCGCATGGCTGTGTTACTTATTAACGGTCTAGTACGCACCCTGTGAATAAGTTAATTCATAGCTATGTGAGTAAACCTCGAAGATTAGTCCAAAAGGGTCTTCGACATAGCACATTTTGTAGGGCTTCTCGCCAGGGTAATACTCGCGAATAGGCATGCGCTGTTTACCGCCGTGCGCCACAATTTTTGCTACCAGTCCTTCAATGTCTGGATCCTGAACGCAAAAATGAAAAGTGCTGGTTTTCCAGTATTCAAAATCTTTCGGCGTTTCATTATTTTTGAACTCAAACATTTCAACGCCAATTTTATCACCAGTGGACATGTGAGCTATTTTGAAAGAGCCCCAGCCCTTACCAAAAACATCAATACACATTTGCCCGATAGGCGTATTTGCTTCTTCGGTAATAATAGTGGGTTCCATAATGTGATACCAACCCATAACTTCACTGTAAAACTCGGCCGCTTTCTCTACATCAGGTACCGAAATTCCAATGTGTGAAAACGTTCTTGGATATGTGCTCATGATAATTCCTCTGCTTAAAAATCAACCTTAAAAAATCGATTCAAAAGTTGCTAGTCTTTTGAAGCCTATTTGTAAAAATTTATTATGTGCGTTCAGGCAGCGATATGACCATTCTTTATTATTAAAGTGCAATTAAAATTACAGTTGAAAATTTTCAATTAGCCTAGACTTTCTAGAAATTGTTTAATGTCCCTGACGGCAACAATATCTTCACAGTCTAACGAGCCATAATCATTCTCTATTTCGCTAAAACCATTTTCATTGTAAGTCATGAACAAAAAACCATAGCCAGTTAAGTGTGCCAAAATATCATTTAATGAATAGTCGAATTTTCTATAATGCTGGTCCCAGGATTCAAATAGAATAACGTCTGTTCTATCTAGTAGCTCAGCAGCGCCTTGCAGAACAAATTTCTCGTAACCTTCAACATCCACTTTTAATAAATTGATGCGAGCGTTAGATATAGGTAAGTCATCTAGTTTTATAATCGGCACTGATATTTCACCTGCGCTATCAACTTGGTTCAGGTCGTCACTATCTTTATTAGAGAACTTTATTTCTCCCGACTCATTACCAAGCGCTGTATGAAAGCACTGAATATTTTCAAATGTATTGAAATCAATATTTTTCTGCAAATAAGAAAAAGTCTTCGGATGCGCTTCGATTGCATATACATAGCCGCTGGCACCAACAACAGCTGCAGATAAAAGACTGTAGTAACCTATATTTGCTCCGGCATCGATGACAATATCACCTTGTTTTAGATGCCTAGTAAAAAATTTATCTAATACTTCATAGGGATTTTTTTTCTGTATTGCACTTATCCATAGTCGTTTAGACATTTTAGTTGGGAAAAATTTTAATTTGAAACCTTCTTGCTGAATTGAAAAAAAACGACAAAGGCCTGTTTTATAGAGAATTTTGGCGGTCTCTCCCAGTAAGCTCATGGCTGTCTTTCCTTAATAGTTTTCGTTATAGGCGGTGAAGAAAAAATTACTAGAGTTAAGGCAGTTAACGGTTTCCTCAACATATAGGCGCTTCCTTGAGGTTGCTTTCCTTATTGTAAATAATTGTAGCGAGTGACTTCACTGCACTATCACTCCTGGTTCATTTAAAGTGCAGGTTGATTGCAGTTTTATTCAATAATTTACTCAACTAATGCATCGATTATAGCGTAGGACATAATGTCAAGTGGTACTCTTTATTATATATATCCAAGTTATTTTATTTTCTAATATGCCACTGCTGATTCGAAATCTCTAGTAGCGTGCTATTTGCTGCCCCAAATTGTTGCTACGGCACGATCATTGCCAAGGCTTCCGACTACAATACAAACAACACCTGCTATAAAGAAAATAACAATTGGAATAAATGCTCCGAATTGCGCTGCATCCATTGCCATTAAAGCTGAGAGCGATGATAGAAATAAAAATAAACCACCGACTATAATTAGAATGGTTCGATGAGATTTTCGATAGTTGAATTCACCTTCACTAGCTTCGAAATAATTTAGTATTGGTGAAAATATTTTTCTAAAAACTAATTTCATAGGTAATGCTCATTTAACGGACTTTGTAGGCCTTTATATATACTGATAAAAGCAGTCGGCGCAAAAGTTTTTCGACGATATTACCAGGTAATGTGTGCTTGTTAGAGATGCTAAGTTATTTCTAGCCATGAACCCAGCTATTTTCAGCTTTTAAATTATATCAGTTTCTTAAATTTCATCGTTTTGATAGGGCAATTTCTGTAGGGGGTAGGGGCGATCATGCCCTGTCCCTCTGAATTCATTTTATTGATTCGCTATAAAGTATGTGCTGCACAGTTTAGTGGCAGTGGAGACTAAAATTTATTGCGTGGCAGAAGTCATGGCATAGATGGTGCGTTATAGCGGGCTCTCAGTAGCACTTTAACCGCACTCACCCCGTGTGCCTTATCCATGCTTGGCCTACCTCTACTGCGCTGGTACGCCTTAGCATTCAAAAACTGAGAGCTGGAGCAACTACCATATGGCGACACCGAATTTGGCGCGAGATACCCTTAGAGCCTGCCTGTTGCTGGTATCGGTCTAGTTTCGCCAACTTTCATTAACCACAGATCTTGGTCGGAAAATCCACTATCAACTCCCGACTTCTTAAATCGTATTGGCGGCTCAAATATTGGCTCATCTGACAAGCTACTGATTGTTCCCCAATGAGAGGCAATCAATGTCTTCGCGCGAACATCTACGCCAATGGCAACTGCTTCGTCGGGAGTAGTGTGTGACATCCACATTAACTCTCTGGGTTCGTAGGCCCCTATCGGCAAAATAGCATAATCAAACGATGTATATTTATCACCGATATGGCTAAAAATGGTTTCTGAGTAGCCGCTATCACCAATAAATAAAATGCGTTTTTGGTAACCTTCAATAACCCAAGAAGCCCATAGTGTTTCATTATGATCAGATATAGTGCGTGCCGAATCATGAACTGAAGGTTCGGCAGTAATCTCTATGCCTTTAATTGATACTGACTGTCCCCAATCTAACTCAGTCACCTTGCTATAACCGCGCTCGGTAAAGAAAGACTTAAGGCCTAACGGCACCACTGCATGGATATTATTTTTGTTTACCAAGCTGCTAACTGTTTTATCGTCCAGATGGTCATAGTGGCTATGTGAAACAATGACTATATCTATCGGCGGCAATTTATTTATCGCAATAGGCGAAGCGACAAACCTTCTTGGGCCTGCCCACGGAACCGGACTCGCGAATGTTGACAGAAAAGGATCTGTCAAAATCGTCACGTCAGCGGTTTTTATCAAAAAGCTGGCATGCCCCAACCAGGTAATACGGTCACTTTTAATCGAATTTAGCAGCTGAATTGACTCCAACTCAGACAATTGATGCCCATCAGCAATAGGAGGAACAAACACCGAGCTCCATATTCTTCGGATATAGAAAAATATTCCTTTAGCTGACGCAGTTTCCACAAACGGGTAATTTTGATAGCCGCTAATAGTATGATGCTTTGGGCTATTAGCTGATGAAGCTTTCTCAGAATATACAGGCGACACTGGCGTGCATGCAATCAATATAGCTAATGCCAAAATAGTAGTAGCAAAATATTTCATATGTCTGACTATATTTCTCAAAAAATCTAACATTGGGATATTAGGGTTTGTTTAAAGAGCTAATTGTTTTTTTGGTTTTTCTATAAGCCTAGTTAATTCTCAAAAACTCACTGTTGTCATTGCTTAGCTGGAGGGCAGAGAGCACATTTTTGCTGGGCTTATCTAGCAGAGCATGTTCGTCAAATGAGTATCGCATTGACCTGGCAAGGCCGGTAGCAGCCATGCGACGGTAGTAGGGTAGCTCATCGAGATAGAACGGCAAAATTTCGATTAGGGGCTTTTCGCTATCAAGGTGCAGGGCTATTTGTTGATAGAACAACTTAAGCGCCTGATCAACGTCAGGATGGACTGACTCTAGATCGGTGGTATTAATCGACCAAGTCATATCATCTTGTAGCTGGCAGCTGCCAAAATACTCGCCTCTTCGCTCATGGCTCCAACGTTCTGGTTCTATTAACGACAGCACCCAACACTGCTCTTTAAGGTAAAGAAAGTAGCTGGCGCCTTGTACCGGTTTGAACCGAAAATCTGCCGATAGTATCAACAGCGAGGTAAAATACTCAGCAAATAACTGTCCAGTTGATTTCTTTTCGATGACAACAGGCGCATACGTGAGCCAATGATTAACCACTGGCACCACGCCCTTACCTTGGGGGTTGGATTTTTTTTGTTTAGAATTCATGAAAACGTTTACGCAGGGATGCTTATTCCAGATCAACAGACCTGTCGTCGTTTTAGCTGCTAGCGCTAAACAATATCGGCAAGTGATGTAACTCACGAATAAACACACTGGGGATGTGGTTGGGTACCGGTTTGCTGTTATCTATACTTATACTAGTGGTACGCTTCAATAATTCTTCTAATGCTAGGCGAATTTCAGTGCGGGCAAGATGAGCGCCCAAACAGTTGTGCACACCATAACCAAAAGAGAAATGCTTTTGCGCTTTTAGATCGCGCTGTAAGTCGATTTGGTTAGGCTGGTTAAATACTGTTTCGTCACGGTTAGCTGATGCCCACATCAGCATAAGGCGTGCACCTTTGGGTATTGTCGTGCCGGCCACAGACACTTCTTTTTTAGTTTGACGAAAATGCCCCATAAAAGGTGTTTCTAGGCGCAGTACTTCTTCAATAAAATTAGTTAACAGGTCTGAGTTAGTCCTTAATTGCTGTTGTAAGTCAGCGTCTTCTGCCAACATTTTAACAGTGTTACCTATGGTATTGGCTGTTGAGTCAGCGCCGGCAATCAGTAATTGAAAAATCATGCTAATAGCTTCGCGCTTTAGCAGCGGCTGCTGTTTATCTTTGGTCGCTTCAATTAGCGAGCTAGTAAAGTTATCACCGAGCTCATTTTCAATCTGGTGGTAGTGCTTCTCGGTGTACTCCCACATGGCGTTGGCCGCTATAATATTGGCCCCAAAATTCTCTGGCGTGTTAATGCCGCTTAGTAAGCCGATAGCGTTATCACTCCAAGCTTTCACCTCCTGCCAGTCTTGGGTGGGGAAGCCTGCTAATGCCAGTGAAATTGTCATTGGTATTTCTTTTGCAAAGGCTTGTACCCAGTCGCATTTACCGTCATCAATAAAGCGGTCAATAATGTCATTAGCTTGTTGGCGAATAATGGGTTCAAGTGACTGCACGAAGCGCATCGACAAGGCTTTTTGGGCGAGACGGCGTTGTGGCTTATGAACGGGCGGATCAGCAATAGCCAAGACATCTATTGGACCAGTATCTAATTGTGGGCGCTCCAATTCCGAAGGCTCGCCGTTAGGGCCATTCATAATAATACTGGTGAGGTTTGACGAAAAGTCATCAGTGTTCAGTGTAATGTCGAGTACATCTTGATAGCGGCTGATGGTAAACCAATTGGTGCCAGGGATTTGATATACCGGTGCGTGTTCGCGTAGTGAGTGGAAAAATTCATGAGGACTTTCAAGTACCGTATTCGACAGTGGATCGAACGACTCTGGTCGCGGTGTTTGAGGTGATCGGTTAGCAGGATCTGACACAATAGCTTTCCTCAGCTTTGACTATGGACTGATCATCGCAGCCCATTTTATTATTGTTGAGAAGTTTTTAGCTGAGCGCCACCACTTATCAGCGGTAAATCTAACGGGTTAATAACTCCAGCTTCAGCGTCACAAACAGCGGTGATGGCATTTACA
>JBLHWB010000071.1:0-9568 GCA_047628915.1 Porticoccus sp. | reverse complement strand
ATTAACGCCGGAGCACTTGAAAACTTTAGAATCGCTAGTTTTCTGTCGCTGTACAGTAGTGCTAGCAACGCGGTCGCCAATGTCACAATACTGACTGCCATGAATGACTGTGCTGTTGTCAGCATGCGCAGCAGTACAAATGTGGTGACAAGCGGGCCTAGCGTCGCCCCCAGAATGTTGCCAAAATATACATAGGAGACAGAGGCAGCGACTTTCTTGCTCTGATTAGATCCTAGGTGATGAGCAATAGGGAAAACGATGCTTTTAAGCATAGCGGTCACAAAGATCAGCAGAGAATATAGCGCAATATTCAGCATTCGGTCTTCAAAGTTGATTAGGCGTAGAGACGAGAAATCTACTAACGCCGCGAGAATAAGTACTACGGCAGAGACACCATATAAATCTCGGTTGGGAGCCTCACACATGCGCTTGCCGATATATGACCCTACGGCGATACCTACTAAAAAAAGAATCAGTACATAAGAGAATGCTTGTGGCACGGTGTGTACCGAAAACGAGACCACTCTAATCCAGAGGACTTCAATACTAAGGCTAGAAAAGCCGACAAAAAGTGATAACCAAAACGGGATGAAATAGCGTTGTTGATTCATACTATTTCAACCCTGTAGATAAATAGGTAAGCGAGGGCTGCAACGGCCATATTTGTTATCGCCGCGATGACTAAGGTTTCACTGTAGGAAAAGAAATTGAGCAGAATGAAGCCACCGAAAAAGCACCCAAGGGCAGCGCCACAGGTGTTTGAAAAATATAGGCTTCCTATCGAGGTGCCGACATTGCGAGATTGCTTATAAAGGTGAGATACCAGTACTGGCAAGGTGGCGCCCATTAGTAAAGTGGGGAACAGCAGTAGCAGAAAATTTACTGCCGCTATAACAACCAATGGGTGTTCGAAAAAAGATTCTGCCACGAAGCGAATCACGTCGTAGCTAGCAAACCCAAATAGACCAATGCCCATCTCCACAAAGATGAAAAATAGAAGTTGGTCATTTGGGTATTTCTCAGCAAATTGACCACCAACAAGCGCACCTAGCCCCAAACCTAACATAAACGTTGATACAACGATGGCCGTTGACTGCAGATCGACTCCAAAGGCAGTAAACAGTAGTTTTTGCCAAATAACCTGATAAATCAGCGCAGTTGATCCGGATAAGAAAAATAATAGCAATAACGCTCTGTTCTGCTTAATAGTCGTGTTTTGTAACGACTGCATATGTTTTTCCTTAAATACTATGGTGGCAGGTGTCCATAAGCCAAATTCAGCGACTCAATAGTAGCTGCTATTAACAGTACTAAAGCAACTGGCGTGCCAAGTGTTGAGTGAAGCTGACAACGCTAGCAATGACGTGGCTTGAGGCCGATTATCTGAAATCTGATCACATCTAGATCAAGCCTATCAAGGCTAGCTAGCGCATATAGCGACATAATAGTTGCAATTTGCAATTTGCAATTTGCAACTAGCGATTCGCAATCTGCGCGCAGCGATATAGCTGAGGATAGGCTCCAAGATTGCTAATTTTCAACATATAAGAGAGATATAAAGACTAAAGAACACTTTTCGAAGACTAACAAAATATGGCAATAATGGAGATGCTATTAAATTTAAAGCCAAAGAACTTTGGCTAGCCATACTTGATTGCGGTTAATATATCCTAGCTTGTTAGGCAAACTCTGGGGCACTTTACTAACAACTTTGCCATAAGTTTAGCAATGCTAGCAACTTTTGCACCGCGCCTAAGTAGAGCCAGTACAGCGATCCCAGTGGTGCCTGATTAGATACATCGTCCAGTGCCGGACTGGTATTTTGGAGGCAGAGTAAAAACTAATTTTAAAAAAATTAGCGGCTATTCAGAGTTTTTACCATGCCCTCAAGTTTCATAATAGAGCTATCAAACCTATTTAAATAATGGCTAGTCTAGCTATCGTTTTACTCGCTAGTGCCAGTCTCTTTAGTGGCCGTCATATTCATCGCAGCTAACAATAACAGCCCGGCGAAAATGCCTAAATTTTTCACAAAGTTTTGCGTTTCACGCTCGGCATCTACACCTTCATAAATATTCCAAAAGTCATGTAGATTCACATTGATAATTAAAATCATAGCCGCTAGACCAAGCGCACATATCACCACTTGTTTATTCAGTAATAGACAAATACTGGCACCAATTTGAATGATGCCAGCAAGCGCAAGTAATACCGGTACCATCATCATGCCATGGGTTTCCATTAGTGTTACATGCATATCCCATTGTGCAAATTTCGCAATACCGGGTAGAAGAAAATAGAGGGCGAGCAGGCTACGGCCAGTATGGGTTAATGCTGATTTCATGATGAGTCCTTTAGTTTTTATTTAGGGGATTTTTAGTTCTATGTTTATTGTTGCGCCATCTAATGTAGGCAGTTGAGTTGGCGTATCACCCATTAATATAATGGGCGCGCCGTCAATGGTAAAGTTTTTGGCTTTAATTTTTTTTGGCAGAAAAAAATCTGGCATCGTTTGGTATTGTTGCCCCTTAAAAAGTATTGCTTCATGGTTTATGTCGTCATAACTGACGCCATGCTTAGTAACACCTTTTTTTTCATTAATATCTACATAATCAATTTCTTTAAGTAGTAATGTAAGGTTTTCATAAGATTGCTGGTCAGAGTATTCTTCTGCTGAGATTGTTATTACGCTAAATATATGCGAAAAAATTAGCACACTAATAGTGTATTTTATGTAAGCGTTACTATTGCTCGCTTCAGAAAAGCTCTTTTTCATCTGTAGTAGTCGTCTTATCACAATTGAAGGAGGTGATTTGGATCTACATATTACAGATATTGGTCAATTAATAAATTATTTTACTAATGAGTTCATTGCTGTTTAAGCTGCTCCTGAATACTTAAAGCCCCAGCACCATTTTGGCAATAATATTGCGTTGTACTTCTTGCGAGCCACCAAAAATAGATGACGCGCGATTATTTAAATAGCGTGGTACTACTGTGGCAATGTCAGTCTCGCGGTAGGGCGTACCATCATCAGGTTTGTTCATCGCAAAGCCATGATAAGCAGTAACCTCGACCATTAACTCGTTTACCGCTTGCTCTAGACGCACTGTCGTTAATTTCATAATTGACGACTCAGCCCCTGGGTTGCCGCCAGCGCTAAGCGCAGACAAAATTCTCAACTCGGTAATCTCTAGTGATTTCAAATCTATTTCAATGCGGGCTAATTTACGGCTGATACCACCAGTGGCATTTAGCGCTGGGTTTGATTGTTGTAAATCGGCTAGCAGCGTTTTGAGCATATTAATTTCATGCTTAATGCGGTGGGCTGAAAAGCCACCGCCACGTTCAAACTCAAGCAAGTACTTGGCATAGGTCCACCCTTTGTTTTCGTCACCTATACGGTTGGCTTTTGGTATGCGCACGTCTTCAAAAAATACTTGGTTAAGCTCGTGATCGTCGGCCATGGTAATAATGGGGTCAACTACCACGCCTGCAGTTTTCATATCGATAAGTAAAAAACTAATACCTGCTTGTGGTTTTACGCTGTTATCAGTGCGTACCAAACAAAAAATATGGCTAGCAAAGTGGGCATGCGTAGTCCAAATTTTGGAGCCGTTAACTATATAATCATCGCCATCTGATTCGGCCTTTAAGCTAAGGCTGGCTAAGTCAGAGCCTGACCCTGGTTCAGAGTAACCTTGGCACCAATAATGTTCGCCGCTGAGTATTTTAGGTAGGTATTCGGTTTTTTGTTGATCACTGCCAAAAGCCATAATAACTGGTGCCAGCATTAATAAGCCAAGCGGAATTAGCATCGGTGCACCGGCGTGATAGCACTCTTTACTAAAGATATATTTTTGCGCTGGCGTCCAATCAGTGCCGCCATGTTCTACTGGCCACTGGGGTACGGCCCAGCCCTTGCTAACTAAAATTTCTTGCCACTCAAGAGCGTCTGCCTGTTCCATAAAAACGCCGCCGTTGCGTTTGGCGTTGTCTATAATATGGGCAGGAAGGTTGTTAGCTAAAAATTCGCGAACCTCTAATTGAAAAGCATGTTCCTGTTCGCTGAATTGTAAATCCATAGTCTTTCCTAGTTATTGTATCGCTTAACGTTGTGAGGTTTACGCAATTTCATCCATTGACCAGGCAATGCCGCGGCGTAATAGCTCGTAGAATTCCTCGGTGCGCCATGCACCTTCTTCTGGCACCGGATATTCCTCTATCAGGGGCTGCATATCATATTTACCGCGGCAATGGCCTAGGGTTAAATACAGTACTTCGCCTTTGCCGTAAGGGTGGATATAAAGTACTGGCTGTTGCTCAGTGTCTTTCATCCAGTCGTCACGAATAAAGTTAGCCACTGGTTCGCTCCAGTTGGTGTGCAGCAATGTGCGGTGCTCACCATAAAATTTACATAAGTAAAGTTCATCATCCACCTTGAAGGGAGGTATGTCTTTTACCAATGGGTGGTCAGGTTCGGTTATTTGCACTTCATATTCATGAATAGGCGGATGAGACATAAACTGGCTGCCTAGCATTTCCATAAACGGCAGGTCTTCTTCCGGGCAATCCACTTTAAAGTTGCCGTCTTCATCAGGTTCTAAAAAACGCAATATAGAATTAGTGCCATGCAGTGCAAACCATCTTTTGCCGCTTCGAATAAATTCAATTAAGCGCTGAGTTTGGTCGCCTTCGGGCAATATATCGCAGGTATAGGTTATTAAAAAATCAGCGGCGCAAATAGCATCAATATCACTGTAATCACTGCCTACTTGTACTTTTATGCGGGGCTGCTCAGCTAATAGCTTTAATATTTCGACTCTGGCATGGTCAATATTGTGGTATTTACCCCCGGCCACCAAATAAACGTCTATGCGATCACTTTTGCCCATAATAATTATTCCATTGTTAACGACTGATCTTAGCAAGCTGACTATCGGGAGTTAATTTAAGAAAAAATACTAGCCGAGCAGGGCTCGGCTAGTAGGCAGTGCTAACAGCTTAGTTACAACTGCACGCGCTTAGTAAAACCACCGTCGGCAACTAAGTTGACACCAGTGATTAAGCTAGCCGCCGGGCTAGCTAAAAACGCTACGCTGTTGGCAATCTCTTCAGCACTGCCCATACGGCCTTGCGGACACTGGGCTAGGGTGGCGTCATAGACTTCAGCCATGTTGTTCTTGATAAAGTCCCATGCGCCACCTTCAATGAAGATAGGGCCTGGTGATACACAGTTAACGCGAATGCCTTGTGGTGCTAAGGCTTGACTAAGTTGCTTGCCGTGTACAATTAATGCACCTTTTATGGCGTTATATGGATTGGCAGCCATAAACGTTTCAACTCCAGCAGTACTGGATATAATAATAATTGAGGCAGCTGTTGACGCTTCCAAAAATGGCATACAGGCTTCTATGCCACGGGTGGTTCCCAGCACGTCTACTTCCAAATTAGCCTTCCAGCCTTCATCACCTTGCATGCCGCCGCCAGCACTGACATTGGGTACAAAAATATCGATACCGCCAAGTTCTTTCCCTACCTTGGCAATCCATGCTTGGTAAGTCTCTTTGTCAGCAACATCTACCACGTTACCGATAACTTTAACGCCTTTAGCGCTTAGGTCGGCGACAGCCGAGTCGACTTCTTCCTGGTTGCGTGAACATATAGCTAGATCCACGCCTTCGTCAGCTAAAAGGTTAGCAATGGCGCGGCCAATGCCACGAGTTGATCCAGTAATGACAGCTTTTTTGCCAGATAATCCGAGATCCATGAATTTCTCCTGTGGTGGTTGTGGCAGTGTAAATGAGCTTACAGTTGCCGTAGAAAGAGCATTGTTAGTTATTGTTTTTAAGTTAAAAGTCACATTAGCAAACCTCTTGAAAAAAAACAATCAGATTTGACTGTTTATTTTTCTTCGGATACTGTGACGGTCAGAATTAACGAATATAGCCACTACATAATTCCAATAATGGCTATCGCTAGGAGTAAGTTTAATGAGTAAGTCAGTCGCCGATTTTGATTTCTTTGACCCCGAGACAATCGAGTGCCCGTTCGAGTTTTATAAGGCTTTGCGTGACCAAGCGCCGGTTTACCAACTGCCCGAAACCAATATATTTATGTTGTCTAAACATGGCGATATTCGTCGTGCGTTAAAGGACACCGAGCTGTTTTCAAGTGACTTTAAGCATTTGCTACAGGGGCCAGAACCGACTCCGGCAGCGGCAAAAATATATGAAGATGGCTATGAGCAAGTCGATACATTGCTAACTATGGATCCACCGCGTCACCGGGTATATCGCAACTTAATCAATAAGGTTTTCTCTGCTAAACGAGTAGAGAAAATGCACGGCTATATCGAACAAATTGCTGATGAATTAATTGATAGTTTTATTGAAACTGGCGAATGTGAGTTTATTAAAGACTTTGCAACGCCATTGCCAGTTTATGTTATTGCCGACCAGTTGGGTGTACCACGCAGCGGCTTGGACAGTTTTAAAAGCTGGTCAGATGCATTTGCTTCACGCCTTGGTGGCATGGTTACAGCAGAGGAAGAAATAGAAAACGCACAGCTGATTGTTGAATACCAACTTTACATGGCCGATGTGATTGAGCAGCGCCGTAAGCAGCCACAAGACGATATGATTTCAGATTTGGCCAACACCCAAATTGACGATGGCCGTTTGATGACAATGGAAGAGCTGCTCAGCATGGTCCAACAACTGTTAGTTGCTGGTAATGAGACCACCACGTCATCGATTGCTGAAGGTTTGATGAATCTCATTCAACTGCCTATGCAAATGAAAACTGTACTAGAAGATATGTCAACAATGGGTAACGTAGTGGAAGAGATGCTGCGATTATCATCGCCAACAGCGGGTATTTGGCGTGTGGTAACTCGCGATACCGAGATTGATGGTGTGGCCATTGCTAAAGACAGCTTGTTAATGCTGCGTTACGCTTCAGGTAATCGCGATGAAGAAGTGTTTGATGACGCTGAAAATATGGATGTTTGTCGTCGCAATGCTAAAGACCATATTGCTTTCGGCCAAGGTGTACATTTTTGCCCCGGCGCGATGTTGGGTCGTAAAGAAATGAACGTAGCTTTTAGTAAAATATTACAGCGCCTAACCAATATACAACTGGCAGAAAATAAAAATGACTTAACTCATTGGCCAAATATTGTATTGCGAGGTCTAAAAGAGTTGCATATTACCTTTGATAAAAAGTAATAATGTTGGGTTAAAACTAACGATTGATAATTAATAATAGGTGAGAGAATAATGAAACTATATACCTCAGTTGGTCCAAATCCTCGGGTTGTAAATATGTTTATGATCGAGCGCGGCATAGAGATCGAAAGAGTCGAAATAGATATTATGGCTGGAGATAATCTTAATGATGAGTATAAAAAAATAAACCCTTCAGCTCAGTCACCTTGCTTAATATTAGATAACGGTATGGCCTTGGCTGAAAGTACAGTAATTTGCTCCTATTTAGATGAAATCTCTGATGGTGATTCGTTAATTGGCGCCACTCCAGAACTACGTGCAGAAACACGCATGTGGAGCCGCCGTATTGATGGCAAAATCCTTGAGCCGTTAACACTGGCCTTCAGAAGCTCTGAAGGTTTGCCAATGTTTGAAAACCGCTGTCGTGTTATTCCTCATGCTGCTGATGATTTAAAAGCTATCGTGCAGGAAAGCTGGGCATGGTTGGATGGATTAATGAGCGGTAAACAATATGTTTGTGGTGAGCGTTTTACCTTAGCGGATGTTCAACTTTATGCATTTGCAGACTTTGGTAATTTGATTGGTCAAGGTATTCCAGCTGAGCTAGCAAATATGCAAGCATGGTTTGCCAGAGTAGGCGAGCGTCCGTCAGCTGCAGCCACCGCAGGTTAATTACTTACAGCTAAAATAATAAGAAGCATTGGAATAGATTATGAAAGCGGCAGTATTCAAGCAAGTTGGCACACCACTAGCAGTTGAAAACATTGCAGATCCAGCACCGCAAGCGTCTGAGCTAGTAGTAAAAGTAAGCTACTGCGGCGTGTGTGGAACTGACTTGCATGCTACTCGTGAGGGTTTAACTACAGCGTGTTGTGGCCAAGTACTGGGGCATGAATACGTTGGTGAGATTGCTGAAGTAGGCAAGCAAGCTGAGGGCAATTGGCAGGTAGGCGATCGTGTTTGTGCCTTGCCATTTATTGCTTGCGGTAACTGTAAGGCGTGTGCCAATGGCCGCTTTTTTGAATGTTTGAATAAAAAAGTGTCTGGAGTAGATGCCCCAGGCGGCTTTGCTGAATATGTAGCAACTGGTAGTCGTGAAACCATATTGCTGCCCGATGAGTTAAGTATGCAGCACGCTGCCTTGATAGAGCCGATGGCAGTAGGTTTGCATGCAGTTCGTGTGGCTGACTTGCAGGCCGGCGACCGCGTATTAATTATTGGCGCAGGCCCAATTGGGTTAGCAGTAGCAGCGTGGGCGCGGTTTTTTGGCGCCCGTGATGTAGTGGTTAGCGAGCTTGCCCCATCAAGAGCTGCATTAGCTAAAACTATGGGCGCTACTGACATTATTACGCCAACTGTAGGCGCTGACAGCGAACTACTTAGCCAGCAATTTCTAGATACAACAGGCGGCGGGGCAGACGTTATTTTCGAATGTGTAGGAGCGCCGGGCCTGTTGCAGCAATGCATTGAACTAGCCTCATTCGGTAGTACAATTGTACCAGTAGGGGTGTGCGAGCAGCCTGACGCAATCATGCCATTTTTAGCATTAATAAAAGAAGTACGTCTGCAGTTTGCTATTGCCTACACCAAGGACGATTTTGAAACCACAGTGGCCATGATGGCTCAAGGTAGGGTAGCGGTGGCGTCGATGATCACCGATATAGTGACAATAGATGATCTGCCAGAAGCGTTCGAAGCGCTAAGGACTCCTGGCGATCAATGTAAGGTTCTCGCTAAACTTTGATCTAGAAATTCTGGGTGCGTAGTTAATCGTCGTGTTAGGTGCTGAGCCAATCTAGCGCTGTTTCTTCATTGTCGAAAAATTCCATCTCTCCGGCAACCAACCATGTACCAATTTTGGCAGCAACTTCCTGCCAACGCTTATTACCAATAATGGCAATTTTCATAAATTGATTACCATGCTTTAGTCCCAGTTTTAAATCGTCCCACGCCGCTCTAAGCTCCCAGCCCTCTAGCTCTATGCAGTCAACTAACGCTTTAATCTTAGCCTGTTTGACGCCCGCCAATGCAGAATTAATCATCGGGGTAATTGTTTCATAGTCTTTGTGAGTCAGTTTTCCTGTCGCTTTAAACGTAAGAAAAAAATCACTATTAATTCTTTCTATGCCTATGGAAAGGCCATGTCTTTGAGTACTCATAGTTGAACTCCTCGCTAATTATGCTAGCGTTAACTGCTTGTAGCGTAAATCAAATTTTTAAAATGATTAGCGTTAACAGTATAGACACCAGGCAAACAGACCCTGTTCTGAAAATATTTAATCTGTTCCAGAGAGACTCGAATTCTTGGCGCGCTACCGTTATATCAGAAACACTCATGG
>JBLHWB010000070.1:0-9599 GCA_047628915.1 Porticoccus sp. | reverse complement strand
CCCATGGTAGCTGCATCACCAGTGTAGTCAAGGACGTCATCAATTAACTGAAATGCCATTCCTAAATGGTGGCCGTAGCTCTTTGCTGCTTGCTGAGTCTGTTGATCACAATTAGCCAGAATCGCTGCGCCCTGGGTAGCTGCTTCAAATAGTACTGCTGTTTTTTGTTCAATAATACGGAAGTAGGCATCTTCAGAGGTATCTGGCTTGCCAGCTCGTTCCAGTTGTAATACTTCACCTTCAGCGATTCTATTGGTGGTATCAGCCATTAGCGCCATAATGTCCATATTGCCCATCCGCACCATAAGTTGAAACGCGCGCGAGTAGATGAAGTCGCCAACTAGCACGCTAGGGGCATTGCCCCATTCGGCATTAGCGGTTGGACGGCCGCGTCTTAGGGATGAAATATCCACAACATCGTCATGTAGCAAGGTTGCAGTGTGAATAAACTCCACAACTGCTGCAAATTGGGCTGTATTCTGGGTTCCACCTTTCAATGCTTTGCCGCACAGTAAAACTAGTAGTGGCCGCAGCCGCTTGCCGCCAGCATCAATAATATAGTGGCCTATGCTTTCTACCAGCGCTACTTCGGAGTGTAATTCGGCTATAACTAATTGATTAACTATCTCGAATTCTTCGGCAACAGCATTACGTATTGCTTGCATTAATTGATGGTTTCCATAAAGAGGTTTTTATCAAATCGAGCTGCATGCTAGAAAGCTACGCCATGCCTGTCAAGTAAGGCTTTAGCGTAACATAAAAGCTGTTCAAACAGTTGCTTCAGATCACTTGTATCTATATAATTCGCGCCCCTGACAAACTCAATTCAGTCAGATACCAAGAATTGAGTGCCTGAACTTGCGCCGCACGATCCCGTATTTGCAAGCAGGCTAACTGACGCGGAGTTAACTATGTACGCAGTAATTAAAAGCGGTGGTAAACAGCACCGAGTAGTAGAAGGCGAGACTTTAAAGCTTGAGAAGATTGAAGTTGCGACTGGTGCTACTATCGAATTTGACGAAGTTTTGTTGGTTGGTGAAGGCGATAGCGTAAAGATTGGCGAGCCAGTAGTGGCTGGAGCTAAAGTTACTGCAGAAGTTATCGATCAAGCTAGACACAAAAAAGTGAACATTATTAAGTTCAAGCGTCGTAAGCATCACATGAAGCGTGCCGGTCACCGTCAGTGGTATACCGAAGTTAAAATTACCGGTATTACCGGCTAAGCTAAGTTTAGGAGAGTAAAATGGCTCATAAGAAAGCAGGTGGTAGTACTAATAACGGTCGCGATTCCGAGTCCAAACGCTTAGGTGTTAAGCGTTTCGGTGGTCAAGTAGTAGCGGCTGGTAACATTATCGTTCGTCAGCGTGGAACTCGTTTTCACCCGGGAGTGAACGTAGGTTGTGGTAAAGACCACACTATCTTCGCCACCGAGGCTGGCAAGGTAGAGTTTGTTGTTAAAGGCCCTAAGAATCGCAAATATATTAATGTTGTGACGGCTTAACAGCAAAGTAACCTAAAATGTAAAAGCCCCGTCAATACGGGGCTTTTTACGTTAAGCTGCATTGAAATTAGCCGGAGTTCAGCTCTGGGGGTAAGTATGAAGTTTATTGATGAAGCGGTAGTAAAAATAGAGGCGGGTAAAGGTGGTAATGGCTGCTTAAGCTTTCGCCGTGAGAAATATATCCCGTTTGGTGGCCCTGATGGCGGCGATGGCGGCGATGGCGGCAGTGTTATTATGCAGGCAGATGAAGGCATAAACACCATGATAGATTTCCGTTACACGCGGTTTTACAAAGCCAAAAGTGGTCAGCCTGGTAAAGGTGCTAACTGCACGGGCGCGGCTGGTGATGAGTTATTTCTTAGAGTACCAGTAGGGACATCGATAATTGATGATGATACCGGTGAGATTTTAGGAGACTTAACCAAGGCCGGGCAAGAAATTGTCGTTGCTCGCGGTGGCTTTCACGGGCTTGGAAATGCGCGTTATAAATCGAGCACTAATCGCGCTCCTAGGCAGACCTCAAATGGTACTCCCGGCGAGATGCGTAATTTGCGTTTAGAACTTAAGTTGCTGGCAGATGTGGGCTTATTGGGCTTGCCCAATGCGGGTAAATCAACATTTATTAGCTCGGTTTCTGCCGCTAGGCCGAAAATAGCCGACTACCCATTTACCACCATTAGCCCTAGTTTAGGCGTAGTTAAAGTGGCAGGGCACCAAAGTTTCGTGGTGGCTGATATTCCGGGTCTGATCGCCGGAGCATCTGAGGGTGCAGGCCTTGGTATTCGCTTTCTTAAGCATTTAACTCGCAACCGGCTATTGTTGCATTTGGTAGATATTCATCCTATCGATGGCAGCGACCCGGCTCAAGCGGTGATAGATATTGCCCAAGAGTTAGAGAACTTTAGTCCTACGCTAGCTAAAAGACCGCGCTGGCTAGTGGTTAATAAAATGGATTTATTGCTGCCAGATGAATGTGATGAAGCCGTCGCAAAGCTGCTAGAAAAATTAGCCTGGAATGGCCCTGTTTATGTTGTCTCTGCGGTTACTGGTCAGGGCACAGAGTCTTTGTGTCGAGATATTATGACCCATATTGATGACAAAAAGCAGGGTGAGAAAGATGATGAAGAGTCGGCAGCAGCTGAGCGTCAGTTCCAAGACGATATGCAATCTGAGGGCCGCGAACGAATTAGAGATTTGGAGCTTTCCAGGCGAGCTAAGCGTCATGATCAGTCAGCTGTTGGTGATGACCTTGACGACGAAGACGATGGAGATGTAGAAGTACACTACGCAGAATAAGTGGTTTAAATGACAATGTCTGAAAGAGATTCAATAATATCGGCTAAACGCTGGGTAGTTAAGATTGGCAGTGCTTTGTTAACTGATGATGGCCGCGGTTTAAACTCTGGATTAATGAATCAGTGGGTAGATCACTTAGCGAAACTGTCAGCCGATGGTATTGAGTTAGTGATTGTTTCTTCCGGTGCTGTTGCTGCTGGTATGACTCGTCTTGGCTGGTCAGAGCGTCCTACTGCAATACATCATTTACAGGCCGCAGCGGCAGTTGGGCAAATGGGTTTGGTGCAAACATGGGAGGCTGCATTTGCGCGTTACAACATGCATACGGCACAAGTTTTGTTGGTGCATGATGATTTATCGCATCGCCAGCGCTATCTAAATGCTCGCAGTGCCATCAATACTCTTATAGAGCTTGGTGTTGTGCCTGTGGTAAATGAAAACGACACAGTGGTGACAGAAGAATTTCGGTTTGGAGACAATGATACCTTGGCGGCGATGGTTGCCAATTTAATTGATGCCGACTTGTTATTAATTTTAACCGACCAAGAAGGTTTGTTTGACAGTGATCCCAGAGATAATCCCAGCGCTAAGCTAATCTCTGAAGCGGCAGCTGATGACGAGGCGTTGCTAGGTTATGCGGGTGCGAGTAAAGGTCATTTAGGCCAGGGCGGCATGGCGACAAAGATAAAGGCTGCACGGCTAGCGTCTCGTTCTGGTACTGACACTATTATTGTCGGTGGCCACAACCCTGGCATTTTAACTGACGTGGCTAGCGGTAAGTTGGTGGGTACATTGTTAACCGCGGGGGCTGAAGGGGCTGCGCGTAAACACTGGCTGGCGGTGCATTCTGCAGCGAGCGGAAGTTTGTTGCTTGATAATGGCGCAGTAAAAGTACTTAAGGATTCGGGCGGTAGTTTATTGTCTGTTGGGGTAACTGAAGTTCAGGGACAGTTTGAACGCGGTGAGATTGTACTTTGCGTGGATGCTAGCGGCACAGAGATTGCTAAGGGCATTGTTAATTATAGTAGCGTTGAGGCAAAGCAGATTGCCGGCAAGCACTCGGGTCAATTCGAAGAGATTCTAGGTTATCGTGATCAGGATGAATTGATCCATCGCGATAACTTGGTATTGATCTAGCTAGCGCACTGATTTCAAGCATAAAAAAAACCGGCTACTGCCGGTTTTTTACTGTCTAGCTTTAATTAAGCTAGTGCTTTAACTTTAGCATTCAAGCGGCTCTTATGACGAGCAGCTTTATTTTTGTGCAAAATGCCTTTGTCGGCCATGCTATCAATGACTGGCACAGCTTGATCGTAAGCTTCTTGTGCTTTAGCTTTATCACCGCTTTCAATCGCTGCAATAACTTTCTTGATGTAGGTGCGAACCATTGAACGAAAGCCAGCATTGTGGCCGCGACGTTTCTCTGATTGACGAACTCGCTTGCGAGCCTGTGGAGTATTGGCCACCGTTTAAATCCTCATATCTAGTATTGAAATCAAGGTCTGAAATCAAGGGAGCGGCATTATTGTGGTTTGAGTCGGCATTGTCAACAGATACGGTGGTGTTTACCGCGATATTTGGTTTTTTGTCAGTTTATAGAAAACGATCCCAAGCGATCAAGCCCCATACCAAAACAGTCAGCGAACATGAGATGAGTACTAATGCCGAGCCTATATCCTTGGCCATGCCTGCAAGGGGGTGCAACTCGTCACTAATTCTGTCTACTATTGCTTCTAATGCCGAATTGATTAGCTCGCACAGAATGACTAACACTAAGCAAATCATTAATACCGCTTGTTCTAAGCCTGTTTGCCCTAGCCAAAATGCCACTGGTGTAAGGATTATAAATAACCACACATCAAGGCGGAATGCTTCTTCACTTTTCCAGGTCGCAATAACTCCTTGTTTAGAATAAATTGCGGCATTTGCCAGTCGCTTGAGCCCTTTAGCGGCGGGCTTGTTTATCCTTTTTTGTTGATCAGCTTGCATGATTATCGTTGTAGTTCCTTAGGGTCAAATAATAGGTGTCGGCTTAAATCACCATACAGCTCTGGCTGAATATGCCTCTCTTTAAACCACCATTGGGCATCGATTAACTGGAAGCTATCTTCATAGCGCCCAGCGATTATAGTTTGTAAGGGGAAGTCAGGTAACTGTTGGTATACAGTAAAACGGCTTTTAGCAGTGGCGTGGCTGGTATCGCCGTCAATGTCGATACTGACATTACTGACAGTGTGCTGGGTATGGGGCGTTCCATTGTCAGGGTAAATTCTGGTTGCACTTCTATACATATTTATTACGGCGTCTTTTCCGGCGGCAATATTTTCGCCGTTGTTGCTCACTACTTGGCCATAAATAAATAGTTCGCCCAAGTCAGCAAAATTGCCATTATCAATATGTTCGGCATAAGCGTGCAGTAAATGCATAATCTGATGGTAGGGTTGAAGCATTAGGCTGTCCCAGTCTCTGTTTATTAGTAACTATATTAACGCATTGTTAAAGGTTTAATAGCTTATTGATTGATATGCTCATATTTGTCAAATTGTGACAAAGTATGCCGCCTTCGATTGTAATAATCGGTATTCTGGCCCAGTGTTTTAATATGTTTTTGTATTCCACAAATTTTTTGATGAGTTGTTTATGCCCATTTTCACCCCTGCGAGTGAAGTAAAGGTTGAGCGCCAGTTAACTGGTGAATATACCTTGGATATCAATTTATGGGCAGGAGGTAAACCGGTTAAAATTCATGCCGCTGAAGATGCACAGTCATTAGGGTCACCTGAGTTTGTTGTTGAAACTGATGACTCGATAATAGTTCTTGATGATTTAAACTGGCATGCGCGGCACTACTTTTATCTTGAAAGCGCAGACTGTAGCGGTGTAGCAGCTGAGCGCTGTATAGCCATGGAAGGGGCGCATAATTTTCGAGACATGGGCGGGTATCAGACAGAAACTGGCGCTAAGGTGCGCTGGGGTGCTCTGTATCGTAGCGGCAAGCTAAGTGAGTTAAGCCTCCGAGATATAAGGCTGATGGATCAGCTTGGCCTGTCGCTAATCTATGACTTTAGACACGATGATGAGCGTGAACGGGCGCCCAGCCGCTACTGTAGCGGCAATACCGAGACTATTCCCCTGGCAATTACTCCTGGCAGTGGCGAAAGTTTTTTTGACAGGGTTGTCAGTGGTAATGCTGATGCAGAGCAAATGACTAAGTTTATGGTTGAGCTAAATGTTGACTTAGCTATGAATCAAACAGCGCAATACCAGCAAATGTTTGCCGGCTTATTATTAGATAGCACCGGCGCGGTGTTAATTCATTGCGCGGCAGGAAAGGATAGAACTGGGTTTGGCTCGGCCTTGATACTGGCGGCCCTTGGCGTCAGTCGGTCTACCGTGTTAATTGACTATATGTTAAGTAATAAGTATCTGCCTATTGAGGATGAAATATCCAAAATGCTTGATACCTATGCGGATTATTTTCCTAGTAATATTGATCGAGATATCTTGCGTCCAATGTTTGCAGTAAGGCCTGAATATATCGATGCAGCGTTTAATGCGCTGGATGAGACTTATGGCAGTACTGAGGCTTATTTGCAGCAAGCCTTAGGCTTGTCTAAGACTGATATTGAACAATTGAAATTAAAGTATTTACATCGTTAGTTATATTGCCGAGTTGGATAGGCAAACAAAAACCCGCCTGCTGGCGGGTTTTCAAACAATAGTTAAGCTACTTCATTTTACAGGCTTGTTTCGCGGCTTTTAACTGTTTTTTGTGACAGTTCTCGGTGGAATCTTCACCGACACACCATTTACGACGATTGTCCCAAACAGTTAATGGTTTCGCTTTGCCATTAGAGCATTTGGTAAAATAATTAGCGTACTCAACACCGGCATCAGTTGCGCCATAGCTGTCGAAATTTACGCTGGTTGGTTTTGCAGCCAAGGCTACGCCTGAAAATAGCATTGCTGCTACTAATAAACTAAATTTTTGCATGATTAGGTCCGTAATTTTAAAGGCCAAATAAAGCCAAAGACGAGGAATAGCCCCAAAGTTTCGATAATAAATGCGCCATTTGACGATAAGTCTTGCAGCGCTTCATTGGGAGAGAGACCAGTCGCACCCAATGTAGGGCGCGAATCGTAACATAAGTTGATTAAAAAATCAGCAGTGTACTGCTGCTACTGCGGCGGGAAGTCGGCCAATATCTGATCTAGAATTACACTCATATCGGCTTCATTTTGTTGCGGTGTTAAATCAGATTTAAGCCTTGATGCCGAGCTGCTGCGCCAGACTAACAAATTTTTGTTGGCGTCGATTATATCTATAACCACGGTACCTTGGATGTAATATCTAACGCGAGTATCGGAGAAGCCACCACCACCACCAACACCACCACCACCGTAAAAGTTGTTGTTATGATAGCCTGCCCCAAAACCAGAGTTATAAGTGCTCATAGACACGCGTTCTTCGGTCACAACTGAGTAATTAATGTAAAACTGGGGGGTATCGCCCTTAGTAATTCCTTTGGCGGCTAGTTTTTGCTCTGTTAAGCGAGTTATGCGACGGTCAAAAATATCGCTGCCCATGTTATTTAAATCGTCGGTTTGAGGCGGGCCAGACGGATGCCACTGATAAGTGGTATAGGCAGAAAAATCATGGTTGACGTCATAATCAGTGCTAATAGTCAGGTTTGAGCAGGCGCTAAGGGCCGCTGCAGCCAATAGGCTAGTAAAAACTTTGCTAATAAAACTCACAATTAACTCCTTGGTATTCCTAGGTAATATATGCTTCCGACCATATTAGCGCTAACAAGTTCGCACCGTTAGTTCTTCAGGTTTTATTGAGACATATAATAGATTGTTAACTCACTAAAATAAACTTACATATTTACGTGGCCAGTTAGCCTTCAGATGACTAAAATACGCGCAGTTAAAATCATGTGATCGGTGCATAGAAGTGACAGTAGTGTCTGACGACCAATTTAAAAATATTAGACCTTATAATGATTCTGAGGTTGAGCCTATTCTGGCCAAATTAGCCCAGCATGAAGAGCTCATTGCCACCATTGTTAATTACAAGTATCCACGCCTTGCGCCTGTTTTTGGCTGGCTATTAAAGCCGTTAGCTAAGTGGTATCTGGGCAAGCAAATAAAGCCGATTACTAACGTGCATGACTTTCAGCTAGTGGTTGAGGGTTACATGACAAGAATGATTGATGCCACTACTACCAGCGTTACGCATAGCGGCTTAGACAGTTTAGACTCTTCAATGGCATATCTATATATGAGCAATCATCGTGATATTGCTATGGACCCAGCATTGCTAACCTATACCATGTATCAAAATGGGCATGACACGTTGCGTATTGCCATCGGTGATAATCTACTGACGAAAGATTATGTGTCTGACATCATGCGGCTAAATAAAAGCTTTATCGTTAATCGCTCTGCTGTTGGCCCGCGAAAAATATTAGCGGCTTACAAACAACTATCGGCTTATATTTCAAAATCACTGTCTGAGGATAGAGCCGGTATCTGGATAGCACAGCGCGAAGGTCGAGCAAAAAATGGTTTGGATGGCACCATTCCCGCTATTATTAAAATGCTCACCATGAGTTTTGATCGCAAGAATGATGTTTTTGCCGATTTTGTCCGCAAGCTGCATATAGTGCCAGTTGCTATTTCTTATGAGTACGATCCCTGTGATGGCGATAAAGCGAAAGAGCTTTATATTAAACACTCGGAAGGACGGTATCAAAAAGCGGAACAGGAAGATGTAAACAGCATTGCCGTTAGTATTGAAGGCAATAAAGGTAATGTGCATATCGCTTTTGGCCAGCCAATGCTTGGTGATTTTGATACCCCTGAACTTGTAGCAGCGGAAGTCGATAGGCAGATATTTTCTAGTTATGTGCTACATCCTAGTAACTTCTTCGCTTACAAAGAGCTGCACGGTGTTTATCCAATAGGAAATTATTCTGCTGCCAATATTCCGTTTAATAGTAGTAAGCTAAAAGCTGAGGCTCGCAAGTTTTATACTCGTTTGTCTGCAATTGCGACAGAACATAAACCATATTTTTTGCAAAACTATGCGAATTGCATTCAGCAAAAAATAGACTTTGGCTTTATGCCAAATCCTCTCACCTAGGCTATCCAACGTGGATGATGATTACGATTTTGAAGACGACTGGGGCCAGCAGCCTTTAGCCGATGGCGAACAAATGCCGCATGTTGGTGTTTTGGCTCATCATTCATTCGAAGAGGCGCGAGTAGCTGTTACTGAATTAGTAGACGAGCTGCGATTAATCTTTGCTGAAACCGATGAAGATTACGGTTTAGGTGGTGAGGAATTTATCCCAGAGAATGTACGGGTTGATATTACCGTTGATAGCGCGCTGGACTGTTGCATTGTTTTTACGCCAACTATTAATGGGCAGTCGGAAGATGATTTTAGTGTTGGTCAAGACCAAAGCGTGATTGTGTTTGAGCGTGATAAATATGGTTTAGTAGCGCTTGAGCATATGCGTGGCTTATTCGACTACTTGCTAGACGATATTGAAAATTTTGCTGGCGAAGTTAATTTTGCTGAACTAGAGCAAATGTTTGGCGAAGGTGAGCGGCCGCTAGATATCATGAGCCGAGAAGGATTGCCGTTAGAAAATCCTTTTGCCCTTGATGGTAATTGGTAATGGTATTAAGCCAAGAGCTAAAGGATGAGATACAAACGGCTTATAGTACTTGGTTGGCAAGCCATGACTTAAAAGCGCGTTATGGTCAACGTTTGATGATTGCCGAGGTTGCA
>JBLHWB010000069.1:0-9673 GCA_047628915.1 Porticoccus sp. | reverse complement strand
GGAATGATCACCGGCGCAGTTGCCGTGCTGTTTTGGATCTACGCGCCAGTTGAAGTTGCCGGCAAACCATTAGCAGCGTATCTTTATGAAATTGTTCCTGGATTTATACTCGCTTTAATAGCCGCAGTTGCTGTCACCCTAATGACATCTCGCCCTGAGCAAGCCATCACTCAACGCCACGACCACATGACACAGCTGATGCTTCAACATGATCCAGATTTGTCAGCGCCAGTTACCGAGTAAGACTGAACGAAACCTAAGGAAATATATTATATGAGTTCAACAATGAGCCATGAAAACATGTCTGCCAGTCTGCATGACGACGATGATCTAGATGCGATACGCGCACTCCACGTTGCCAATGAAGGTGAAGTACTGTCATCACTAATCAGCAGCTCCGGTATCAATCTTAGTCAGCGGCAGCTAATTCAAGACCGAGCAATCAGCCTGATTGATGCCATGCGCAGCGGCGGCCAACCAGGGCTAATGGAAATGTTCCTGTCCGAATACGGACTGTCGACTAACGAAGGGATCGCGCTGATGTGTCTAGCAGAAGCGCTGCTTAGGGTACCTGATGCAGGCACGATTGATGCACTGATCGAAGACAAGATTACGCCTTACGACTGGGGTGATCATTACGGCCTCTCAGGTTCTTCCGTGGTTAACGCATCTACTGTAGCGCTAATGCTCACCGGACGTATCCTTGATGTAGACAATACTTCCAGTGTATCGGGTTTACTTAATCGCACAGTGAAGCGTCTTGGCGAACCGGTGGTAAGGACCGCCATTAAGCGGGCCATGAAAGAGATGGGTAATCAATTTGTGTTGGGGCAAACGATTGATGAAGCGCTCAAACGTGGCCGCTCGGAGATGAAGCGCGGATTCCTTTATTCTTATGACATGCTCGGCGAGGCGGCACTGACGCAAGCTGACGCCGATAAATATTTCAAATCCTATGCCGATGCGATTCATGCCATTGGTAAACAGGCCGGAGACGGTCCAATTCCCGATCAGCCTGGAATCTCGGTCAAACTATCAGCGCTACATCCACGCTTTGAACACGCCAAGACCGAGCGACTCTTGCAAGAGCTAGCACCACGATTGAATTCACTGGCGATGCTGGCAAAAAAATACAACCTAGGGCTCAATGTAGACGCTGAAGAAGCGGGCCGGGTAGAACCTTTGTTACAGGTTGTTAAAGTTGCATTGAGCGACCCGCAGCTAGCAGGCTGGGACGGTTTTGGTCTGGTTATTCAGGCCTATGGCAAGCGTGCCGCTCCAATCATCGATTGGCTTTATGCCTTGGCCTCCAAGTTAGATCGTCGCGTTATGGTACGCCTAGTAAAAGGTGCCTACTGGGATTCAGAAATCAAACAAGCACAAAGCGATGGCGCCGCCGACTACCCGGTGTTCACTAGGCGAGTCGCCACTGACATCTCTTATACTTGCTGCGCGGCAAGACTGCTGCGCATGACCGACCGAATATACCCACAATTTGCTACTCACAACGCTCAGACTGCCGCGGCAATACTGGAGCTGGCTAACGATAAAACTTCGTTTGAGTTCCAACGCTTGCATGGCATGGGCGAAATGCTCCACAACATTCTGCTAGAAGATGAAAGCGCCCGCTGCCGCATCTATGCACCGGTTGGACCTCACAAAGATCTGCTCGCTTATTTGGTTCGCCGGCTACTCGAAAACGGTGCCAACTCATCTTTCGTTAATCAAGTGGTTGATCTGCGTTATACATCGGCTTCACTTGCCGCTGACCCATTTGAAAGTTTACAGACAATTCAAAACGGGCCGCCAACTCGTCTCAAAGCATCAGCCGACCTTTACGCACCAGATCGTGTCGCTGCCAAAGGCTGGGATTTAGAAAATAGCGACGTTGTTAGGCAAATCGACCTTGCCAGAGAGCGTTATTTTGACTACCAATGGTACGCAAAACCAATCATGGCAGACGAATTCATCGGCCAACCAGTAAAGGAAATTTATAACCCTGCTGTCAGTGGTGAAATAGTTGGCAGTGTGATTGAGGCGACTGTTGAGGATTGTGTTCATGCCACAAGTCTTGCCAATATTTGGCAGTATGCCGGCGCCACCGAGCGCGCGTTCACCCTCCGGCGCGCCGCTGAACTGTTCGAAAGTAACTTTGGCGAGTTATTTGCGCTGCTTGCCCGAGAAGCAGGCAAGATCCCGGCAGATGCCGTAGCAGAACTGCGTGAAGCCGTGGATTTTTTGCGCTTCTACGCCAATCAAGTAGAGGGTCACTCGGCCGGCGAACCGCGAGGGATCATCACCTGTATTTCTCCTTGGAATTTCCCGCTCGCGATATTTACTGGCCAGATTGCGGCCGCGCTTGCTGCGGGCAATGGCGTTCTGGCAAAACCGGCAGAGACCACTCCCCTTATCGCAACGGCAGCGGTTAAACTACTGCATGCCGCTGGCGTGCCTAGAGATGTACTGCAACTTCTGCCAGGTAATGGAGAGATCGGACAGGTACTGGTCAGTCAGCCAGAAATCAAAGGGGTCTGCTTTACCGGGTCCACCGCTACTGCGCAGGCTATCAATCGTATGATGGCCGAACATTTGACTCCAGCTGCACCGCTCATTGCCGAGACTGGTGGAATCAATGCGGCTGTGATTGATTCTACCGCACTGCCTGAACAGGCAGTGCGCGACACATTAATGTCTGCGTTTCAATCTGCCGGTCAACGATGCTCAGCCTTACGCATACTGTACGTGCAAGAAGACATCGCAGACGGCTTTTTAGCAATGCTGTCTGGCGCTATGGATGAGCTCGAACTGGGTAATCCTTGGACCCTGACAACAGATATTGGCCCGATCATTTCTACGCAGGCACAAAACGATATACAAAAGTATATTGATCAAGCAAAACAACAAGGTCGATTATACAAGCAGCTAGCAGCACCAAATAGCGGTAACTTTATAGGGCCGGCCATCATTGAAGTAGGCGGCATCGAAGATTTAGAGCATGAAGTATTCGGCCCCGTGCTGCATGTGGCACGCTTTAACGCTGAAGACTTTGATAAGGTTTTGGAAGCAGTCAACAAGCGAGGTTTCGGACTGACCTTTGGTCTGCACACACGTATCGATGATCGCGCTAAAATCATTTCCGACCGACTCCATATGGGCAACATTTACGTCAACCGAAATCAGGTCGGTGCAGTGGTTGAGTCACAGCCGTTTGGCGGCGAAGGGCTTTCGGGAACCGGTCCAAAAGCCGGTGGGCCTCACTATGTCAGTCGCTTCCAAAATGCACAAAGCGTATGTAGCGACGTCAACACCGGCGCAATAGTCGCATTGCAACAAGTACAGGAAGCACTTACGGCAATGCAATCGCATCAACCGGAGGCTTTGGATGTACAGACGATGCCAGGCGTCACTGGTGAAACTAACATGCTCGCTTTTTGGCCGCGTGGCAGAGTGCTTTGCCTTGGACCAACGTTGCAGGATGCCATCGCTCAGGCAGGTGCCGCACGGCAAATGGGCTGTCCAACAATGATTATTGTACCGGGTGCTAAAGGCGAGAATACAATTGACGGTTTTTTCGATCGAGCCGATCTAACAGAACTAGAAGGCATTGATGTGGTTGCTCTATGGAGTGATGACAATGATTTACGCGCAGCACGCAAAGCGCTAGCGGCAAGACAAGGCAAAATTCTGCCACTTGTTTCCACGCTAGACCTTGCAACCTATTGTCGACTGGAACGGCATACCTGCATCGATACCACAGCGGCAGGCGGAAACGCTTCGCTGCTTGCATCAGTCGATTAACCATACTGAGGATTGTACCGACAAGTTGACTCCCCTTGTCCGGTTGAAACAAGCCTATGTATTATCTAGCTAAAACTGCGCTGGCCCAAAATATAACACCACATGGTCTGTTTAAATGCACTTTTCCTTGCCCTATAAAAAACCCCACATCTTTCGATGCAGGGTTTGTATTTGGTAGAGCCTAGCCGCATTATTCGGGCTGCGTCTACACTATTCCCTCTAAATACTCCACTCTATTACGCCCATTTCTTTTTGCCTTATAAAGCGAAAAATCAGCGTCGCGTACAAGTTCGTCAACGCTAGCTAATTTGTCGGATACGCCAATACTAACGGTAAGATGTATAATATTACCGTCTAAATTAAGTGGCGATACTTCAAATTCTCTACGAATATTCTCTGCAAGATCTAAAGCGCCTTGAGCATCTGTGTCAGGTAATATAATCGCAAACTCTTCACCACCTATTCGGCAACATATATCTGATGAGCGCATATTGTTTCTCAGCAATGCCGCCACATGTATTAAGGCGAAATCACCAACCGCATGACCATATTTATCATTCACACTTTTGAAGTCATCAATATCTATCATAATCAAGCACAGTGGAGTCTTGTTGTGCTTAACCAAACTCAAATGTCTTTCAGCATACTCATGAAACGCTCTATAATTATAAAGATTAGTAAGTTCATCAGTTCGAGCGAGATACTCAGCTTCAACCTTTGCCACTTCTAGCTCGTGTTTCAGTGATATATTTTGATGCATTGTCTGCCAAAGTATGGAGGAGGATCTAACGGCTGATAAAAAGAAAATTATAGATCCTATGGCCATACCTTGAAACGCGATGTTGCCACTGACTAAAAATTTAATCGTGGCAGGGCACAGTAATATAATAATCACTATAAGTTGCATATTGCGGCTCATTGAAAATACCGCCATAGCGCTACCTGCAAGCCCCATTAGAAAGAAAAATATGATTACTTGATGTACCGGAGAGGTATCTGGCATCACCCAAACCCCACCAAGCCCCCAGCCACTAAAATACAATATTGACACAGTCAAATACGCCCGCGCATAAACTTGAATACTCTCTACTCTAGGACTGCCACGACGATAAGCTGCGTGAATAACCAAGCGAACCAAGCCTACAGAGATAAGTGCAGCGCTCCATGTTAAGACCTTCCACTCAGCCTGTACCGGCCACAAAACAACCGCTAACAATATGACTATTATAAGACTTAAATAAGCAGCCACATACGACTGAGCAAGTAGAATTTCTACTTGCTCAGCGTTTATTGCCGTCTCTATATCTTGGGTGGACTTTACATGTTCCATTTTTATGATTTATCTACTCATAGCTAGATATGCTTTACAGCATCAGAAAGTAATAGGCGGTACTTCCTGCTGGCAGTAGCTTTTTCATCCACGCCGAATCGTTATTTTTATTGTCCATCAAATTGTAACAGTATTATTAACAAGTTAACTTATCTCTAGCAAATAAACCCATAGGTAAGTTTCATGCTATAGCCTCCTCCTAATTTTTAAGCGCATCTTCCCTAATCTTTCGATGATGGTTCGCTGAAACTAAATACCGCCCCAAATAAAAATGGTTACTGATTTCAGGAAGGTTTGAATCTAACAGGACTATTCGGCGCACGCGCCTAACCACTTTAGTGCCGTCCTAACGGGCGTTCTGCGTCGCAGATGTTTATGCCCCTTCTTGGGTCCTCCTTGTGAACCGAGAGCCATAACTCTATCTCACTAACTAACAGACAATAAAAAAGCCGTACCCACGGGGCACGACTTTTTTAATTGCTTGGTAGATTTCAGCGGGATTATCCAACTACACCCTCTCCCTTCGGGTCGACGAATTGATCAATATTGCTAGCGCAATAGCGGTGTAACCGCTAACCTTTATGCTGGCTGTACAGCTCTGCCAGTAATACACGTACACAAAATAATTATCAATTATTTACTTACAACTAGCGCCAACAAGCATCAACATAAGGCTAGTTTCTTTACGTATTAGGTATCAGTGAGTTACAAGCACCACAAACTACCTTATGTCAGCAGTAGCAATTATTGATACTAATCAACGATGGAATTACACATTAGCTTTATAGTCTATATTTGATAGTTATCGGATTATGGACCACAATAAGAAGATGAAACCTTCAAATAAATACATCGCCGTTTTTTTGGCATTAGCAGTCTTGGCTAATGGTGTATTTGCGTCTCAGATGTCTGTTTCAATGGTAAATGACACCATTGATAATATAGCTTCATCTTCTACTAGCTCTATACCTTGTCATGGCGAAGAGTCTGCGAATCCAAATACTGGACTATCAACATCTGCTGATAGTGGATGCTGTGACGGTGATTGTAATAACTGCCTATTGGTTTTTAATATTACGGTAAAGCATCCATTCTCCCTTGTTGATCTTTATCCATCTGTTATTTTCGTAGCGATAGATAACCATAAACTATCCGCTCATTCTTCAAACCTATTACGCCCCCCTATATTGATCTAAAACTAGGGCAACTACGCCCGAATTTTGACTTTTAAAGTATTCACTTGCTTAGAAGTTATTCTTTATTAATGAGTTTAGATCATGAAAAAAATAATTTTAGGCGCAAGCCTTTTATTCGCTATTGAATCAACTGTTGCCGCCGGATTAACACTGGATTATGCAATTTTTTTAGCGGTTAACAATGATGAATGGCTGAAGAGCAGCAGTTTATTGGAGTCTGCTTATCGAGATGAAGCAACAAGTCATAACTCTCTACCTGACCCGACAGTGTCATTAGGGATGGCAAATCTACCTACCGATAGCTGGGATTTTAATCAGGAAAACATGACCCAGTTTAAGGTGGGTATTACTCAGCGCTTCCCTGGCGGCGATAGTAGAAAGTTAAAAGCTAGAAAGTCGCAATTAATGGCTGACGTTAACCCTTACTTGAGACTTAACCGTAGCGCAGAGCTTTCAATGACAGTTTCACACCTATGGTTAGACAGTTTTTTAGCTTTGAAGTCCATCGAACTCATTAACAACGATCATTATTTATTTGAGCAACTGGTAGAAGTCACAACCTCTAGGTATCAGTCAGCTATGGGTAGTGCCCGCCAGCAAGATGTTGTTAGAGCGCAGCTAGAGCTTACTAAACTCGAAGATCGGCTAACTATTTTGCGAATGAATTATGATGCCAGCCGCCAGCTTCTATCAGAATGGCTACCTGAGATGAATCAATTGCAGACTCTTTCGGCACAGCTGCCCGAGTTAGTCGATCTGTCTGATCTATCTATCGCGACTATTAGTCAGGCGATAAAAAGACATCCACAATTATTGATAAGCGACCGTCAGCTAGCAATTAAACAAACTGACATTGATTTAGTCAAACAGAACTATAAACCTAGCTGGGCGCTAAATGCTTCATATGGCTATCGTGAGGATTCTCCGTTGGGACTAGAGCGATCTGATTTCTTATCTGTTGGGGTAAGCTTTGACCTACCCCTTTTTACTGAAAACCGCCAAGATAAAAAAGTATCGGCTGCGAATTATCGAAAGAAATCTATGGCAGTTGATTATCAACTATTAGAGCGGAAACTAGTCTCTCAAGCGTTAAAAACTCACTCAAATATTCAGCGCCTAAAAGAACGCACTGATTTATATGAAACAAAACTGTTACTACAAATGCATGCACAGGCAGAGGCATCGCTGACCGCTTATACCAATGATGACGGTGATTTTGCCGATGTTATGCGAGCCTATATAGCCGAGCTGAATACAAAAATCGAAGTATTAGAGATTAAGGTTAAGCAACAAAAAGTAGCAGCAACCATGAACTATTTGATGACCGGCTTACAATCGGCATCTCTCGTTAATCGAGGAGAGGATCAATGAATACATCATTAAAATTTATCAGCATCGCTACCGTATCAGCTGTTATAGGTGCATTGGTTGGCATACTTATTATTGGTGACAGTAAAGAGCAAGCAGGAATAACTGCTAAGCCCTCATATTGGGTTGCCCCTATGGATGCAAATTATCGTCGTGATAAGCCCGGCAAGTCACCAATGGGTATGGACCTAATTCCTGTCTTTAAAGATACTGATGACGATTTGGGAGTGGTTCGTATATCACCTGACGTAATTAATAATTTAGGGGTTCGTACTGCCCTTGTTACCCGCGACGTGCTGCGGGCAGAAATTAGAACCGTTGGTTATGTGAAATATGATGAAGACCAACTTAAGCACATTCATCCCCGAGTTGAAGGCTGGATAGAAAATCTCTACGTTAAAGCGGCGGGAGATCCCATCACTAAAAATCAGCCGCTTTACGATTTATACTCACCACAACTTGTGAACGCACAAGAAGAATATTTACTCGCATTGAGCCGAAATAATAATAGCCTTATTAGCGCCTCCGAAAATCGTTTAAAAGCATTACAGCTTTCACCCTCGTTTATTAACCAGCTTGGTAAAAATAAAAAGGTACAACAAACCATCACCTTTGACGCACCACAAGATGGTGTTATCGATAACTTAAATATTCGTGAGGGTTTCTTTGTTAAACCAGGCACAACGTTAATGTCTATTGCGGTACTTGATCAGGTATGGGTAGAAGCTGAGATATTTGAGCGCCAAGCCGCATTGGTTAAAATAGGTTTACCCGTGACAATGACAGTCGATTATATGCAAGGACATGTATGGGAGGGACAAGTTGATTATGTTTACCCTACTCTCGACCCCAAAAATAGAACCGCTCGGGTACGGCTAAGATTTGAAAATGCAGACAAGTTATTAAAACCTAATATGTTTACTGGAGTGGTTATTCATCGACAAAGCGATGCGCCAACGTTACTGGTACCCAAACAAGCGGTAATCCGCACCGGTGCCAGAAATGTCGTGGTACAGGCCCTAGGTAACGGCAAATTTAAATCAATAGAAGTTGAGCTAGGCGCATCAGATGGTACCAATATCGCGATCAGCAAAGGGCTAAAAGAAGGCGAGACAGTTGTTGTATCAGCTCAGTTTTTACTAGATTCAGAGTCCAGTAAAGACTCAGATTTTAAACGCATGGACTACTCCGGCGCAGCGACGAGTGAGCCACCTGAACAACCTAAACTTAATGCTAATTCACCGCACAACCATTAGGAGAAGATGATGATAGAAGCAGTAATCCGATGGTCGGTTAATAATCGATTCTTTATACTGATTGCAACAGCGATGATTGTTGCAGCAGGTCTATATTCGCTTAAGAATACGCCGATTGATGCCATACCAGACCTGTCTGATGTTCAGGTGATCATAAAGACTAACTATCCAGGACAGGCGCCCCAGGTAGTTGAAGATCAAGTTACCTACCCTTTAACGACTGCTATGTTGTCAGTACCTGGAGCCGTTACTGTTCGTGGCTATTCGTTTTTTGGTGACTCGTATGTCTACGTAATTTTTGACGAGGACACCGATTTATATTGGGCCAGAAGTCGCGTACTTGAATATTTAAGTCAGGTGGCGCCGTCATTGCCAGACAACGCAAAACCCCAGCTAGGACCAGATGCCACCGGCGTAGGCTGGATTTATCTCTATGCCCTAATTGATAAGACAGGCAAGCACGACATTAGCCAATTACGTTCAATCCAAGATTGGTTTTTAAAGTATGAGTTGCAAACAGTGCACGGTGTGTCAGAGGTTGCGACTATCGGCGGCATGGTGAAGCAATATCAGGTGCGAGTTGATCCTGACAAGCTTCGCGCATTTGGAATTCCCTTATCGCATATACAAATGGCCATTAAGCAAGCTAACCAAGAAGTCGGCGCCTCGGTTGTTGAGATGGCTGAAGCTGAATATATGGTGCGCACTTCAGGCTATCTAAAAAG
>JBLHWB010000068.1:0-9678 GCA_047628915.1 Porticoccus sp. | reverse complement strand
GGTTGTAATCAAGCCTGCCTAGACCATGTGTTTAATGGCCTAATGACTAGCTGTTTGGTTAACCCACGCGCTTGTCATGAAACCGAGTTGAACATTATTCCAACTACGGCAGTAAAAAAATTAGCAGTGATTGGTGCAGGCCCTGCGGGTATGGCGTTTGCCGTTAGTGCGGCAGAACGTGGTCATCAAGTTACATTATTTGATTCTGCCGATAAGATTGGCGGTCAGTTTAATATAGCTAAGCAAATACCCGGCAAAGAAGAGTTTGAAGAAACCTTGCGCTATTTTGGGAGACAAATAGAGCTGCGCAATGTTGAGCTAAAACTTAACACTCGTGTCGACATTGATCTGTTAAACGGCAGCGATTTTGACGAAGTGGTATTGGCCACCGGTATTGCACCGCGCACGCCAGATATCGAAGGCGTTGATCATGAAAAAGTAATGAATTACTTAGATGTTATTCAACACCGTAAACCGGTTGGTAAAAAGGTAGCGGTTATTGGCGCCGGTGGTATTGGCTTTGACGTGTCAGAGTTTCTATCTCATAGCGGTGAAGCTACTAGTCTTAATATTGAAGCCTTTATGAAAGAATGGGGTGTTGATATGACGATGACAGCAAGAGGCGGCATTGAAGGCATAAAGGCCGAGGTACCTGCATCGCCTCGTGAAATTTCACTATTGCAACGCAAGCAATCTAAAGTAGGCGGTGGCTTAGGTAAAACCACTGGTTGGATTCACCGTGCTGGTCTGATTAACAAAGACGTTAATATGATGCCCGGCTGTGAATACAAAAAAATAGACGATGCCGGCTTACACATTGTAATTAATGGTGAAGAAAAAGTACTTGATGTGGATAACATCATTTTATGCGCCGGCCAAGATCCATTGCGTGAATTAGTAGACGGCCTAACTAAGCCTTATCACTTAATAGGTGGTGCCGATATAGCGGCTGAACTTGATGCTAAGCGTGCGATAGATCAAGGTACTCGGTTAGCGGCAGTTATCTAACGGGTATAGTAATAAGTAAGATTAAAAAAGCCCAGCTGGTGCTGGGCTTTTTTGTGTCTGCTTAGTTTTTCAACAGCGTTAATTACTGGTCAACATAGGTGGAAATTGCTCGCAGCATTGTTACATTTTCATTCATATGGACAGTAAAGTTTGGGTCTACCGCAGTGCGGGCAATAACCACTCCCCGTTTTTCATCCACCCAAATATGTTGGCTCCAAATACCTGAGGCAAAATATTCTCGGTCATAGTCTTTAGGCACCCACCATTGGTATTGATAGCCGCGGTAACCTTTTACGTTTTCAGGTTGTACATGGGGGCTGTCAGGGGTGGTAGCTTCTATAATCCATTGTTTAGATAACAACTGCTGGCCATTCCATGCGCCGCCTAATCGATATAGTTCGCCCAAGTGGGCAAAATCTCTAAGGGTCGCGTTAAGGCAGCAAAAAGTGACTGCCGACTTTTCATCACTGCTATCTAGTAACCAATTGGCATCCGATCCCATACCTGCAGGTTGCCATAGCCGTTGTTCAATAATTTCTGCAAATGGCTTTTGCATGACCTTTTCAACTAGCCAGCCTAAAATTTGAGTGTCACTAGAGCGATACTCCCAGCGGGTGCCTGGCTCTTCTTTTTTGCCGTATGCGCCAACTAATTTATGTATATTTTGGCCGAACAA
This sequence comes from Porticoccus sp., assembly GCA_047628915.1. Taxonomy (GTDB): domain Bacteria; phylum Pseudomonadota; class Gammaproteobacteria; order Pseudomonadales; family CAWVSB01; genus CAWVSB01. The sequence goes on along the minus strand of JBLHWB010000068.1, from coordinate 7,994 downwards.
CCATGCCGCATAAGAGACTTTTTGGGCATCTGAAAAAGCTAACGCCGTGTTGCTGCCGGCGGCGCCGTAGGATTCAAAAAAATCTACCCCGGATGACATTTGCAGCACATCTTTAATGGTCGCTTCGCCATATGCTTTACCGCTTAATTCAGGAATATACTTTTGGACTTGGTCATCAACGCTGGCAATTAAACCATCGTCAATTGCCATGCCTACCATGGTAGAGACAAAGCTTTTTGCGACCGACCAACTGGTGTGCAAACTGTCTTTAGTTTCGCCCAGACGATATTGCTCGTGGATAATCACGCCGTCTTTAATAACAATTAAACCAGTAGTATTAGTACGTTCTAAATTGTCTGACAGGGCAATAGTTTTACCGTCAAACTGATAGCTAAACTCCAACGGCTTAGACTGATTTGGCCACTGATGAGTTTGCTCTGCCTTGTGAATAGGCTGTGATGGATAGAGTTTATCCATATTGCGAAAATGCTCGACCCGCTCATCCTCTAAAAAGGTTCTAGTCATGTTGGCAGGCGAGTACTCAGCCCAAGGTTGATAGAAGATAAGCGCGGCAGTTATAACTAGCATCAGCAGTATGGCGCCGATAGCTTTTAGCCATGATGACATTGTTGTATCCCTATTTATTATTAATGTTAACTATTAGTGGGTGGGTCTATGCGGCTTAACCTACCGTGATCAGCATCTAGGCGCACATAATCACCAGTGCTGAATACTTTAGTGGCAGTGCGTAAATTTACAATTGCAGGTAAACCGTATTCGCGGGCAATTACCGCCCCATGAGACACGGCGCTGCCAACATCAGTGGCTAAACCGGCAATAGAGCTAAAATAGGGCGTCCAGCCAACATCGGTTATCGGGGTGATTAATATCTCGCCCGGTTGTAAGCCTGCGGCTTCACTTAGTGTTGTTGCAACTCGCGCATAGCCTTCAACCACGCCCAAGCTTACCGGGCGGCCAGTGAGCTCACCTGTCACAGTCGATTCGCTAGCTTGATAAACAATTGGCTCAGGATTGCCAACGTAAATATCATCAAACTCCAGTTTTTCATGAAACGATAAAGCCACTCGCCGCTCTTTAGCCAATTGATTATCGCTGGCAGCAGGTGCATGGCAAAACGTTTTTAGCTCGTCATGGGTTAAAAAGAACACTAAGTCAGCATCGCTTAAATGGCCTGCCTGTTCTAATAGCTCCCCTAAATGACGATAGCCCCGCTTTAACCGATGGGTAGCCAGTACCATCATCGACTTAGTATGTTCGCGCTGGCGAATTGCATAGTGGGCTTTCGGCAACAGCCACCGCAGGGCGCGGCTGAGCGCAGCAAAATCAATTTTAGGTGTTTGTTTTGGCGTGTAATTGCCACTGTCTCTAGCTTTTAAGGCGGCCTGCATGGTTTCTACCACCGCTATGGGGCGATCAATCCAGCCTTGTTCTCTAACGCAGAGCTCACGATAAGACCGGTGGCCATGGCGAGCTAAAAATTCCTTAAATACAGTGCCAGGGTTGGTTGCTTTGTTATTCTCTAAAGACTCAAAACTCTGTAACCACTTAAGCGCGGCTTCACTGTCGCCTTTGGCAAACACTTCGCGGCTGTCAGGGTGCTCAGCAATTATAGCTACCACGGCGTCTAAATGGGCAACCAGTAAGGCGCTTTCAACTTCACTGGCGCCAGCAAACAGCTTTGCGGCGTCTGCTTGTTGCTGGGTAGTTGGTGGATGTTGTCCCTCAGAGACAATTCCTTGCACAATCCCCTCCATTAAGCCAGAGCTGGCAGACGAGCGCAGATGTACTTCGGTTACTTCATTTAGCCATGGCAGCATTTCATCTAACTTAGCTATCATGGCCTCAGGCTCGTCTAATAGCGTCACATCTAATTGATCAAAGCGCTGCTCAAATTCGGTAATCGTTTTTGTAGCTGCCATGCAATAACGCAAAAATTTATAGCTGCCGTACCAGCGTTGCCAGGGCGGAGCTTTAAAGTCAGGTTCTTTTAATTCAGTAATAGGGCGGCCACATAAACTCTGAGCCATAGTCTCAACGGTGTTAACCGAAACATAGCTGGCGCTTTTCATCCCGCCGCTCATATTCAAAAACATATGGCCAAAAAATAAATTTAGCTGAGTCCACTCTGCGGTGATTGCTGGCCGCACGCCCCAACACACATGCATATGCTGCATACCATGCTCTATCGCTCGACCCTGTACTGAAAATGTCAGCGGGCAAACTGCGCCTGGCATCATTTCACCCACGTTGCAGCGGGTAATGACATCACTTTGGTCAATGGCAGTATCTAGCTCATTTAGGTCGGCGCCTAATGTCGTCACCGGGCGCGCTTGCAACCAATATAGGTTGTCATTAGCATCAATCGCCCATTCCATATCTAAATGCGTTGCTAACTGTTTGCTCGCCGTTCTAGCACCATCGGCCAGTGCTTTAATGTGGTCGTTATTTAGTAACGGTAGCTCGCCGCTTAGCGCTTGCTGGCACAGCTCATTACTAAGGTTTAGCTCATAGTGGTCGGGGGTGACTTCACCGCTAACTAATGCTTCGCCTAGGCCTGCTACGGCATCTATTACCAGGCGGTCGTGACGGCCGCTAACAGGGTCGGCGGTAAATAACACACCCGCTGCCTTGGGTTGCACCATACGTTGCACCACCACACACATAGACGCTTCGCTAATATTGGTTTGTTGTTTATAAGCGTTAGCATGGCTGCTATCAAGCGAGGCCACGCACTGGTTAATCGCATGTTTTAAAGCAGCGATGCCCTCAACATTTAAAATAGTTTCATATTGGCCAGCGAAAGAGCTTTCAATGCCGTCTTCACCAATAGCTGACGAGCGCACGGCTACCAAACCGCCACCGATAGATTGATAAAAATCCTCTAGTCGCTCTATGTCAGTATTTTGTTGGGCGTTAATGATCACAAACGCATTGGGTACTGCTAGGCCAATACTAACCAGCTTGGCTAGGCCATGGGCTTTGCCGCCAACAGGCTGATGGTCTATATCGCTAATCGCTAATAGTTGTGGTGAGGCGGTTAATGTTTGCATGGCAACTAGTGGCTTGACCTATATAATAATAAGATAATATCTAAACCGTAGTGCATAAAGGTAAAGTTGGCGACTTAACTTTGCTTAATTCGAGTGGTCAACAGGGCCGCCACTGCTTAAAGGAGAGAAAATGCAGCATGTAGTTTTTGGTGCAGGGCTTATTGGCGGTTATCTCGCAGGCTCAATGATTAATAGCGGGCTGAAGGTAAGTTTGGTGGCGCGGCCGTCGGTACAAACAAAGCTAAGCGCTGGCTTAGTGTTAACCGATTATCAAGACCACCATGCCAGCATAGACCTTGTGCCGTTTATAGCCGAGAGCACCTTGCGTGAAGCGCCTGCTTCTCACGCCTGTGACTATTTATGGCTGACAGTTAAATGCACGGATGTTGATAGTTCTTTAACTGATTTACCCGCTTTAGTTGGCCCCAATACGGTTATCTTTTGTGTCCAAAATGGCTTGGGTTCAGAACAAAGCGTTAAAGCTAAATTCCCCAATAACAAAGTTATGCGCGCCATGGTGGTGTTCAATGTGGCCGAACCTAAAATTGGTCATTTGCATCGCGGCTCTGAAGGTAACCTTAGTATTGAAGAACTAGCCGATTACCCCGCTATTGCCCGCGCTATCGCGACGCAACTAAATAGCCCATTATTGCCGGCCCAAAGTTGTGATCATATGCAGGCTTTATTATGGGCCAAGTTACAGCTTAATTTGGCTAACGCTGTAAACGCCTTGGCAGATATTCCAGTAAAACAAATGATCGAAGATAGAGACTTTCGCCGGGTTATGACGCTATTAATGCGTGAATTAATAGCTGTAACCAAAGCCAAAAATATAGACATGCCTAAAGTTGCGGCGGTTCCTGCACCTGTAATTCCTATTATTTTGTCGCTACCTAATTTTATTTTTAAATTGATAGCGCAGAAAATGTTAGCTGTAGACCCAACTGTACGTGCCTCTATGTGGTGGGATTTAAGCGCCGGTAAATTAACTGAGATAGACTATTTAAATGCAGTGGTTGTAGCCGAGGGCGAAGCATTAGGTGTAGCGTGCCCTGCTAACAAAAAATTGGTCGCTATGGTGCATCGCGCTGAACAAGGCGACTTAGCTCAAGGTATTAGTGGCAGAGATTTATTGACTGCATTAACCAGCGCATGAAAACCACAGAGCCGCTAACAAAATCGGCTGAGCAAACTACGCTGTATTATATATACGACCCCATGTGCAGCTGGTGTTGGGGCTTTAGACCAACTTGGAATGCCATTCAGGCAGGCTTACCCCAAGGTGTAGCCGTAGAATATGTAGCCGCTGGTTTAGCCCCTGATAGTGAACAGCCTATGCCGCAAGCCATGTGTGAAACTATTGAAGGTTATTGGCATGAAATTGAGCGCCAGTTAGGCACCGAGTTTAACTATGAATTTTGGCGCCTAAATACGCCACGGCGCTCAACCTATAATTCGTGCCGCGCGGCTATTGCCGCCAAGCTACAGGGGCGAGAGCAAGCTATGGTGAATGCTATCCAACAGGCTTACTATTTACGTGCAATGAATCCATCGGATATATCGATGTTAGTGGGCTTGGCTCAAGAGCTTGCAGAAAATGATGATGACTTCACTGCTGATCAATTTAAGCAAGATCTAACCTCCATTGAAGTAGCGCAAGAATTTAACCGCCAGCGAGATTTTGCCCAGCAAATTTCATCCCAAGGCTACCCATCTTTAGTGTTAAAATATCAGCATGTGCATTACCCCATAGTACGCGACTATCTCAATGCCGATGCAGCATTAAACGATATTAAGCAGCTACTAAATTAATCAAATCGAGGAATTATTAATGTCAGAGACTGGCAGAGTGCTATTGGTACGTCATGGGCAAACGTTTGCCAATATTAATAAAGTTTGGCATGGCCATACCGATACCGCCTTAACCAAGGAAGGTGAAGGCCAAGCGATTATGCTAGGTAAGTATTTTCATAATTATCTGCCGAAAGTTCATGCTATCTATGCCAGTCCATTACAGCGTGCCCACAATACTGCTAAGCAAATAGCGCTTAATAGCGGCGCAGAAATTGGCCTAGATGCGCGCTTGATGGAGTTTGGAATAGGCGACTTTGAAGACATGAGCTTTGATGAATTATTTGATACTCATGATTTTTTTGCCAAAATGATGGCTGATGAGCATCACCGCGCACCCAACGGAGAGACCCGCTATGAAGTAGGTAAGCGTTTTGTTGAAGCGGTGGAAGAAAAAGCTGATCGGCATCAAGGCGAGAATATAGTCATTGTCGCTCACGGTATTTCTATTGGTTGTGGTCTTGCCCATTGGGAGCATAACGACACCGCCAAATGGGTAGATTATCGTTTAGGTAACACCTCTGTGAGTGAGGTAAATTTAGCCACCGGTAGCGTAATCTACTTTAATAAAAGTGAGCATATTTGATTGCTAGCTCGCAATGCCCCAATAGTTAAAGCCAGCAATCTTTGGGGTGCTGGGTAAATACATACTGTCTAAACTGTCGATGGTAAAACCGCCGTGGCGCAACAGTTGTGGAATGTCGCGGTTTATGTTGCAGCCGCCAAATAGTACTTTCCAGGTTGGGTTTATGCGGTTTTGCCATTTGCTCACGGTCGCATCTGGCGCTTGGCCATGCTCACAAAAAATTAGTTTACCATTGGGCTTTAATACGCGGCGCATCCCTTCTAGCGCAGTGACTGGGTCAGGTATGGTGCACAGGCTATAGGTGACTAATACAGTATCTATACTGTTGTCGTCTAATGGTATTTGCTCACTTGGCAGGCCAATAAACTCTACCTCGAAGGGCAAGTTTGCGGCGCGCTCGCCAGCTAATTTCCACGACGCTTCTGATGGGTCTAAACCAATCACTTTCGCTACTTTATTGGCATCGTAATAATCTAGATTGATGCCAGTGCCAATACCTATCTCCAACACTCGACCACTGGCTAATGGCACTACTTTCTCTCGCTGTTTTAAAATTGGCTTGGTACCGCAGGCACAGTTAATAATATGCGGCATGACCTTGTCTTCATAAAAACTCATCGCTAAACCCTTATTTTTTGTTATTAACAAATTATGCACTGGCCGCATTAAATATGCGAGTGAGTCTCGGCTATTCTTTTATGAGGTAAAAATGGGGCTATACTCAGTGAACAAATTAAACGGATTTTTAATGGACAAAGGACAGTGTCATGGCTATTTCTATTCAGTATCAAAAATATCGCGAACAAATGAAAAATGGCGATATATTATTATTTAAGGGCAATAATATCCTTTCCCAAATAATCCAATGGCGTACTGGTTCAGCGTATAGTCATGCTGGTTTAGTGGTGTGGTGGCATGGCCGGCTAATGGTATTAGAGGCAGTGGGGCGCGGAGTGGTGGTTGCGCCAATATCTTATAACTTAAATCACTACAAAGGCGATATAGACTATTTTAGGCCGACCATTGAGCTGTCAGATAGGCAGCGTTTGGCGATGGTCTCATTCGCTCAAAATCAGTTGAGTAAAAAATTCGGTTTAATAAAAATCATCGGTTTTTTCGTCAAGCTAATGGTCGGCGTAAAGCTGGCGAAACTCGATTCGTTAAAGCCTAAAGGTAAATACTTTTGTTCAGAATACGTCGCGCAAATTTATAATATCGTTGGTATAGACCTAGTGCCAGATCTTAGCGAGTCTTATACATCGCCAGATAAATTAGAGAAATCTGAGTATTTGGAGATAGTAGGTACATTGTTGAATGCTGACTAACGTAAACCTCAGTTTTGTCTGTTTAGTAAATTCCGGTCCTGCTACGTTTAATCGGTGAGCAGTATGTCAGCTATTAACAAAGGGTCGCCAAATAATACTGATGCCTAGTGAAATCCGAACTGACGTGCCATTAGTTTACTCGCTAGCGATTGCGGTAGAAAGCGCAGTACAAAGTCCAATATTTTAATTTTACCGCCAACTATAATACTTTGCTTGTTGGAGTGTATTGCAGTCCAAATAGCGCTAACAATATCTTCTGGCTTTAAGTCAACTCCCATTAAATCCACTAATTGATTAGGCACTGCGTCTAGCATCCCGGTAGCAACAAACCCTGGTTTGATTAACGTCACTCTGACACCGTGCTGTTTCCACTCGATGCTCAGAGCCTCACACAATCCTCTTACATAAAATTTGGTGGCAGCATAGACGCCAAGCAATGGTACTCCTCTAATACTCGACGCTGAGCATAAACAGACCATAATAGAGTTTTTAGTTTCTTGTAGATATGGAAACCCCAATTGAGCCAAATAAGTAAAACCTTTCACATTAATATCAATCATCAAATCATGCACTGTGTGGTCGATTTCAGAAAATTCACCACCACTTAAAACACCAGCATTATTAATAATGACATCAATTTTTCCGTTGGTCATTTTGGTGAAGTGTGCAAGAGCTGACCGCACAGAATTATGATCAGTAACATCACAGCGGCTGCCATACGCGTTACTGAATTCAGCGGTTTGCAACAGTTCAATTACGCCAGATTCATTAATGTCGTAAAGCCCTACAAACCAACCTTGGGCGGCAAAACGTTGAGCGGTAGCTAAACCAATGCCGGAGGCTGCACCGGTAATAAATACTGACTTCATCAGGAGTTTTCCTTACTTTATCTTATATTATGGTATTGCATACACACTATGCTGCAAATTGTTATTGGGCCTTAGTTAAAGCCTACTTACTGTCAATGGCAATGCCTAAAGTAGAAATAATTTCATAATAACTAAAAATAACGACAAGGAAAAAAATGAACAGGAGCATCTCATGCTTAAAGTGATGGCGCAGGTAGAAATAGCGGTCTTTATGGTGTAGCACGTCCATTAATTCATCGCCGAAGCGAATAGAAAGGAATGTCCCGATACCCGATAAGAAAATAACAATCCA
>JBLHWB010000067.1:0-9702 GCA_047628915.1 Porticoccus sp. | reverse complement strand
CTAACTGAAGATTATTTTATGGCCGAAGCATTTAACTATGCGCGCTGGTGTCGCCAAGCCGACGGTCCAGACCAAGTACATCAAATGGCATTGGGTAAGCGTATTATTGATTTGTACTCAGCGTAGAGAACATACCAATAATTATGGCGGGTCTATTATTTTTCTCAAGGCTTTCCAACCTGCCTAATTATTTTTAGCTAGCTCCAACGATGCCGCTGCACCAACAAATGCGGCGTCTTCAGTAGCTAACATCATAATTGGAATATCAGCGACCACATGAGACATAGGCTCTTTTGCTAAAAACCGCGACGAAAAATCGCTAGCGAGAAAGAAGTCTTTGATTTTAGGCAAAATGCCGCCGGCTAAATACATACCGCCAGTAGGCCGAAGCAGTAATGCTATGTCACCTGCGGCGCTGCCCATAATGGCGCAAAAGCTATGCAGTGCAGCTTCGCACAATGGGTCTATGCCAGAGCTACCAAGCTCAGCAATATCTTTTGGTGCCAACGCCTTAGCTGGTTCGCCCCGTACTGCGGCCATTGCGCTATACAAATTAACCAAGCCTGGGCCACACAATATTGATTCAATCGATACCCGATGAGAGCGAGTCATTAGCACTTTTAGTATTTCAATTTCTAAGGCATTGGTCGGCGCAAAAGAAATATGCCCGCCTTCGCCGTCAATCAATTGCCAACTATTATTTGTTGGCATTAAACCGGCAACACCAAAGCCGGTACCAGGGCCAATAATCGCCTTTACACCCACACCCGCTTCACCTTGCCGGTATATGTCTAAGGTGTCTGCTTTACCCAAATAAGGCAGGCAAAATGCAAGCGCGGAAAAATCGTTAACCAAATTAAAATCGCTAAAACCAAACTGTTTTTGCATTGCACTAATTGACGCGTCCCAGCCTTGGCGAGTTACCCGCACCTTGCCATCGACAATAGGTCCTGCAACCGCTAAACAGGCTTTAGTGATATTGGCACTGTCTATGGTTTGTAAATACGCAGCCAAGGCATCTTCCAAGCCAGAGAAGTTATCACTAGCTTGAATCCATTTAGCTGAAATATCAAAGCCAGTTGATGTCTTAGTTGCGATTGCAAACCGTGTATTGGTGCCACCTATGTCGGCGACAATTGTTTGTTCCATATTTATGCCATTGATTAAATTAAGCTATTAGCACCGTCTTCTACTGGGCCAACATTATCTCTAAATATCGAAAATAGTTCGCGGCCATTGCCAAATTGATTTGCTGTTAGATCAGGAATTAATGGAATTCGCTGGGCTAACTCAGCATCCTCAACCAATAGCATTAAACTACCTACCACCCCATCTAGCCTTATTACATCACCATCTTTAACTAATGCTAAAACACCACCGCATAAACTTTCAGGTGTCATATGAATTGCAGCTGGAACCTTGCCTGATGCGCCTGACATCCGCCCGTCAGTCACTAATGCCACTTTGAAGCCTTTGTCTTGCAATACACCTAACAGCGGCGTCAGCTTATGTAGCTCTGGCATACCATTCGCTTTAGGGCCTTGAAACCGTACTACCGCAACAAAGTCCTTCTCTAACTCGCCGCGATCAAACGCGCCGATCAAATCTGACTGATCATTAAACACCACTGCCGGCGCTTCCACAATTCTGCGCTCGGGCGCTACTGCCGATACTTTGATTACCCCGCGACCAAGATTGCCATCAAGTACCAGCAGGCCACCCTCTTCACTAAATGGCTTACTGACAGGCGCCAATACAGCTTCATCTAAGCTAGCTAGAGGCGCAGCGCTCCATACTAAATTATCACCTTGCAGCTTCGGCTCGCTCATATAAGGCGACAAGCCGTTAGCAGGGGCCACTGTAACAACGTCGTTGTGGAGTAGACCAGCGCTTAGCAACTGAGTGATAAGAAAGCCCATACCACCAGCCGCTTGAAAATGATTTACATCAGCAGGGCCATTAGGATATATCCGCGCCAGCGATGGTACGACTTTGGACAAATGCGAGAAGTCGTCCCAATTAATAATAATCCCGGCGGCCCGCGCAATGGCAATCAGGTGAATAGTTTGATTAGTCGAGCCACCCGTCGCTAGCAACCCTACAATACCGTTTACCAGTGTTTTTTCGCTAATCACATCACACAGAGGCCTATAGTCATCAGTGCTGGCACTATGGCGTAAAACAGTTTGCCCTGCGGCATCTGTTAGCGCATGGCGCAGTGGCGTACCGGGATTAATGAAAGATGCACCGGGCAAATGTAAGCCCATTATTTCCATCAACATTTGATTGGTATTGGCCGTGCCATAAAAAGTACAAGTACCGGCGCTATGATAAGAAGCAGCTTCGGCAGCTAGTAATTCTTCGCGGCCAATTTCACCGGCGGCATAGCGCTGGCGAACTTTGGCTTTTTCATCATTAGGCAGGCCCGATGGCATAGGCCCAGCTGGTACAAACAGCGCAGGTAAATGACCAAACGACAGTGCACCTATCAACAACCCCGGTACAATTTTGTCGCAAATGCCTAAACACAATATGCCATCAAACATATCGTGAGAAAGTGAAATGCCAGTAGCCATGGCGATTACATCGCGACTAAATAATGACATTTCCATTCCCGTGCGGCCTTGGGTAACACCGTCACACATTGCCGGCACGCCACCGGCAAATTGAGCAATACCACCGGCGGCACTAATAGCCGCCTTTAGCTGTGCGGGATATTCAAAATAAGGCTGATGCGCCGATAACATATCGTTGTAGGCCGAGATAATAGCGACATTGGATTTTACATTTTCGGTTAAACCCGACTTGTCATCGCTGCTGCAGGCGGCCATACCGTGGGCCAAGTTACCGCAAGAGATACGATTTCTGGCCGGGCCGGCATTTTTCGCATTAGCCATTCTCGTCAAATAATCTTGCCGCGATTTATGGCTGCGTTCGATAATCGTATTAGTGACTTCTTCAATGACTTTATTCATAAGACTTACCTACTTTATTAATAGCATTGACCTACTGTATTCGTGACGCATATCCACTAAGGAGCCCAATAAACGTCGACGGGAGTGGCATTTTGCTGCAACACCGCTGCAACAGGTAATTCATTGGCGTCCGCAGTTAACGCCTGTTTATAGACTGCTAATTTGTCATCGCCAGTTATCAACAATATGATTTTTTTTGCCGACAAAATGGCCATTAAACCCAAACTAATTCGTTCAAGATTCTCACCGGTGACTTCAGATTTCCTTGCTACCAAAGGGAAAACAATACGCTGACTGGTTTTATCCATCGCCGCAGTAATTCCATCAGCGCCCGGAAACAGTGATGCGGTATGGCCATCACTGCCCATACCCAAAATGATTATGTCGCTGCCTTTAGCCAGACTAGAATAAATCTGTTCAGTATTTTTAGCCGCATCAGCTAAGGAGCCCGCCTTGCTATATAAACCATTAAAGGCGGCAGTACTTGCCTTGCCAGTCACTAAGCAAGATTTAATCATTGCCTCATTGCTGTCAGGGTGGGTCAATGGCACATATCTTTCATCAACCATGGCGATGCTAACCTTGTGCCAAGCTAAGTCTGTATTGGCTAACTGAGTATAAATCGCTTTCGGAGTAGAACCCCCCGACACTAATAAAGTCGCACCCCCGCTTTCCTCAGCAGCATCGACTATGCCGCTAATAGCCATTGTGCATGCAGCAACCAACGCTTGCTTGTCGCTAAAAAAGTACTCTTTACGCATTATTTACTGCCCGGTTCAAACCAACTGCGGCCATCTTTCTCTATCATTAATTCAGCCGCCAACGGCCCCCAGCTACCTGATGAATAGCTAGCAGGTTTACTATCGTTATCAGCCTTCCAACATTCTAAAATAGGTGTTATCCATGACCAGGCTTGCTCTACTTCTTCACGATGCAAAAACAAACTAGAATTGCCATCAACCACGTCTAAAATTAGTCGTTGATAGGCTGGCCTAACATGGCCATCAAATGAATCAGCAAAATCAAACGATAAGGTAACCGGCTTTAAGCGCATTTCACGGCCATGCATTTTTTTCCCCATCAAAGTCAGTTCAATACCTTCATCGGGCTGTAATTTTATCCTCAACTGATTGGGTTGCACTTTGCCAAATGCCGGTGGAAATACTGCATGCGGCAGTGTTTTAAACTCAATTAATATTTCTGCCGCACGTTTTTTTAGGCGCTTTCCGGTGCGCAGATAAAACGGTACGCCAGCCCAACGCCAGTTACCTATTTCTGCTTTTAATGCGACAAAGGTTTCAATATCACTGCCGCCATAATCGCTACCCAGATCATCAACATAGGCATTGGCAACTTGATTATTTAATACACCTTCACCGTACTGCCCACGTACTATAGTTTGCGCAATATTATCTTCATTGATGGGTTTTAAGGCTTTTAATACTTTCAGTTTTTCAGCGCGTAAATTATCGGCATTCATTTCGTGGGGTGGCTCCATCGCCACCAAGCACAGCAACTGCAGCAAATGGTTTTGCATCATGTCGCGCAGCGCACCAACATCATTATAATAACCAGCCCGCCCTTCTAAACCGACTGTTTCGGTGATGCTTATTTGCACATGATCAATACTGTTATTGTCCCAAACATCACCTAACAAAACATTAGTAAATCTGAGTGCCAGTAGATTTTGAACTGTCTCTTTACCTAAGTAGTGATCAATTCGGTAAATATTATCTTCATCAAAAAATTGCCCTACAGTAGCGTTAATTATTTTAGCTGACGCTAAGTCGACACCAATAGGTTTCTCTAGAATGATTCTTGCAGTCTTAGAAATAAGCTTATATTTAGCCAAATTCTCACTACAAGGCTCGTAAATACCTGGCGGTATTGAAAGATAAAATATACGCAGAATATCTTCACGGCCTTTAAAGGAGTTGGAAAAATCAACCCACTCATCGCCACCTGCGCTGATATTTAAACTCACGCATTCAAGCCGGGTAAAAAACTGCGGCCAATTAGTATCCACATTTTCATCTGCCGCTAACTCATCAGCAAGACTGGTTTTAACTTTGGCTTCAAATTCTGCGCTGCTCAGGTCTTTGCGTGAGGTCAAAATAATTCGACAATCATCAGCATATTCACCGTCAACTTCACTGCGATACATTGCCGGCAATAGCTTGCGCAAAGCCAAGTCGCCCATGCCACCAAAAAATACAATATCAAATTGCTTTGCCATTACGGTCTCTCGCTATGCAGGAAGGTAAAGCTACGATTTAGCGCCATTGTAAGCAGTCTAGAATCACAAAAAGGCTATTTCATTGAAGTCTAACCCTAAACTGTAAATTACCGCGACCACTTATTAGCATCTAACGCTTGTCACCAACCATACCAGAAAATCGCACCGCTGCAGTGCATGCCATTAAGGCATTACCAATTTAGTGCATAGCGTATAAGTCAAAGCGATGGCGCGGGCCTGCCGTCTTAATTCAAGACTTTAACTCTGGCGCGATAATTGCAATATCTAGCAATAACAACAATCATGTAACAATGGATGAATTAAACACAAAACCTATGAACGGCAACAATAGTCTAGCGATAATTTTTACCGATTTAGACGGTAGCTTACTTGACCACAACAGCTACCAGTTTGGGCCGGCGCATCCGTTGTTAGGGGCTCTCGAAGGAATAGGCATTCCGGTAATACCTACCAGCAGTAAAACCTGCGCTGAAATTGTGGCCTTAAGAAAACTACTCACTAATCGTCACCCTTTTATCAGCGAAAACGGGGCGGCATCTTTTATCCCTAAAAACTATTTTACCGCTCCGATAGCAGGCAGTAGCTTACTTAACGGTTTCCATTGCCTGTCAGATTGCCCCCCGCGGCAAAAATGGCTGTCGCTACTAGCGGCATTACAAGCTGACTTCCCCAATCAATTTACCTATTTTTTTGCCCAAGGTAGTGCGGGTATAGAACAACTAACAGGTTTAAACGATGAAGATGCCGCGCTCGCCAACCAGCGCGATTACAGTGAGCCGGTAAAATGGCTTGGCAGCAAACAACAAGAACAACAGTTTTTTGCTGCAATTAGCAGTAATGGCGGGGTGACTCAGCAAGGCGGCCGCTTTATTACCGTTAGCGGCGACTGCAGTAAAGGACGCGCTCTCAAACTGGTTACGCAGTTGTATCAAGACCAATACCCCAACAAACAGATAATCACCATTGCCATCGGCGACAGTGGCAACGATGTAAGCATGCTGGAGGCTGCGGACTATGCATTGTTAATTCGCTCGCCATTACATGACTTTCCTGAAATGGCGCGCAGTGACAAGCTTTTAAAATCTAACCTGTTGGGGCCAGCAGGCTGGGACGAAGGTGTGAGAACAATACTGCAGCAACTGAATATTTCTCTTTAACAGACAGATACAAGGATTATTACTATGGGCGACTTTCACCAAAACGGCATTATCACCACCTTACATAATTTGTCCGACCGGCCACTAGTTGATTTAGAAGCAGATTTACTAAAATTTAGTAAACGCAGGCCAATGGCGTTGATTTTACCATCACTTTATTCTGAACTTGAAGGCGATGCACTGGTTAATATAGTTAAAGAACTTAGCCAAGTTAATTATCTTAATGAAATCGTAATCGGTCTGGATCGCGCCGACGAAAAGCAGTACCGCCACGCGCTGAAATTTTTCAAAGAACTGAAACAGCCACATCGCGTATTGTGGAATGACGGCCCTAGGATGCAAGCCATTGATGCGCAACTTAAAGACCTAGACCTAGCACCAAAAGAGCGCGGCAAAGGCAGTAATGTTTGGTATTGCATGGGTTATTTGTTAGCAAGCGGAAAATCTGAATCAATCGCCTTACACGATTGTGACATTGTAACCTATCACCGTGAGATGTTAGCACGTCTTATCTACCCGGTAGCCCATCCGCAGTTTAACTATGAGTTTTGCAAAGGCTATTATTCGCGGGTTGCCGATGGCAAAATTAATGGCCGCGTTTGCCGCCTATTGGTTACACCACTGATTAGAGCACTGAAAAAGACCGTTGGTCACTCTGATTATTTGGACTATATGGATAGCTTTCGCTACGCCTTAGCCGGTGAGTTTTCATTCCGCCGCGATGTGCTCAACGACTTGCGCATACCTAGCGACTGGGGCTTAGAAGTTGGCATGTTGTCTGAGGTTTATCGCAACTATGCTAATAATAGATTATGCCAAGTCGATATTGCCGACACCTATGATCACAAACATCAAGAGCTTAGCCTTGATGACCCAGAACAAGGCTTGTCAAGAATGTCTATCGATATAGCCAAAGCTATGTACCGAAAGCTCGCCACTCGCGGGGTGACATTTAATAACGAAACATTTCGTACTTTAAAAGCTACTTATTATCGTATTGGCTTAGATTTTGTTGAAACTTACAATAATGATGCCTTAATGAATGGGCTTACCTTAGATGTTCACCAAGAAGAAAAAGCGGTAGAGCTGTTTGCCCAAAATATTATGAAGGCCGGCGAAATATTTTTGGACCGCCCGATGGAGCGACCATTCATCCCCAGTTGGAACCGAGTAGAAAGCGCCATACCTGATATCCACCAGCAAATAATTGCCGCCGTCGAGGCAGATAACGAAGAGTTCGGAGCCGACTAAATGATTCCCGCAAGTGATGTCACAACTGCATTACATGACCGTGTCTTTCAGCATTTAACGTTTATCTATAAGGATCTGCTGACCGAGGAACAATGCGCCACGCTGGCTACTAGCTTGCTGGCAATAATGAGGCTTAGTGCTGATAGTAAGGCACCAGAACCCTATCAAAATCAATGGACCCAAGAAGACAGTATTATTATTACCTATGGCGATACCTTGCTGCGCGCTGGGGAGAAACCATTACATACTCTGCACAGCTTTTTTAATACCTATGTTAACGATAGCGCTTCAAGTATGCATATACTGCCATTTTACCCTTGGAGCTCTGACGATGGTTTTTCGGTTATCGACTATTCCAGTGTTAACGAGTCACTAGGGGATTGGTCTGACATTGAAAAAATAGCCGAAGACTATCGACTAATGGCTGACTTAGTGGTGAATCACTGCTCTGCGCGCTGCCACTGGTTTGATAATTTTATAAAAGGTGAAAACCCCGGCGCCGACTATTTTGTTACCGCCCAACCGACCGATGATTTGTCAGCGGTTGTTCGCCCCCGCACCAACGACCTACTACGCGAAGTTGAAACTGCAACTGGCACAAAATATGTGTGGTGTACTTTTAGTCACGATCAAGTCGATCTTAATTTTCAAAACATCGAAGTATTAGAACAATTTATTTCTATTATTAGACAGTATTTGGACAGCGGTATTTCTATCTTTCGATTGGACGCCATTGCCTTTTTATGGAAGAAGGTTGGTAGCGACTGTATTAATTTGCCAGAAACGCATGAAATGGTCAGGCTATTTAGGACCCTAATAGAGCATGCTAGAGCAGACGCCGTAATTATTACTGAAACCAACATTCCTAATCGTGAAAATTTGTCGTATTTTGGTAATGGCAACGAAGCCCATTGCGTGTATAACTTTTCGCTGCCGCCGCTGCTGGTTCACGCCTTACTCACTGGCCAAAGCTTCCATTTAAAACAATGGATGATGAGCATGCCACCCGCACAGCAAGGTACAACCTATTTTAATTTTATCGCCTCTCATGACGGTATCGGCCTAAGGCCGGTAGAGGGTCTTTTAGATGACGATGAACTTATTCAGCTAACCGACACCATTCAAAGTTTTGGTGGAAAGATTTCATGGCGCAGTCTGGCCGATGGTCAGCAGCGGCCCTATGAAATGAACATCTCATTATTCGATGCCCTGCAAGGCACCGTCAAAGGTCCTGATCAATATGCCATCCAGCGCTTCGTTTGTGCTCACGCTGTTATGCTAGGGCTAGAAGGCATTCCAGGGATTTATATTCACAGCTTGTTTGGCACCCATAATGACTTACAACGGATGGAGAATACCGGTAGTAGTCGTTCGATTAACCGTCGCCAGTGGGATGTTGATGAATTAGAACCCTTACTTAATGACCCCGCTAGCAGCCACTACCAGGTTTTTAGTCGATTAAAAAACTTACTGGCGATCCGTCGCAAACAAGCGGCGTTCCATCCTAATGCTACGCAATTTACTTTGCATTTAGGCGATAAGCTATTTGGCTATTGGCGGCAAAGTATTAACCGACAGCAAAGTATTTTCTGCATCAGTAACATTTCAGATGAAGAGCAAGAACTATCATTAAGTTCTATCAATCTTATTGATAATCAAAACTGGATTGACTTAATAGCCGATGAGCAGTGCAGCGGTGATTTGCCACACTTGACTCTGTCGCCCTATCAAACGGTATGGATTAGTAATATTCGCGACTAATTGGGTAAGCGCTAGACCACTCCATAGGCCAGCATTGCCCCGGCAACTTTTTCAAAGGCGGCAATATTGGCACCTTTGACATAGTTGATATAGTCATCGTCTTTAGTAGCCCCATGGCTTGCGCACTTATGATGAATACTTTGCATAATGTCTACTAGCAAGCCATCTAACTTTTCAGCATCCCATGACACCTTACTAGCATTTTGACTAATCTCTAAACCCGACACTGCAACGCCACCGGCATTGGCTGCCTTACCTGGGGCAAAAAGAACTTTCGCATTCAAAAACACATCAACACCGT
>JBLHWB010000066.1:0-9868 GCA_047628915.1 Porticoccus sp. | reverse complement strand
CAGTCTGAAGTCGCCTGAGTTATTAAAAAAACAGTGATGAAAAGCGAGGGATGTTTGAGCCGAAGGCGAGTTACCGAGCGATCACTATTTTCTTAATAGCTCAGGTTCCCCGAAGGGCGACAAAGCTTGGTGTGCTTTCTTTTGGTTACATTTTCTTTTCACACAAAAGAAAAGTAACTCGCCAGCAGGCGAAACCTGTCCAGTCAGCAACTCAAGCTTAAAGCCCAAACAACCGCTTTGCATTATCGCTAGTTGCTACCGCAAGCTCTTCATAAGAATTCCCCCGGGCCTCACCAATAGTCTTTAACACCCACGGCAACAAACACGGCTCATTACGCCGCGACCTAACATCTCCCAAATCACTTTTGGCGACATTTTTAGGCATTAAATAGGGCGCATCCGTTTCAATCAACAAGCGATCACTAGGAATAGTCTTAACCAGTTCATAAAGCTCTTTGCCACGTTTGGGGTCACACACCCAACCGGTAATGCCAATATACAAATCTAAATCTAAATAGTGTTTTAGCTGCTCTGCGTTGCCAGTAAAACAATGCACAACACCACCGCATATTTTGTCGCGGAAATCGTTAAGCAGGGGATATTGAGTATCGAAGGCATCGCGCTCATGTAAGAAAACCGGCTTTTCTAATTCGACGGCTATCTCTAGCTGAGCAGTAAAAGCCGCAATTTGATTTTCAGGGGTGGAAAAGTTGCGATTAAAATCCAAGCCCATTTCACCAATAGCGCAGACATTGTCAGATTTTGCTAATTGTTTGATTGCTCGCCAAGTGTCTTCAGTGGCGCTGTCTGCATTGTGCGGATGTACCCCGCAGGTATGCCGCAAGTTTGCTGGGTTTTGCTCACACAAGGCGTTAGCGGCTTGAGAGGAGGCTAAGTCAGTACCAGTTACCACTAATGTAGACACATTGGCAGCCAGTGCCCGCGAAATAACGTCGGCTCTGTCATCTTTAAACTGACTGCTGGTTAGATTTACACCTATATCAACAAGCGGGTAGTCGTTAGTCAGGGTGTAGCCCTCATCAGGATTTCACCCTCATTAAGATCGTACTCTTATCAATCTATTGCTTTCATCAAGATTTAACGCGCACTGCCAAGACGTCACAGCCCGCGCCATGCAATACACCGTTAGCGGTTGAGCCAAATATAAGCGCTAAGCCATGACGTCCATGGCTACCGACAACAATAAGGTTCGCATCAATTTCTTCAGCAAGGCCGTGGATTTCGTTTTCAGGTCGTCCCAGCATAATGTATTGATCTTCCTCATTAATACCGTATTCGACACCGAGTTTCGCCAGTTGAGTTTTCGCTTGTGCTTGAATGTCCTCTTGAATAGAAGTGAAATCAAGCGGGATGTCGCCACCGTAGCTAAAACTGATGGGTTCTATCACATGAATAACACTGAGCTTTGCATTGCTGGCATCAGCGATATGGCGTGCTTTAGCCGCCACCTGATCTGAATGCTCTGATAAATCAATCGCCAATAGTAAGTGGTTGTAATCCGACATGGTCATTCCTCATGCGTTACTGTTAAAGTATAAAACAACATATCACGCCTGCGGCCGCTGTAAAGACTAAACACTCACCTTGTTGAGATAGATCAAGGCCGCAATAGATTATAAAAGAGTAGAGTTGTGTCATTCGAGAGTTTATTTCCGTATTTTTTAATTATTGGCGTTGTCAGCTTAGTTGTTGGGCCAATTATGTGGATGCAGCCGTCCACTCGAGAAAAACAATTAGCGCAGCTTAGAATGGATGCTCGCGCTCAAGGATTGAACCCTCAAATAGTCCCTCGGCCTGAGCAGATTAGACAGGTCGAATCCGACACGGTGGCAAAATACAGCTATTTTTTAAGAGGGCATAAACGCTCTATCATTAATAGCAAACAGCTCTTTAGCCCTGTACGTAATGAAGCCGGAATAATCATCGCTTGGCAGAATGAAAAAGAGCGCACTGTAGACGGGCGGTTGGGCGAGTTGATGATGCAATTGCCGCAATCGAGCTATTTACTTGAGATGGTTGGAAATAGTGCAAGCCTGTGCTGGAAGGAGACTGGTGGGGTAGATCAGCTAAAAATAATTTCAGGTACTTTTTTGCAGCTTTTATTATGGTATAAAAACAATCCTTAAGTATTTGATTTAAAACAATTTTACCTCTATAGCAATAGCGCCCATAAAACTACCTTTTTCCTAGTCTAATCAATTACCTATATAGGTATATTTTTAACTAAGCCCTTGACCGATGCTTGGTGGCAGCTTATAAATCGCACCTTTAAAGCAAACACTGCCACATTTTTAAGTCAACTGGGTTGTAAAAAATACACTATGAGCAAATCGCTAGTAATAGTAGAGTCACCTGCCAAAGCCAAAACTATCAATAAATATCTGGGTAAAGATTTTATTGTTAAATCGAGTGTTGGCCATATTCGTGACCTGCCCACTGGTGGCAGTGGCAAAGCGGTAGATCCCAAAGAGCGGGCTAAACAAGCGGCTATAACGCGTAAGTTGTCGCCTGACAAAAAGGTGATACACAAAAAGAAGAAAGCCAAAGAGCAGTTAATTCGCCGTATGGGTATAGACCCTGAAAATGGCTGGGCTGCGGAATACCATATATTGCCCGGCAAAGAAAAAGTTGTTGCTGAGCTGAGAAAGCTTGCTGAAAAAGCCGATAAAATCTATCTCGCAACGGATTTGGATAGAGAAGGAGAGGCTATTGCGTGGCATTTGCGCGAGGCTATTGGTGGTGATGAGAGTCGGTATCAGCGCGTAGTGTTTAATGAAATTACTGAAAAAGCGATCAAAGCAGCATTTGATTCTCCCGGTGAGTTAGATATAGACAGGGTAAACGCGCAACAAGGTCGCCGCTTTTTAGACCGCATTGTTGGTTTTATGGTGTCGCCATTGCTGTGGGCTAAAGTTGCCCGTGGTTTGTCTGCCGGACGTGTGCAATCGGTTGCAGTAAAAATGCTGGTAGAGCGTGAACGTGAGATTCGTGCCTTCATTCCAGAAGAATACTGGGAAGTAAAAGCCGACTTAACTACGGCTAAAGATGCACTGTTGGCAATGGACGTAAAAAAATTCCAAGGTAAAGGATTTAGACCGACTAACGAAGAAGATGCCAATAAAGCCTTGGCGGTATTAAAACCGGCGCAATATATTGTGCAAAGCCGTGAAGACAAGCCAACCAGTAGTAAGCCAGGCGCGCCTTACATTACCTCTAGTTTACAGCAGGCTGCCAGTACTCGCTTGGGCTATAGCGTTAAAAAGACCATGACCATGGCGCAGCGTTTATACGAAGGTGGTTACATTACTTATATGCGTACTGACTCGACCAATTTGAGTGAGGGTGCTGTTGCGCAATGTCGCGAATTTATAGTCAAAGAATATTCAAAAAAATATTTACCTGAAGCGCCGATTAAATATGGTTCTAAAGAAGGTGCACAAGAAGCGCATGAGGCGATTCGCCCAGCCAATGTAGATGTTAAGTCTACTAATATGGATGACATGGAGCGTGATGCCCAGCGTTTGTATGAGCTGATTTGGCGCCAATTTGTAGCTTGCCAGATGGTGCCTGCTAAGTTTACTAGTACAAGTTTGGTTGTTACTGCTGAAGAATATGAGCTGCGTACCCGTGGCCGTATTATGTTGTTTGATGGCTTTTTGCGAGCGCAACCAACGGCGTCAACTAAAGATGACGATATTGAATTGCCAGATGTAAGCAAAGGTGAAGTACTTGACCTGAAAGAGCTTAAGCCAATTCAGCATTTCACTAAACCAACCGCTCGCTTCAGTGAAGCGGCGCTGGTAAAAGAATTAGAAAAGCAAGGTATCGGTCGCCCTTCGACCTATGCTGCAATTATTTCTACCATTCAAGATCGTGGTTATGCACGGCTTGAAAATAGACGTTTTTACGCAGAAAAAATGGGCGACATCGTCACTGATCGTTTGAATGAAAACTTTGGTAATTTAATGAACTACGACTTTACTGCCACTATGGAAGAGTCGTTGGATACAGTTGCCGCTGGCGAAGCTGATTGGAAGGAGTTGTTGACCAATTTTTACCAAGGCTTTGTCAAACAGTTGGAGCAAGCTGGTGCAGAAGAAGGCGGTATGCGTCCCAATGATCCGACGCTAACTGATATTGCTTGTCCTGATTGTGAACGCCCAATGACAATTCGTACTGCGGGTACGGGAGTGTTTTTAGGTTGTTCTGGTTATGCCTTGCCGCCTAAAGAACGTTGCAAATGTACTGTCAACTTAGTGTCGGGCGATGAAGCCGTAAGCGTCGACGCTGATGAAGAAGCTGAGTCACGTTTACTGATCACTAAACATCGCTGTAAAAAATGTAATTTGGCCATGGATTCTTATCTGATCGATGAAGACCGTAAGCTACATGTATGTGGTAACAATCCAGACTGTTTAGGTTTTGAAGTTGAACAAGGCAAGTTTAAAATTAAAGGCTATGAAGGACCCGTTTTAGAATGTGATAAATGTGCTCAAGACATGCAGCTTAAAACCGGCCGCTTTGGAAAATATTTTGGCTGTACCAGTGATACCTGTAAAAATACCCGCAAGCTACTTAAAAGCGGTGAAGCTGCACCGCCAAAAATGGATCCAGTGCCAATGCCAGATTTGGCTTGTCGTAAAGTAGAAGACCATTACATTTTGCGTGACGGTGCCGCAGGGCTATTCTTAGCGGCTAGTAAGTATCCTAAGAATCGTGAAACGCGCTCGCCCCAGTTAGCTGAAATTTTGCCGTACAAGGATCAGATCGATAAAAAGTACAATTTTATCTTTAAAGGCCCAACTAAAGACCCCGATGGAAACGACGTGGTAATTCGCTTTAGCCGTAAAACTAAAGAGCATTATTTAACTTCTGAAGTGGATGGTAAAACTACATCCTGGCGTCTGTATTATCGCAAAGCTAAGTGGCAAAAAGAGGCCTAGCGATAAATCATGGCCATAGAGCGCAGACGCAGAGTTAGTCAAAAGATTAATTTTGCGCATGCTCATTTACGACTGTTATGCCAACGCCTAACAATAATATTATCGTGACCGCGCAATATCTATTGTTGCCAGGCTAAACAGTCAAGGCTGGCAGCGGCGGCGTAAACAACTACAATTATTGATAGACGATTGTCGTGAGTCAATGCTTGAATGTTAGTAAAATTTAATGTGAGCCATTTTTATTGGTTAGGCGTATATTGAATCAATGATAGCAACAGGAAAAATATTATGTCCGCAACAAGCGCTGTAGATATGACTGTGTTAAATAAGAAATCTGCTGAAATTATTTTTGACGATGCGATTATTAACATCCGTGACTTGCGTTTGCGAACCTATATTGGTTTTAATCCAGAAGAATTAAGTAAACGTCAAGATGTTGTGGTTAATGCTGAAATTAGCTACCTTGCAGGCCAAGCCTGTGAAAGCGACGATGAATTGAATGCACTTAATTACAAACCTATTACCAAACAGATTATAAGCTTGGTAGAACAAGGTAAGTTTAGATTGTTAGAAAAACTAGCAGCCGAGCTGTTAGCGGTAGTAATGAGTAATGAAGAGGTTACCCGTGCACAAATCACGGTAGATAAACCCCATGCACTCCGTTTTGCAGATTCAGTCGGCATAACACTTAGTGCGAGTCGTCAGAACTAGACTGATCTAACTAAGAGTTTTTTTCGTAAACAACTCTGATAAATTAACCCTAAACAATCGCGACAACGAGGCGAATCCTATGGAAACTGCGCGCGCACAAAGAAACTTACTTAGTTTACAAAAAGCATACTCTGCAGAAGCTCTGTTAGTAAGAGCTGCGTTGATTGAAAAAGGCTTAGAGACGCCAATGATTGAGAACGAGTTAACTCGTGATCAAAAGGTTGAGAGAATTCAAGCTGCCATGACCGACGTGGTAGAGACCTTAGGTTTAGATTTAACCGATGATAGTTTAATGGATACGCCGCATCGCATTGCAAAAATGTATGTAGATGAAATATTTTCTGGTCTTGATTACTCAAGCTTTCCTAAAATTACTGTGATTGAAAACAAAATGAATGTTGACGAAATGGTTAAGGTGAAAGACATAGACCTTACCAGTACTTGTGAACATCACTTTGTCACGATCGACGGCTTTGCGTCAGTAGCTTATATCCCCAGTGACAAAATAATTGGTTTGTCTAAAATTAATCGTCTAGTACGGTTCTTTTCTCAACGCCCACAAGTGCAAGAGCGCCTGACTCGACAAGTGTTAGTCGCGTTGCAAGCACTGCTGGGGACAGAAAATGTCGCGGTACGAATTGATGCGGCGCATTATTGTGTTAAGGCTAGGGGCGTTATGGATTCAAATTCTAGTACACAGACTACAGCCTTAGGTGGTTTGTTTAGGTCTGATGATAGAGTTAGGGGTGATTTTTTAGCTCAGTAGTTTTGGTTAGGCAGATCTTGTCTTAGTGCTATTTAACTCCTTTCCTTAGATGTTTTTTATTGCCCAGTAGTTATATTCTCGAAGGTAGAGCACATAACTATTAGGTATAAAATTGTTAGAGTGTCTGCCAGTCAATTCGAAAGTCTCCCAAGCTGGCAACTCATTTCGCAGCCTATCAGTTACCTAAATCCGCAACAAATCAAAAAATGCGATATTTTTCTCAAACTTCATGGCTTTTTATACGTTTGTTACCACTAAGGCTGCTTACTCCAGGTTGGAAATCTAAATTTCAAACTAATCAGATAATAGGTATTACAGCAAAAGTAAGCGAATGCAGCTTATTTTCGGTCTAAATTTCTTTTTCTGCCAATGAGAATACAATACTGTTGCAAATGATAATCATTACTATTATCATCCTTATCTTTCTACATAAACACAAACTATTAAGAACCAGGGGAATGTAAGTATGAAACGAGGAATTATGTTTGGGGCCATTGCTGCAGCGCTTTGCAGTGCAGCCTATGCCAACAGTCAAGCAATGGAAGTGGTGTCTATTATTGGCAGTAAGCAGGATGCCAGGCTATTGGCCGGTACTGGCTCGGTTATCGACAGTGAGCAGCTGGGAATTGAGGCCGCTCGCGATATTAATCAATTACTGAAGACTATTCCGGGTATCTATATTCAGGAAGAAGACGGCTATGGTCTTCGTCCTAATATTGGTATTCGTGGCGCAAGTTCTGAGCGTTCTTCTAAAGTTACCTTAATGGAAGATGGCGTTTTGATTGCTCCGGCGCCGTATTCTAATCCGGCCGCCTATTACTTTCCCACTACTAGCAGAATGCATGCTGTTGAAGTGCTAAAGGGCGCGCCACTGTTACGCTACGGCCCGCAGACTACTGGTGGTGTCATCAATTTGATCTCAACACCTATTCCTGACGAAATGAGCGGTAATATTAATCTGTCTTACGGCGAGAACGCCGAGGCTGATCTATTGGCTAACTATGGTGGCCGCAGTGGTGATTTTGGCTTTCTGATCGAAACAGCGCAGCGCAGTGCCGATGGGTTTAAAGATATTGATGGTAGTAATAGTGATACCGGTTATGACATCAGTGATTACCTCGTTAAGTTGCTATGGGAGGGCGAGTCTCAGAGTCTGGCATTTAAGGCACAGTACTCAGAAGAGGTTTCTGATGAGACCTATCTTGGTTTAACCGATGTTGACTTCAACCGCGACGAAGATCGACGCTATGGTTTGTCAGAGATTGACCAAATGGACAATGACCACAGTGGTTACAATCTGGTTTATCGGAATGAGCTGAATGACAGTGTGTCGATGAGCGCTACTGCTTATTACAATGAATTTGCCCGTGATTGGTTTAAGTTAAGCGGCGGTGGTAAGTTAGTCGATGCAGCCAACGCCGGTGATGCGTTTGCGCAAGGTGTTTTGGACGGTACTGAAGACGTAACTGATCTGCAGTATAAGCACAACAATCGCGAGTATACGTCGCGCGGCGTTGAATTGAATTTTGATGTGGCGCTTGGTAACCATCAATTGGCTTTGGGTGGACGGATCCACGAAGACGAAATGGATCGCTTTCAGCCGGTTGAATACTATAGCCAGATCGATGGTCAATTAGTATTTGATAGAATCAAAGCGCCTACTGGTAGTAATAATCGTTTAGAAACAGCCGATGCTACTTCATTGTGGGCGGTAGATAGTTGGGCAGTCAATGACGCTCTAAATGTAAACCTTGCATTGCGCTGGGAAGATGTTGATTCTTCGCGTAAACAGTATGCTGATGAAGATCGTAATGAATTAGACAGTCGCCGTAGTAACAGCGATAACCAATGGTTACCAGGTGCCTCTTTTACTTATGATTTAAGCACTAGCTGGCAAGTATTAGGTGGGGTTCACAAAGGCTTCTCGCCATTAGGCGGCGGCGCGAAAGAGAATCAAGAGGCTGAGACCAGTACTAATTGGGAAGCAGGCGTTCGCTATAACGGTACTTGGTTTGTTGAAGTTGTTGGTTTTTATAGTGACTTTGAAAACCAAACGGAAAATTGTTCAAATGCAAATCCTTGCAGTAACGGTGATACCTCGGGTTCTTTTGTGACTGGCGAAGCGGTTGTTGCGGGTCTAGAGTTTCAGGCCAGCTCAAGCTTTGAGTTGGGAGATTTCACTCTGCCAGTAGATCTTATGTATACCTATACTGATGCAACAATTAGCGAGGACAATGTGGCGAGCGGCTTTATGGACGGCGATCAGTTGCCATCTATTGCCGAAAACACCTTTAGTTTGCGTTTGGGCTTAGAAGGTAATAATGGTTGGGGCAATTATCTAGTGGCTAAATACACCGATGAAATGTGTATGGATGTGGGCTGTAATAATAGCTCGGCTGACTTTGGTAAAAGCGAAGACATTTTTGTCATAGATTACATCAGCCGTTACAATCTAAGTGATGATAGTGTGGTGTTCCTGAAAGTCGAAAATGTAATGGATGAACGGGCGATTGTGTCGCGCCAGCCAGACGGAGCTAGACCAAATAAACCACGCACAGCCATAGTTGGCGTTCAGTGGTCTTTTTAAAATTGTAAGTTCAATGTGTTGGCGAAATTAAGTAGGCCATGCAGTAAACAATGTTAAAGAGGCTGTACTGATCTTAGATTAGTGCAGGCTCTTTAAGCATTTTGATGAACTCTAATGAAAAGTTATAAGCATCTCCAGGCCATCGCGCAGACAGATAATTCCTGTCTTTAACGAAAAAGCCTCTTGTCAATTTATTATGATCGTCTCTCAATAGGGGATATGGTCCATTGATAAAATTCTCTACTTTAGATAGAACAGAGTTCACTTCGTCTTCAACGGTAATTTCAGGGTAGGTTAGATAATAATCGCCTAACCATAATCGCGTTAAGTTGTAAGCGAGTAATTCTTGAGAGTTCAACAGACAAGTGGTTTTATATTCATGAATCACTGACTTACTCGTCGCCGGATCAATACTTCTGGCAGCTAAAACTACACCATGGCAAATCGCCGCTACTGGTTTGTTAGCAGTAAAAAAACTAACTACCTGTCGCTGTAGAACTGCTGATTCTAAGTATTGCTTAACGCCTTTGTCATGGCCTCCAGGTAGCAATAGCCCATCAAAGCTTGCCCCGGCTATGTCATCGTATTTAATAGGCTTACAAAAAGGCTCACTTGATTGCATCTCACGGCATGCATCGACCGCATCTTTGCGTGCTTGTAAAACTGGTCTCCATACCCCTAGGTTTTCACCTGTTAGCATTTTGTTATCGGGCGACGCTTTTCCGCCCGTTGGCGTGGTAAAGGCGATTTCAAACCCAGCGGCGGTTAACAGTTTCCACGGAATGGCTACTTCGGTTGGGTCAAAGCCATAAGTGGGGAGAGGGATTAGAATTTTTTTCA
>JBLHWB010000065.1:0-9967 GCA_047628915.1 Porticoccus sp. | reverse complement strand
GCATTGCCTTGGCAAATTGCTACATTGATTGCTGCAGCCTTATGGGTGATTACCTTGATTTATGCCATATTTAAAAAAGGTAGCGCTCAACCCAAAGTGGACCAAAAACTAGCGATTGACGCGCTAACAGAAGCTAACGCATTTAAGAAACTGCAATCGGCTTGTAAAGAACAAAATGCCAATAGCGTCATCAGCAAAAGCCTACAATGGGCAGCGCTGCATTGGAATAAGCCGGCAATTACTCATATAAATGCTGTCGCCCAATATGCTGACAAAGATCTTGCGGCGTTATTAACCCAATTAGAAGCCAGTGTGTATGGCGGTAAAACTGTAGACAACTCGTTATATAAAGCGGTGGCGAGTCAGGCGCAACGATTGCGGCGTAGTAAAAATAAAGGCGCCAGCAGTGAAGATCTAGCGCCTTTATACAAAAACTAAAAAATACTAACGATTAATAGCTGATAACTCTAGCCTGCTAAGCTTTTAGCCACTACCTCATACACGTCTTTGGATAACGACTGCTGCGAGAATATTTCCTGCAGACATGAATTCATTGACGCGGACACCTCAGGTTCAAACTGGCGCCAACGGGTGAGCGGCGCTAAAATACGCGCAGCGATTTGCGGATTTCGCTTATTTAACCGAATAACCACATCACTTAATAGCTGATGCCCATCACCACCGGCTTGATGGAAATTAACCGCATTACTGCCACAAAACGCACCCACCACTGCCCTAATTTTATTAGGATTGCTCCATTCAAAAACATCACTATCGATTAACGTATATATATTAGCCAGTGCATCGCTTGCTGGTGCAGTTGCTTGTACTTGTAGCCATTGATTAATAACCAAAGACTCTTTCTGCCAGCGCTGATAAAACTCAGCCAAAACACCATCTCGTAAATTTTGATACACGACTGCGGGAGAATGCACAATTGCTACTAAGGCAGCCATTTCGTCGGTCATGTTATCGCTGTTATTGAGTTGCTCAGTACAAAGCTGGGCAATAGCGGTGTCTTCTAATAACGACAAGTAGCTTAAACAAACATTACGTAGACTCCGCTTTGCTATCTGCTCACTATTTGGATCATAATCACCAACTACTTTATTACGGTGATAAGCTTCTAACAGCTGTTGTTGTAACTGCTCGGCAATGAATTTTTTTATGCTTTGCCTTGCGCGATGAATATGTGCAGGATAAATCACTTCGCTTAGCTCACTTAAATATGCCTCACTAGGCAGAGTCAGCATTAAAGCAACCATTGCCGGGTCGAGAGACTCATCAGCAAGTATGTTTTTATAGGTACTTAACAAGCGCTCGTCAATTTTTAGATGATTGCCAGCTTTAAAATTCTCAACCTGCTCTAGCATTATCTTTACTGCTAGCTTATTACACGCATCCCAACGGCTGAAACCGTCGTTATCGTTTTGCATTAAAAAGGTTAAGTCATCACGACTATAGGGGAAGTCCAATTTCACTGGCGCACTGAAGCCACGCAACAATGATGGCACAGCGCGCTCACCAATATTTTCAAAAACGAAATCTTGCTGCGGCTGAGTTAACTGCAAAACCATTTCAGTATTATCACTGGTTTCAACATCAACCTGAGTATTGCGTAACACTAACGGTAAAGCGCCGGCATCGCCTAACAGCGAAACTTTGACTGGAATTAAATATGGTTGCTTTTCTACCTGCCCGGGGGTTGGAGGACAAGACTGAGCCATATGTAACGTATATGTCTTTGCAGCCTCATCAAAGCTTGCCGTCACATCTACTTGGGGGGTACCTGACTGCGAATACCAATATTTAAACTGGCTAAAGTCTTTGCCGCTAGCGTCTGCCATTGCCTGTACAAAGTCATCACAGGTTACAGCCTGACCATCGTGTCGATCAAAATATAAATCACTGCCAGCTCTAAAGCCTTGTTCACCTAATAGCTGGCGAATCATTCTTACCACTTCCCCGCCTTTTTCGTAAACTGTTAAGGTGTAGAAATTAGATATCTCCATATAAGATGCTGGCTGAATTGGATGCGCCATTGGCCCAGCATCCTCGGCAAACTGTGCCGTTCGCAACAAAGTAACATCTT
Organism: Porticoccus sp.; assembly: GCA_047628915.1. Lineage (GTDB taxonomy): Bacteria > Pseudomonadota > Gammaproteobacteria > Pseudomonadales > CAWVSB01 > CAWVSB01. The sequence goes on along the minus strand of JBLHWB010000065.1, from coordinate 7,875 downwards.
CTACCCGTTTAACCGTTCTTGAGCCGATATCGGCAGAGTATTCTGAGTCTCTAAAAACTGTAAAACCTTCTTTTAAGCTAAGCTGAAACCAATCACGACAAGTAACCCGATTACCCGTCCAATTATGAAAATACTCGTGAGCAACAATCCCTTCCACTCGCTGAAAACCAGCATCGGTTGTAGTCTCAGCTTTAGCCAATACACAAGAGGTATTAAATATATTAAGGCCCTTATTTTCCATTGCTCCCATATTGAAATCATCAACGGCGACAATCATAAAAATATCTAAATCATATTCACGGCCATATACTTCTTCATCCCATTTCATGGCTCGCTTTAGCGAATTCATTGCATGATTACACTTATCTAAATCTTTGCTCTCAACAAAAATTTGCAAGCCTATAATACGCCCAGACATAGTAGTAAAACTGTCATCAACTCGTGCCAAATCACCGGCTACCAAAGCAAACAAATAACATGGTTTAGGAAACGGGTCCTCCCAGCGTACCCAATGTCGCCCTTCGCCAGACTCACCATTAGCAATATTGTTGCCGTTAGATAACAGCACAGGGAATTGGTCGGCACTGGCATCTATAGTTGTGGTGAAACGTGACATCACATCAGGGCGATCCAAGTAATAGGTAATACGCCTAAACCCTTGTGCCTCACATTGGGTGCAATACATAGTTCGGCTACGATATAAGCCTTCTAACGTTGTATTTTTCGATGGACTGATACGGGTCACAATGCCCAACACAAATTGCTGCGGCAAGGTATGAATAATTAGCTGTTCATCATCAATGCTGTATTCATCGATGTTTAAATTCTTACCGTCGACCGCTATAGACATCAACTCAAGTTCCTGACCGTCTAACTGCAGTGACATATCAAGATCAGCTACTGCAGGGTTGCGGCGCATGGTCAGTTTGCTGGTCACAATAGTGTATTCGTCTTCAAGCAAAAAATGTAAATCGGTAGTATCGATAAGATAATCTGAAGGACGGTAATCTTTTAAGTACACGGTGCCGGGCTGGGCATCTTTCATTGCTAATCTCCGGATATTTGTTTAAGCAAAGTATTATTTAGACAAACGACTTTCTAGGCAAATAACACAGCATGGTAAGAGCCAAATTTACGAATGTTTAACACGCCACAATCTAAGATAAGGTACTGGCCCTTAATCCCTTTTAGTAGCCCTTCAATGGTGGGTGTTTTGTCAAAATTCAAGCTAGCGACTTTGACTGGATACTCATCGACTGGGTAGTTAAAGCGCTCCTGCTTTGGATTGTCTAGCAGCTGAAAAGCATTGATGCCGTGTTGTTCAATAAGCGCATTAAGTTCAGGAGTAATCTCCTCCTTTAACTCAGCCCAGCGTGCAATAAGATCAATATCGTCAACTTCACCTTTTAACATAGTGCGCCAATTGGTTTTATCGGCCACATGATTTTTAAGCACTACCTCTAACAAGCCCGACTGAAGTCGAGTTTTAACTCGTACTATTGGTAAAGCTTGAATTGCACCCTGGTCTATCCATCGAGTGGGAATCTGGGTGCCGCGAGTTATTCCTACTTTGACACCTGAAGAATTTGCCAAATAAACAAAGTGATCTTGAAAACAAAACTTCTCTCCCCAGCTAGGCTCGCGGCAAGTACCTTGATGATAGTGACACCTCTCCGGGCTCATTATACAGCTGTCACATTGTGCTAAAGTAGTAAAACATGGATAACAATAACCTTGTGCAAAGCTCTTATTTGTTCTTCTCCCGCAGTGACCACAACTTATGGCGCCGTCGGTAATTAAACGGATACTTTTACCCACTAAGGCATTCATATCTACCATAGCGTCACCAATAGGCAGTTTATACGTTACCGGATCGCTATGTTGAACTACCATTTTTTTTAGTTGGCCGCTGGCTACAAGCTGCAAAGTTTTCTCCTAGGGTAAATCAATATTATTATTCTGGCAATTTGAGTGGCTGCGGATCATCACAAACATCAGTTTTGGTTTTCTTACCGCGGTCGATATAACCTACTTTATCTTGCTCAGACAGATGCTTTGTTTCGTAGGCAATCACAGCTTCCAAACTATGTTCTTTTTGCTGCTGACTTAGCGGTGTGCCGTCATTCCACTTACCTAGCTCAACCGCGCGACGCAAATTTTCATGCACTGCTGGTGTCATTTTGCTAATTAATTCATCTAACTCCATAACTACTCCTGACTTTTTCTGGGACTAAGCAACGCAAAAACTAGCGCACAAACTAAGCCAGAGACTAAACCAATAAAATGCGCTGTATTGGCAATTTCGCCTAAGCCCAGCTTACCAAAAATACCTGTCATCATAATCAGCATGATTGCGACTAAGGCATAAAATAAACTATCAGGCATATTAAAACGCTGCGACGGTACAAGCTTTGACCAAAGCCAGCAATAACCGGCAAAGCCATATATTACTCCAGACAAACCACCAAACAAGGCCGAACCTGCCCATAAAAATTGGGCGACATTCGAAACTATGCCAACAACAAATAACAATAACAATACGCGCAGATGCCCTTGGCGCTGTTCAATACGGCGACCAAATTCCCACATCCATAAACTATTAAACACCAGATGTAGCCAACCAAAGTGCAAAAACGCAGGCGTGATAAAACGCCAGTATTGACCACCCACCCAAGGCAGGCTTGCCTCTAAAAAAACTATCTGGCCATTGACGAAGGTGACATCTTGAAACAAAAATAAATGCAATAGACTGTCAGAAACATACCAAGAAAATAAAGCAACGACAACACTCAATAAGATGGCGCCGATTGTTACTGGAAATAACAATAAATAGCCAAGCCCTGCAGCAAGGTAATTATCAGGGTTACCGACACTTTGGACAACTTCTACTACTTGATCGGCATCGACAAACTCTTTATACAAGTGTCCAATCTGTTTTAGCGCCGCTTCATTTTTCGCCCACAACTGTAATTCAGCATTATGCTCAACAATCCTATGGGGGATTTGTTGTTGGCGCAAATGTTGGCTAAACGCCGCCAAATTTGCCGATAGTGGTAATGGAATATAAACCGTTAAATTCATTAGGCTTTGGGCTCTGTTAACCGTCCACTCCAACCTAGCTTTGTTCTGCAAGCAGCATAAAAACTATGATCTAAAGGATGGACTAATTTAAGCTTATGCGGTTTTTTAGTAATGGTGACAACGTCTTGCGGAGCTGCATTTAAATGCACCTGACCATCACAACTAATATAGGGATGACAATCGCCAATAATAATTTTAATTTCTGTGTTGCCACCTACCACAATCGGTCTAGCACTAAGGGTATGTGGAAACATTGGCACTAATACAATTGCGTCTAAATCAGGATGCATAATTGGCCCACCACCCGACAAGGCGTAAGCCGTTGAACCCGTCGGCGTCGATACGATTAAGCCATCAGAATCTTGACTGTAAACAAAATCATCATTCATATACAAGTCAAAGTCGATCATCCGCGCACTGCGACCAGAGTTAACCACCACATCGTTTAAGGCATGCGACACACCGATAATTTCATCATCTCGACTAACGCTAATGTCCAATAGAAAACGTTCTTCTACCGAGTATTTACCGTCTAAGACCTCATTAACTTTGGTTTCAACTTGTTCAGGCTTAATGTCGGTTAAAAAACCTAACTTACCGCGATTAACACCCAGTACGGCAACATCATGGTGGGCTAAATCACGGGCCGCACTCAGTAAACTACCGTCACCTCCGACCACTATCACCAGGTCACATTTTGTACCTATGTCATCGGTTGCGCCGACTTCATAGTCATGGGAAGACAATTGCGACGCGATATCTTCATGCAGCAGTATATTGAGTTGTCGCTTGGAAACAGTCGCCAATAACACTTCGACTGACTCTATCACTCGATCATTGCCCAAACGGCCAACAACACCAACACTTTTAAATTTACTCATAAAATGATCTTATGATTAAGGGCTAAGCTGGTTATTATAGCCAGCTGTGAGCTAGGAGACTACGTCATTTTTTAGCTAACCGACATTTGCTATCAGCAACCTCTCGACAATGTCGACAGTTCCTCTAGCACCTTGCATTCCGCCTGTGTGCAGTAGTACAACCTTACTGCCAGCGGGTATTTTTCCACTGCGAATTTTATCCCATATCGCGAAAAACGCTTTACCAGTATATATCGGTTCAATTGCGAAGCTATTATTACGGTTAAAAGCGGTTACAAATTCAGCCAACTCGGTGGTTATTTTGGCGTATCCACCAAAATGATAATCATGCTCTAACTCAAGCTTGGCGACGCTTTCACTGTTTTGTTGCTGAATAAACTGGTCGATATCACTGTTTAGATCCGTCATGCCTTTAAGAACTACTACACCAACAACAATTTTACTCGTTGATAAGCCACAACACAGTCCCGCTATGGTTGTACCGGTGCCAACCGCTAGCGAAACATACTCAGCATCACTATGCACTGATTGTTCAATTTGTTTACCAATTAACTGACAACCGCTTACGCCAAGCTGATTAGCTCCGCCTTCTGGAATAGCATAAAACTCTCCATATTTGGCCGTTAGATTAGACCTAACTTGTGCGCTGTCTTTTAGCTTATATTCGCTAGGGCTTACAAAATGTATTGTCATGCCGCAGGCAATGGCGTCAGCCAACATTGGCGTCATCTGCCCCTCATGCCCTCTCACTACGCCGATAGTATTGAGCCCATAGCGCTTACCGGCATGTGCCAATGCGTACAAATGGTTAGACCACATACCGCCAAAACTAAGTATTGTATTAAATCCTTGTTCCTTGGCTACATTGATATTGGCTAATAATTTATAAATTTTATTGCCGGATAGCTGCATATCCAGCTGATCTAAACGACAAACGACGACGCTAATTTGTCTCGCCGTAAATTCGTTACAATACCAAGGGGTAAATTGTGGCGTGTTTTTAAGTATCTGCATGTAAAAGACAGTAAAGTAAATTGATAAGGGGCTGATTGAACGACGCAAAGCCGCTAAATCATTGACATTCACTATACCTTCGATAAAGTTAGTATTCATCAACAAATACCTTAACTCGGATTAATTTATGCAAGTATCCCAGCCTTTTACTCTGCCTTGCGGCGCAGTTTTACCCAACAGAATATGTAAAGCCGCAATGACTGAAGGCCTGGCTGATGCGGACGATAATCCAACCCCAGAACTGAATACCCTTTACAAAACATGGTCAAATGGTGGTGCGGGCTTATTGTTTAGCGGCAATATAATGGTAGACAGACGCTACCTAGAACGCGGCGGCAATATGGTATTGGAGGACGATAAGGATTTGGCCTTATTTACCAAGCTCGCAGCAGCAGGCACTACTGCTGGCAATCAGTTTTGGGTTCAACTCAATCATCCGGGACGCCAATGTGGCCGCATGGTGAATGGCAAGCCACTGGCGCCATCGGCGGTACAACTCAATCTCGGTGGTAATTTTGGGCAACCAAAAGAGATGACTGAAGAAGATATTAAAGACGTTATTACACGGTTTGCGGTCAGCGCAGAACTGGTTAAACGTGCCGGTTTTACAGGCGTGCAAGTTCATAGCGCACATGGATATTTAAGTAGCCAATTTTTATCGCCGCTAACCAATCTACGGCAAGACCAATGGGGTGGCTCACTTAAAAACCGTGCACGTTTTTTACTTGAAACGGTCCGGGCTGTGCGCAAGTCCGTTGGCAGTGAATTCCCAATTAGCGTCAAACTTAATTCTGCCGACTTTCAACAAGGTGGCTTTGAACTTAAAGACTGTCAACAAGTAGCCACATGGCTGTGCGATGAAGGAATCGATTTACTGGAAGTATCTGGCGGCACTTATGAGTCGCTAGAATGGATGGATAACGATGAAAAGCGGGATACCACCGTTAATCGAGAGGCATTTTTTCTCAAATACGCGAAATCTATTAGAGCGGCAACCAAAACACCATTAATGATTAGCGGAGGCTTTAGACATTTAGCCACTATGGAGGATGCCCTATCCTCAGAGGCTTTAGATATAGTCGGCATTGGTCGTCCTTTTTGTGTTGACCCCGAATTTCCTATGAAATTTTTTAATGGCACCGCCGTGGCGGCACCCCAAGGTGAGCGAGGTTTGGTACTCGGCAAGGGATGGTTAGGACCACGCAGCCCAGTAAAACTAATTAGGGCAATTAATAATCAAGGACAAGTTGGCTGGTTTTATCAGCAAATTATTAATATCGCTAACGACAAGCCTTTGTTATTATCAAAGTCTGTGTTTTTAAGCTTCATCAAGCTGATGTCGAGAGAGTTTAGCTTGAATAGAAGAAGAACACTAAAAGTCAAATGATCTATATTATTTTGGGAGCTGATTTTTGCAGGGAGCATTTATACATAGTTTTCTAAATGGATTGGATTACGGGCAGAACATTTCCAAGATAGAAGCGCTTAGAGCAAAACGCTTGCTGCAAGTTTATGTGTTGATTGAAATAACACTTATTCTCATAGCAATAAGTCGTATTGCGGTAGAAAAATATTTATTTTCTGCGGTAATCACGGCAATTTTTATTAGTCTGCTGGCCTTATTTCCTCTTATTAAAAAAGGGAAAATTGATGTCGCCGCAAATATTCTCTGTTCCTTCACGCTCTTATTTTGCCTCGGATTGTTATGGGCCTACGATGGTCTGCGAGAAGAAGCAGCAATAGTCATACCTTCCATATTAATGTTTAGCGTTATCCTGGGCAGTAAACACCTGTATAAAATTCTTGGTTTAATTACAATTATCAACGCCTTAGCCATAGGCTACGTTAATTCAACAGGTATTTATGTGAACGTTGTTGCCCCGAGCTCGCTGGATGCGGCAGTAATTATTTCGGTGATTGTCACACTGCTGGGTGTCGCAGCATGGTTTCTAGCTCAAGATCTACGCAGTGTTAGCACCACCTTATTCACCGAAAATAGTGTGCTTTTGGGTTCGCAACAAGAAATTGAACATTTGGTATATCACGACACATTGACGGGGCTCTATAACCGCGCTGCATCTAATAAACTGTTTGATGACGCTGTCAGTGCTAGCACAGAAAATAATCTACCTGTTTATATGATGTATATTGATTTAGATAACTTTAAGAGTATTAATGATTCGTTTGGGGAAAATTTTGGTGATAAATACCTGACAGAGATAGCCAATCGATTACAAAGTATGGTTTCTGAAAATGATTTTTTATGCCGTATGGGTGGTGACGAATTTGTATTGATGTTTAATTCATTAGAAGACGATAGTGGCATTGACTTTACAGCGAACGAAATACAAGAACTAATAAAAAACCCATTTTTTCAAGATGGTCAGATCGTATCATCAACTACTTCTATCGGTATCGCCACCTATCCTAAAGATGGTGATAACTTTGATACCATAATGAAGAACGCAGATATGGCGATGTATTATGCCAAGGAGCAAGGGAAAGATACCTTCCATTTATACGACAGCGAGGTAAATAAGGAAATATTTGATACATTAAGTCTGATCTCTGACATGAGGACAGCCCTAAAAGAAAATCAGTTTCACTTAGTTTTTCAACCCAAAATATTACTTGAAAATAATACTGTCGTAGGTGCGGAAGCCCTACTGCGCTGGATACACCCTACTCATGGTTTTATCGGTCCTGACATATTCATCCCTATCGCTGAAAAGTCTGGGTTAATTATTGATATTGGCAAATGGGTTATTGAGCAGTCATGTATTGCCTGTGGCAAATGGTCAAATGCTGGCTATCCCGATGTGTCAGTTGCGATAAACATGTCTATTATTCAATTCAATGAGAATGGTATTGTCGACCAGATAAAAAATAGCATCTCGAG
>JBLHWB010000064.1:0-10025 GCA_047628915.1 Porticoccus sp. | reverse complement strand
CTAAACGTCTACCGCAGGCGCCGCCTTTAGTCACTACGCGCCTCACTTCGCTAAGATGTGCGCCCAGTCTATCCATCTCTTCGTCGACATCGGCTTTGTGTGCCATTAATACTAACTCTTGTTCTAGGCGGCTTTGATCTAGCTCGGCCACAAGCTCGCTCACCTTGGCGGTTAGTTTTTGCCGTTGTAGAGTCAGGATTTCAGGAACAAGCTGTTTTACCTCGCTGACGAGGGTTTCCATCTTATCCAAACGCAACATTATAAATTGCTGCAATTGTGCACCTTCGCGCTGACGGCTTTTGATTAGCTCAGCCAGCGCCGCGTCGAAACTGGCTAGTGCATCATGTAGTAATGAATCCCTAGGCACGCTTGTTTCATCGACCACACCGGGCCAGCGCAGAATATCAAGTGCATTATTTGAGGTAATACTTGGCTCTAATTGTTTGATGGCCTCGGTTGCCGCGATAACCGCTTTGGCCTGCTTGATATTTACCACAACGTTGGGGTTTTCAGTTGTGCCTAAGCTTAGTTTTAGGGAGCAGTCTATTTTCCCCCGCGCTAGATTTTTACGTAGCATGTCTCTTAACGCAGTTTCTAATTGCCGTAGATTGTCAGGGAGTTTGAATGATGGCTCTAAATAGCGATGATTGACTGAACGTAGTTCCCAGGTCAAAGATCCCCATGGTAGATTGCTGTCAATTCGGCTGAAGGCGGTCATGCTGCAGATCATATTTGGTGCTCTTCGTATTATGAGGCTAGTTATTTTAGCCTAGTCCAGAGCTAGCCACATCTGGTTTCTGTAATTGCTAGTTTGGTTGCTCACATCCACTGCCTATAGTTAAGATAAGCTGGTGTATACTGCGCCAAAATTTTCCAACAAGGATTTATCTATGAGTACTTTTCGACCCAGTGATAGAAACGCCGATCAATTGCGCGCCATTTCATTTACCCGTAACTATACCTGCCACGCGGAAGGCTCTGTTTTGGTCTGTTACGGCAATACTAAAGTACTTTGTACGGTTTCGGTCGAAGCAGGCGTGCCGCGTTTTTTGCGGGGGAAAAACCAAGGCTGGTTAACCGCAGAGTATGGAATGTTGCCGCGCTCAACCGGCAGTCGGATGGATCGAGAGGCGGCTCGAGGAAAACAAAGTGGTCGCACTCAGGAGATTCAGCGTTTAATTGGTCGCTCTATGCGTGCAGCGGTAGATATGCAGGCTTTGGGTGAGTACACCTTAAAATTTGATTGTGACGTAATTCAAGCTGACGGTGGTACACGCACAGCATCTATTACTGGTGCCTGCGTTGCTTTGGTCGATGCGCTGACTGTGATGAAAGAAAAAGGCATGATTAAAGAGAGTCCGTTGAAGCATATGATTGCCTCGGTATCGGTAGGAGTTTATCAGGGGCAAGCGGTTTTAGATTTGGATTATCCAGAAGACTCAAATGCTGAAACTGATATGAATGTGGTAATGACCAGTACCGATGGCTTTGTCGAAATTCAAGGCACTGCCGAGGATGGCATATTTACTGGCAGCCAAGCGACTGAAATGCTGGCTTTAGCGCAGAAAGGCATAAAAGAGTTAATTGAGTTACAGCTGCAAGCCTTAGCCGATTAACAAAGTATCACGAGCTAGATTTCTAGCTCGTAATCCATTATTAGTGGCGCATGACTGGAAAATTCTTTGGATTTATAGATCGCGCCGTAATCAACTCGGTTGCGCACGCCGCTAGAGATTATCTGAAAATCGGTGCGCCAGCCGTTGGCTGCTCGATTACTGTCGGGCCACCAGGTAAATTCGTCGTGGTCAGAGTTAATTCGGCGAAATGCGTCCGAGTATCCTAGGTCACGGTAGAGAATATCTAGCCATTGGCGTTCTTCATCTAAAAAGCCATATTTGCCGGCAGCGCCATTAAGCGACTGCACATCTTCATCGCGATGAGCGATAAACCAGCTGCCACAAATAATATATTCACGTCGTTTATTGCGAATTTTATTGAGGTGGTTGTGATACCTCTCGTAGAATTTGGCTTTGCGTTCAAGCCCATCGGTATCACCAGCTGCTGCTTGAGGTGCCAAAAGGCAGCCAATACTAATATGGTCGTAGTCAGCCTGAATATAGCGGGCTTCCATGTCGTCTTCACCAAAACCAAGGCCGGTCATAATAGCTTTGGGCATATCTTTTACGTAAATGGCCACACCATTAGTTGCCGGGCTGGGTGAGTCAAAAAAGTAGCCGAAATACCCTTGGGGGTGAAACAAATCTGCCTGCAACTCATATTCTTGCGCGCGCAGGTCTTGAATGCAGATAAAGTCTGCATCCTGTTGGCTAACCCAGTCATAAAAACCATTTTCAGCGGCTGTTTTAATGCCGTCGGCGCAAAAGCTAATAACTCGCATAATCTACCCTCAAGTTCGAGCCTGCATCATACCGAAGGCGCGCACTGATGGAAAATTAATCAAGCATAAATATGTGACATGATGAGTGCTAGCTAATGCAGAAAAAAGTAGAATGGCAATAATTTATAGATCTTATGCGGAGAAATACTTTTGCTTGAACAATACCAGCGCGATTTTATTGAAATGGCGATTGAAGTTGGCGCCTTAAAATTTGGTGAGTTCACATTGAAATCTGGGCGTAAAAGTCCCTACTTTTTTAATGCGGGGAGTTTTTGTACCGGTGCCAACTTAGCGACCTTAGGACGGTGCTATGCCGAGGCTTTAAGCCGCAGCGGCGTTGAGTATGATCTACTATTTGGGCCAGCTTATAAGGGCATTCCTTTAGCGGCTAGTACTGCGATAGCACTGGCAGCAGACGGCAAATCAGTGCCTTATGCGTTCAATCGTAAAGAGGCTAAAGATCATGGCGAGGGCGGCACAATTGTCGGGGCACAGCTTGCAGGTGATGTTATTATTATCGATGATGTAATAACCGCTGGTACGGCAGTTAGAGAAGTGATAGATATTATTACTGCAGCAAACGCTAATCCCAAGGCGGTTTTGATAGGATTGGATAGAGAGGAGCGGGGCAAAGGCCAGTTGTCAGCGATTCAAGAGGTGGAGCGAGATTTTAATTTGACAGTCATAAGTATTGTTCGATTGAATAATATTGTTGATTATTTAACAATACAGGGCGAGAACGACCAATTAATCCAACAGATGGAAAGTTACCGAGAACAATATGGCATTAGTAATTGATCGTATGACCTGGCTTAGCAGCAGCTTTGTTGCGATCGTCGCGCTGTCATTGGTGACAGTTAGTAGCTATGGACAGACCAAAAAAGTGTACCGCTATACTAATTCTGCCGGTACTAAAGTAATTAATGATGTGATTCCACCCGAGTACGCTGATAAAGGTTATGAGGTGATTACCTATCATGGTGAGATTGTGACCGTTGTCCCGCCACAAAAAACGGACATTGAGCTTAATGAATCGAGGCTAGAAAGAGAGCGCTTACAAGCAGAGCAGGCTGAGACAAAGCGATTGCGAGAATGGGATGAAAAATTGCTATTGCGTTATAGCCAGGTCGACGAAATCAGTCAGGCTAAAAATCGCGCTTTGAGTGTTATTGATGTGGCTATTTTACTAAATCGAAATAGCTTAAAGAAACTTAAAAAGGACATTGAAGTACAACAAATGGAGGCAGCAGAGCTAGAGCGTGAAGGTGAAGAGCTTAGCGAAACGAGAAGAGTAACCCTGATTGCCTTTAAGAATGAGCTGCTGTTAGTTATCGACTCTATAGATCGGCGCGAGCAAGAAAAAATAACCGTAGCAAAAGATTATGACGACGATATAAAGCGTTTTAAACTGCTACGCGAAAGCCTAGATTTATATCAAAAATACTAAACTGAGTGGAAGAACCCCGCCATAATAACTGGCCATTGCTCAGGCCAGTTTTCCATCGGCAATTTTTTGAAATTGCTGCGTACAAATTGACTAATCCGCCCCTCTAAGAAAGCCATTAGCATGTTCGCAGCAACGCTGTTAGTGGTTGTGGGGCGCAGGCCTTCAGTTAACTCAGCATCCCTCAATATTTGTTTTAACTGAGTTTCAAGACGACCAAATAATTGGGCAACGCGTGCATGAAGGCGGTCGTTTTCGCCAACCAATGCATCGCCAGTCAAGATTCTGGTTATGCCGGGGTTGCGGCCGGTAAAGGTTAGCATCAAGGTTAAAATATGATTGATTCGATCTTCTGCACCGGGATGATCTTTTAGAATTGTTGACACTCGTGAAAAAATTGTTTCTTCCGCATAGTCGATCAATGCTTCAAACATCTTAAATTTACTGGGGAAATGCCTATACAATGCCGCTTCAGACACTCCGACTTCTTTTGCTAGTGCTGCAGTTGTAATCCGACAGCCGGGATTAACCTCGAGCATATGCACTAGCGATTCTAGGATTTGTTGGCGACGATTGGCTTTATTTTTTTTGTCTGGCATTGATCTGCTTCGATTCTATAGTTTGAAAATAATTAATAGCGTAAATTAAGTGTCGTTGCTAATGAGTGTTCCTACCCCGGTGCTGGTGAGGACTTCCAATAAAACCGCATGCGGCACTCGGCCATCAATAATGTGGGCGGCGTGAACGCCAGACTTTACCGCTTCTAATGCGCAGCGAATTTTTGGTAGCATGCCTCCATGAATCGTGCCGTCGGCAATAAAATCGTCAACTTGTTTGGTTGTTAAGCCGGTTAGTACTTCGCCACTTTTGTCCATTAAACCAGGTACGTTTGTCAATAACACAAGCTTCTCTGCTTGCAGCACCTCGGCTATTTTACCTGCCACAATATCGGCATTAATGTTATAGGACATGCCGTCGCTGCCAATACCAATTGGTGCAATTACGGGAATAAAGTCGCTTTGCGTTAACATATCGATTACAGCAGTATTGATTTTTGTGATCTGGCCGACGTGGCCCATATCAATAATTTCAGATACATCTGTTTCAGGCGTAACACGGGTGACATTAAGTTTCTTAGCTTGAATAAGATTGCCGTCTTTGCCGGTGATGCCAATAGCTTTACCGCCGTGCTGATTTATAGTGCCAACAATTTCTTTGTTTACGCTTCCACCAAGGACCATTTCTACAACGTCCATAGTTTGGCTATCAGTGACCCGCATGCCATCGATAAAGCGGGATTCAATATTGAGTTTTGCCAATAGCGACCCTATTTGCGGGCCACCACCGTGCACCACAACGGGATTCATTCCGACCGATTTCATTAATACAATGTCTCTGGCGAAATGATGATTCAGCTCTGGATCAACCATGGCATTGCCACCGAATTTAACGACCACAGTTTTGCCAGCAAATTTTTGAATGTATGGCAGTGCTTCAGTAAGGACTTTCGCCGTCGTTAATGAGTTGTCTATATCAAGCGACATTATTGTTTCCATTTTTGGTATCGTGGTTCTGTAGGCTAACTTAGAACCTTAGTTTTAAATTAGGTCGCGCGACTTTTATAGCTTGGCGGAATTTATTTTGAATTTCGCTAAGAGTTTTAGCATCTGTGGCCTCAAATCTTAAAGAAAGATTTGAGGCTGTATTTGATCCTCTAATTAAACCCCAGCCGTTCTCGTAATCGACTCGCAGGCCGTCAATTTTATTAACGCTAGCATCTTGCCAAGAGGTGTTGTCTGTAATGGAATTGACGATTGCAAACTGATCGCCGTCGTCTACCGGGACTAAAATTTCCTCCGGTGAATGGCTTATCGGCAATATCGCTGCGAGTTCATCTAGAGACTTGCCTGAATCTACGATCAGTTCAATTAGCCGGGCAGCGCTATATAGGCCGTCATCAAAGCCAGGCCAGCGATCTGCAAAAAAGAAGTGACCAGTATATTCAACGCCAAAAATAGCTTGGTTCTCAGCCATCGCTCTCTTAATTCGAGAGTGGCCACTTGCCGACATTATAAAATTACCGCCATTTTGTGTTATAGCTCTTTCTAAATTTCGCCCGCACTTAACGTCGGCAATAATATTGGCATTTTTATTTTCATTTAAGATATTCCGAACAAATAGAGCTGCCAGATTATCGGAGCTAATTATGCGTCCAGACCCAGTGACCGCGACTACTCGATCGCCATCACCGTCAAAGGCTAGTCCTAGATCAGCTTTATGCAGCTTTACATTATCGACAAGACTTTTTAAATGTATTTTTTTATTAGGGTTTGGCGAATGATTAGGGAAGTTACCGTCTAGTTCACAAAATAATGGGATCACTTCACAGTCAAGTGTTGCCAGTAGCTCAGGCGCGACAATAGCAGGAATAGCATTGGCACAATCAACTACTACCTTTAGACTTTTACTCAGCGATATGTCTGAGACAACATCATCTATATAGTGCTGGATAATATCTAAGTCGGTGTGGTCTCCGAGGCCATGGCTAAAGTCTTCGTTAGTTATCCTTGTTGCTAGATTTTGAATGGCGTCATCAGCGAGGGCGACGTTATCGAGAACCATTTTTATTCCGTTGTATTCTGAGTCTAAATGACTGCCAGTAATAATTGCGCCATTATTAGCATGCAGTTTATGGGTAGCAAAATAAACTAAAGGAGTTGGGACAGCGCCTAAATTTATGACGTTACAGCCACTATCAATGATCCCACGAATAAAATTGTCTGACAGATCGGGGCTTGAATTCCTGCCATCTCTACCAACGATAATGTCAGAGTTTTCCTTTTCTTTTGCTTCACTACCAAGCGCCATGCCAATTTGGTAAGCAGCAGACTTAGATAGCTCGATATTTGCTAGACCTCTTACGTCATAAGCCCTGAAAATCTCTGGTTTAACAGCTTCTGAGGTCGTGTCTTGATAACCAAATAAATCCATTTTCAGCTCGTCGGGTAATCCCTCTAGTTCTTTTGGCTCAATAGGTGGTGGCGGTAATGGCGGTAATGGCGCTGCTTTTTGAGGCTCTGAATCTAAGGTTGTTTCAGCAGCTAGGCCGGCGGCTTGTTTTCGAGCTCTGACTAGCTTTTTAGCGATAAATAAAATTTCGTTTAGGTCGCTGATTTTTAACTCAGGGGATTTGCCTTGCTTGCCTTTACTCCAGTGCACCAGCGTCCTGCCAATAGTGTTGATATCAGCATCTAGGCGAGCGGTCGTTAGTCTATACGTAATCCAGCCAAAGACTATTATCAGTACCGCCGACACACCAAAAATTGTCCAGGTAATTCCACCATCTATAGACGCCGCTTTCGTTAAGGTTTCTGATGGACGAAATTCTAGCTGCCAATTATGTGCGAGAGCAATACTTTTTGTAATCACGGGTGCGTTAGTAGCGGAGCTACCAATTTCCGCAAGTGAAAGTTTGTTATTCTGATTATGTGTTTGAGCGAGTTTTAATTGACCCTGGTTCTCAGCAATACTAATGAGTAGGCGGTATAAGCCCTTAAGTTTTAAACTGATTAATAGAACGCCGTTAACTTCGCCAGTCTCATTTTTATGAACCGCCAGCAGTCCTACTCTATTTCCTTCTTGCTTGTAGCCTTCAGCGAGAACTTTTTGCCCAGCAATAGCGCGCTGAATCATGTCAACTTCGATGGTGGCTAAGAGCAGTTTTGAAAAGTGCGGGTCGGCAGTGCCCAGCGCGGTTAAAGGAATTAATTTTAATGCGATTGCATCGGCAAAGGCATTTTTAAATTCATTCTCGACAGCAGCTATTTCAGCTGGATCTTTATTCAAAAAAATATTAACAATACGAGGCTGAGTGATTAGTCTTTCGAGGTCTTTCTGATGGCCTTCAAGATAGCTAGAGATGGTTCTAGAATAATCCTCTGCTTGCTGATTGGCGGTTAACTTAAGCTGAATCTGACTTGCGCTATTCAAAAATACTAGGTTGGTTATTCCAGCTGTAGCTAACAATATAATGCAAACGCAGGCAACAAATATTGCCAGCGGCTTTGCTAGCAATTGCTTGCCTGGAGATAGCCAACTATCTACTTGTCTATTACTTTTTTTGGACACGCTCTCACTCAAAATCCTATTGATGTTTAGGTGTTTTATGCTGATTTGCTAGCTTAGCACAGCTGCCCCTCAACGGGAGCTGATTTTTCAGTACTAATACTTAATGTTGGCGATTAATCGCTTAGCTATGTCATCAATGAGCTGACGAGCTAACTGATGTTTGCTCATTTGCGGATACTCTTTCTGTCCATGCTCCCAGATTACGCTAACCGCATTGTCATCGCTGTTAAAGCCAATATCAGTATCTGACACATCGTTAGCGATAATCATATCGAGTTTTTTACTTGTCAGTTTGGCTTGTGCATAGCTCAAAACATCTTGAGTTTCGGCGGCAAAACCAACGGTAAATGGTTTTGGGCTGAGCGCTGCAACCGTTGCAACAATATCGGGATTTTGCTCGAGCTCAATAGTCATTTTAGTCGTACTGCTAGCCGTTTTCTTGATTTTTTGGTCGGCACAATTTACTGGGCGATAATCAGCAACGGCTGCAGTTGCGATAAAAATATCAGCGCCACTAACCGCTTTCATGCTTGCTGCGAGCATATCTTCTGCGCTGACAACATCAATCCGCTGTGCATTAGCAGGGGTTGGCAAGTCAACCGGGCCAGCAATCAATACAGTTTTTGCGCCAGCTTCCACTGCGGCTTGAGCTAGTGCGAAACCCATTTTCCCAGAAGAGTTATTGCTAATGTAGCGCACCGGATCTATAGCTTCGCGGGTGGGGCCCGCGGTAATAACAACTCGCTTGCCGTCTAATGCGCGACTATCAAAAAGATTGGCGGCAAGGTCGCGGAGTTCTTCGGCTTCTAGCATTCTGCCAAAACCCACGTCGCCGCATGCTTGATCGCCGCTATCTGGGCCAAAAATGTGGAAGTGACGCTGTTGCAGCTGAGTAAGATTTTGCTGTGTTGCCGGGTCTGCCCACATCGCTTGATTCATTGCTGGAGCAATAGCAACAGGAGCGCTGGTAGCGAGTATCAGGGTAGTCAATAAGTCATTAGCTGTGCCGCTAACAAGGCGTGCCATTAGATCTGCACTGCATGGCGCAATGAGTATTAGATCGGCCCAGCGCGCTAGCTCAATATGCCCCATGGCCGCTTCAGCTTTGGTATCTAATAAAGTGGTGTGTACTGGATTGCCAGACAGGGCCTGCAGAGTAAGTGGCGTTATAAATTCCTGGGCAGCCTTGGTCATCACCACTCGCACAGCCGCGCCAGTGTCTTTTAACCGCCTAACTAATTCGGCTGCTTTGTAGGCCGCAATGCCGCCGCTAATACCAACGATGATATGTTTGTTTGCTAGCCTGAACATGGTAGTTTGAATTCCCCAAGTGTTTATAAGTTGGCGTAAAGCCACAAAACGTTAAAGATACCACTGCTAGCAAGGATTGCGTAGCAACAAACAAGCAAAAGGAGTTTGCATGTCCATTATAAATTGGCCTGTCGAAGAGCGTCCCCGAGAGAAACTGATTCAAAAAGGGCCGCAAGCCTTGTCAGATGCTGAACTGTTGGCGATATCTTTACGTACCGGCATTAAAGGCAAATCTGCCGTCGATGTGGCGAGAGACTTACTCACCTATTTTGGGAGTTTGCGCAAAATGCTCGACGCCACGCTGGACGAGATGTGTTTGGCTCCTGGTGTGGGCATTGCCAAATGCGTTCAGCTGCAAGCGGCGCTAGAGATGTCTAGGCGTTATCAATTGCAGAGCTTAAGCAATGCCAATGTCCTTACTAGCCCGCAATTAACACGAGACTACTTAACTAGCTGCCTGCGCCATCGTCAACAAGAGGTGTTTTTAGTGTTGTTGCTTAATAGCCAGCATGGGGTAATAGCGAGCGAGGAGCTCTTTGTCGGCACCATTGATGCCGCCAGTGTCTATCCACGTGAAGTGGTCAAATTGGTGATGCAGCACAATGCTGCAGCGGTTATTTTTGCGCATAATCATCCGTCGGGGATAGCCGAGCCCAGTCAAGCTGATATTCGTATTACCAAGCGATTAAGCGCAGCTCTAGAGTTGGTAGACGTTAGGGTTTTGGACCATATGGTAGTGGGAGA
>JBLHWB010000063.1:0-10129 GCA_047628915.1 Porticoccus sp. | reverse complement strand
TGCGCTGGATGATGCGATATGTTTCTCCTCATTTTAAGCGTTGTTGATAACGTCATCGCGGCAGTATGATTATCATATCTGGCGATGTTTTATTTTATATCTTGCGGAGACTGCTGGTCTCATCTACTAGGCTTCTGTTGAATGTCTCAGCGCAGTTCTAACGCGCGGGCGTAAGCTGCGTCGACAGTTTTTTGCAACAGGCCATCGAGACTGGCATCTTGGTTCAATGCGCAAAGCCCGGCTGCGGTAGTGCCGTTGTTACTGGTAACGCCTTCGCGGAGTTCGTCTAGCGACGCTGGGCTAGAAAGAGCTAGTTCGGCGGAACCTACTAGTGTTCGCAGAACCATTTCTCGCGATATACCTTCAGAAAACCCTAGCGTCTGTCCGGCATTTATCCAGCAACGGGCGATTTCAAACACATAGCCTGGTCCGCTACCGGCTATAGCTGTTAGTCGATCAATATCATCCTCAGTCTTAGTCCAGACTAGTTGCCCAGTTGTTGTCATCAATGCCTCGACTAGTATCCGCTGTTGTAGAGTTGCATATTTGTTGGCGTAAAGAGAGCTGACGCCTTTACCTATTTGTACTGGTAGGTTGGGCATAATCCGTATTAGTGATGCTTTGCCGACCAGTTCTTCGATAGAGTTAGTAGAGAATCCAGCCGCGATCGACAAATAGCAGCCGTTATTTGCAAGTAAGTCTGTATAGAGCGGCAGTATTTCTGCAATCATCTGAGGCTTAACTGCAATGACGATCAGATCAAATTTAGTATCCAGCAGGGCTTTAGCAGATCGTACCATATTGACGCCCTTGGGCATTAGGCGGCCTGAGGGCGATACTGCTGTAAAGGCGAAGTTGGGTTGACCTAGCCAGCGCGTCAATAATGCGCTGCCCATTTTTCCGCAACCCACCATTAATACTCGTGTTTTCCGTTTAAATTTCAAAAATGTACCTCTTTTCTGTTCCCTAAGCTCATCGCATGGGTCACTTTGGGGTGCAATTAGTAGTCTTTAGTTGCGCCGGGGCAGGTTGCTATCCCTGGAATTTTTCCAACGTAACATATTTAGACATCTAAGTATTGTTTAGGCGATAAAATTCTATAAATGTTTGCGTGCATTGATATATATACGATAACGATATATCATATATTTAGACATCTAAGTAAAAATTTCTATTTTATAAGGTTCTTCTCTCTGGTTGACGGCCTAATAACGCCGGTGCTAGTCATATTAGGGTCAAAGTCTAATGTTGGCTTGATAGGCATGGAGTGCAATTAGTTAGTAAGCCAAGTAGATAGAGAGCGGGCTATAATTTCGAGTAATCAATAAAGAGGTAATAAATGACGTCACGAGAAGGCGAACTTTTCGAGCAGCAAGTTGGGGATCCCCAAGCACAAACTAAACAGAGAATCGTAGTAAAGGTTGGTTCTAGTCTGCTGGCGAGTGCTGATCACCTGAAGCCGTGTTATGCGTTTATGCATGGGCTACTCAGTGATATAGCACATTTGCAGGAACAGGGTTATGAAGTTGTATTGGCCTCATCTGGCTCGGTAGCCCTGGGTTTAAATGCATTGAACGCGGATATTGAAACTGCTGGTGTGCAAGAGAAGCAGGCAGCTGCCGCCTGTGGCCAGCCGATTTTACTCAATGCCTATAAACAGATAGCACTTGAATACGGTTTTAATATCGCGCAGGTGCTAGTGACGCTGGACGATCTTGAAGAGCGTCGGCGATTTTTGAATACAAAAAACACCGTGCATACCTTGCTTGAGCATAATATTCTGCCAATCGTCAATGAGAACGATACAGTCACCACAGAAGAGATCCGAGTAGGTGACAATGATCGACTTGCTGCCAAAGTGGCACAGATGATTCAGGCTCAGCATCTCATTATTCTTACTAGTGTTGATGGTCTCTACGACCGTGACCCCTCAGAGGACGGCGCGAAACTAGTAGAAACGGTTGAGGATGTTAGTGAATACCTTGAAGTGACCAGCGGTACCAGCCAAATGGGCAGCGGTGGCATGCTAACCAAAATGCGGGCGGCAAATATGGCTCAAAATGCAGGTTGCACTACATTGATTTCTCGAGGCACACTCGATCGACCAATCTCTTCTGTGTTAGCGGGCGAGCGGCCACACACTCGATGTATCGCAAAATCTACACCGTCGTCAAGTTGGATGATCTGGCTTACAGACCGTTTGCAAATGGCCGGTAGTTTGGTGCTGAAACAGGAAGTTGCAGATGCGCTTAGGGGCAATAATACCGGTCTTCTGTGCCGAGATATTGTGTCTTTGCACAGTACCTTTCTAAAAGCTGATGTACTGCATATCTATGATGAAAATGGGGTCGAACGGGCCCGTGGACTGTCTAACCTGACCTCCCATGAGGCCGAGTTAATCGCCCGATATCCTGATCGGCCTATTAAAGAGTTGTTGGGCTATCAGTCAGCGGGACAATTGGTGAGCCGCAATAATTTGGCTATTCTTGAAGATCATCACTTACCGTGGGAAGAACCAGATAATTTGCAGAGCGTGATCAATAGTTAAGCATATATGGATACTCCAGTGGTTGATCTGGCCTGCCGACTACCGCTTTCTAAACGAATGTCTGTAGGGTCTGGCGATTGGTTTGTGACAGGCCATAAAATATTAGTTAACGAAGTATATAAACCCTACCGCCGTCTACCGAAATCATTCAGTATGTAATAAACGTTTACTTCAGATTAATCGCATTATTTAAATTACTAATACGCTCGGTAAAACAAACTATTTAATTGGGTAAGCATATGAACAACTCTAATAATTCTTTCAACACTCTTGGCACGCTGTCGGTTGGCGACAAACAATTTACTTACTTTGCAATCAATGGTGGCGAGCTGGCGTCGTATAAAGAAATTGCTCGCTTGCCGGTAACGATAAAAATTCTGCTTGAAAACATGCTCCGTAATGAAGACGGACTTAGTTGCAGTCGCGATGATGTTAAAGCGCTGGTTGCTAGTGGGGGCAACAGTAGTGAGCATGAAATTGCTTATCATCCGGCGCGAGTACTCATGCAAGATTTTACCGGCGTGCCAGCAGTGGTAGATTTGGCAGCGATGCGGGCGGCCTTGGTAAAGCGGGGCGGTAATCCACAACAAATTAACCCTTTATCAAAAGTTGATTTGATTATCGACCATTCACTTAGTATTGATAAATTCGCCAGCGCTAGTGCCTTTGAAGAAAATGTTGCTATTGAAATGCAGCGCAATCATGAACGTTATCAGTTTTTAAAATGGGGCCAGAGCGCGTTCGATAACTTTAGTGTCGTACCGCCAGGAACCGGTATTTGCCATCAGGTTAACCTAGAGTATTTGGCTAAAGTTATCTGGAGCGAGACTAATGATGACGTGTCGTTAGCTTATCCAGATACATTAGTTGGGACTGATAGCCATACTACAATGATCAATGGTTTAGGCGTGCTAGGTTGGGGCGTGGGCGGCATTGAAGCTGAGGCTGCTATGTTGGGCCAGCCGATATCTATGTTAATTCCTGACGTGGTTGGTGTTGAATTGACTGGACAACTTAGAGAAGGAATCACGGCTACTGATTTGGTATTAAGAGTAGTGCAAATACTGCGTGCGCATGGTGTGGTCGGTAAATTTGTCGAGTTTTATGGTGCAGGCTTGGATCATTTACCGCTTGCAGATCGTGCGACTATTGCCAATATGGCGCCAGAGTATGGCGCCACTTGTGGTTTCTTTCCAGTTGATGAACATACCATTAAATATTTACGCTTGAGTGGTCGTGACGAAGACCAGATTGAATTAGTTAAGGCATATAGTAAGGCGCAGGGTATGTGGCGCGATGAGAATTTTTTAGTGCCTGACTTTGCCGCGACTTTGCATTTGGATCTAACCACGATTGAACCCAGTTTAGCGGGCCCAAAACGGCCGCAAGATCGCGTGCCGGTGACAGGTCTGCAAACAGCAATAGACAGTTTCATTGAATTATCTGGTAAGGCTGGTCAGCTTGATACTGGCTACCCTTTGGCGGGTAGCGACTTGCCGATGCACCACGGTGATGTGGTTATTGCTGCCATTACCTCTTGTACTAATACTTCAAACCCGGCGGTGATGATTGCCGCAGGCTTGGTCGCGCGCAATGCTTTGGCGAAAGGCCTACAACGTAAACCGTGGGTTAAATCCTCTCTGGCGCCCGGCTCTAAAGTGGTGACAGAATACTTACAGCAGGCAAAATTACAGGCACCACTTGACGAACTTGGCTTTAACTTAGTTGGTTATGGTTGCACCACGTGTATTGGTAACTCGGGGCCGCTGCCACAAGTTGTAGAAGATACTATTGCCGCCAATAGTTTAATCACCTGTGCGGTGTTGTCAGGTAATCGTAACTTTGAGGGACGTATTCATCCCCTGGTGCAAGCCAACTGGCTGGCGTCGCCGCCACTAGTGGTCGCTTATGCCTTGGCTGGTACGACGCGGATCGATTTGAGTCGTGACTCGCTGGGCACTGATGGTAATGGCCAGCCGGTTTATCTAAAGGATATATGGCCAAGCAATGCTGAAATAGCAGAGCTAGTGCAGACTATTACGAACACCATGTTTAAGAAGGAATACAGCGCGGTATTTGATGGTGACGACAGTTGGCGCGCCATTGATAGTGGTAGCGGCGACACCTATGCGTTCACCGAGGACTCGACGTATATTCAACTGCCGCCGTTCTTTGAAGAGCAATATCGCGGTAAAGCCCAAAATATCATCAAGGCTTCAATGCTGGCTTTACTCGGTGATTCGGTAACCACAGACCATATATCACCGGCGGGTGCTATTCCGGCAGATAGCCCTGCAGCTCAGTATTTACGTGCTCAAGGTGTTACCGAAGAACACTTTAACTCCTATGGCTCAAGACGCGGTAATCATCAGGTTATGATGCGTGGCACCTTCGGTAATATCCGTATTCGCAATGAAATGACAGCAGCAATAGAAGGCGGCTACACGCGCCTACGTGGAGAGCAACAAACACGTTTTATTTACGATGCCGCGATGGAATATCAGTCGCAAGGTATTGATACCGTGGTAGTTGCGGGCAAGGAATATGGTACCGGTTCGAGTCGTGACTGGGCTGCCAAAGGAACTTTATTACTCGGTGTTAGGGCGGTAATTGTGGAAAGTTTCGAGCGTATTCATCGCTCTAACTTGGTTGGCATGGGCGTATTACCCTTGCAGTTTCTGCCTGGTGAAACACGTAAAACTCTTGACCTTAGCGGTGACGAGCAATTTGATATTATCGGCTTAGATCAGCCGCTGTTCGCCAAACAACAATTTTCTGCAACGGTTTATTATCCCTCAGGTGAACAGCGGCAGATAAAGTTGCAGTCTCGACTGGATACGGCAGTAGAAATTGAATATTACCTTGCCGGTGGTGTGTTGAGTTACGTGCTAGAGCGAATCTTAGCAACGGAATAACCACATGCTAATGACTGTATGCACAACTATGTTAGCGACTAAAAAATAGTGAGACTTTAACTAGCGACTAAATAGTGAGGCGCCGAGTGACTAAAAAATACCGAGTGGAAAGCGATAGTCTTGGCGTTGTTAGGGTGCCAGTAGAAGCTCTATACGGTCCTCAAACGCAGCGAGCGGTAGACAATTTTGCTATTAGTAGTATCACTTTACCGGCGCGCTTTATTAGTAGTTTGGGTTTTATCAAGGCGGCGGCAGCAACTGTTAATGGTCAGTTAGGCGAGCTCGATATAGAACTCGCTAGTGCCATTCATATAGCGGCACTCACCATTGCCAACGGCGAACAGTTAGATCAATTTCCGCTTGATGTTTTTCAGACTGGCTCTGGAACTAGCAGCAATATGAATATCAATGAGGTAGTTGCTAGCCTTGCCACTCAGCAGTTAAATCGTGAAGTCCAGCCCAATGATCATGTCAACTGTAGTCAAAGTAGCAATGATGTTATTCCTACCGCGATTCATGTCAGCGCCTGTTTGGCGATTGATCAGCAGTTACTGCCGGCTATAAAAAAACTGCAGCTAGTCATTGCCAGGCGTGAAAGCGAGCTAGCTGGACAAATTAAAACGGGTCGCACCCATCTGATGGATGCGATGCCGATTAGTTTTTCGCAAGAACTCTCCGGTTGGTATGCGCAGCTTGAATTAGCTCAGCGGCGTATTACTGATAGTCGAAAACGCTTATGCCAATTAGCGCAAGGAGGCACTGCGGTTGGTACTGGAGTCAATGCAGCACCACAGTTCGCTGCTCTGTTCGCGGCCCAGTTGTCTGAATTGACCGCCACAGAATTTATCCCCGCTGAAAATTTATTCGCCGCCCTTAGCTGCCAAGATACCGCCGTAGAATTGTCGGGGCAGCTTAAAGTTTTGGCCGTTGCGCTAATGAAAATTTGTAATGATTTGCGCTGGATGAACAGTGGGCCGCTATGTGGTTTGGGAGAAATAAGCCTAACAGCCTTGCAGCCTGGCAGTAGTATTATGCCCGGCAAGGTTAACCCCGTTGTACCCGAGGCAGTCGCGATGGCCGCCGCTCAAGTAATTGGTAATGACACTACTATTACTATCGCCGGGCAGTCTGGGAATTTTCAGCTCAATGTCATGTTGCCTGTAATTGCCTATAACTTATTGCAAAGTATCGACTTGCTGGCAAATAGTTGTAATGCTTTGGCGCAAACAGCCATCGCCGATTTTGTAGTCAACACCGTTAGAGTTGAAGAGAGCTTGGCACGCAATCCGATGTTGATTACAGCACTTAATCACGAAATTGGTTACAGCAAAGCTGCTGAAATCGCCAAGCGGGCTTATAGTGAAGGGCGTCCCATCATAGATGTTGCGATAGAAATGACCGATATTGACGAGGTAAGGTTAAGACAACTTTTGGCACCGCAAACTTTGGTGTAAGTGAGTCTTACTTTACTTAACGTATCGGCGGGTTAACTTGTCAGTACTTTAGGTAGTACCAAGACCGTTGCAACATGGACGAGGAGTGATCTGGGGTTTTGAGAACTATTCACTATGCATTAAAGGTATTGCTGGCGACATATAATGCATTATTCAGAGAAGGTAGCTTGCGATAAGCTATTTTCTACCTGATTCAAAGTCTAATAAGATAAAAACTCATGACAAGCTCTAAATTTTTTACCACAGCTATTTCTGCAATCGCTATTTTGCTTTTAACTGCGTGCAATAATTCAGTTTCCGACAAGGAGCAAACGTCGATTGAAACAACAGATTCGATTGACGCGACAAAGAAGCCAAATATTTTATTATTGGTTGGTGACGATACGGCTTTTGGCGATATTGGTGCTTTTGGCTCAGAAGTTAAAACGCCTAATATGAATGAGCTTGCCAATGTTGGTGTTCGCTTTACAAACTTTCATGTATCACCGGTTTGCTCTGTTACTCGGTCAATGCTTTTTACCGGCAATGACAGTATTGAAGTAGGTTTAGGGGCTTTTGATTATTCTGTTTATCCTCCCACGAGAGGAAAGAAAGGTTATGAAACGTATTTAACTGATGATGCAGTCACTATGACTGAATTATTCAGAGATGAAGGCTATGAAGTTTACAAATCTGGCAAATGGCACTTGGGCGGTGACAAACCAGGAAGTAGAGGGCCTTTAGGTGTCGGCTTTACTAAAGAGTTTGGTATTTATTCTGGTGGTTCGAATCATTGGAATAATTTAGCCATGACGCCTGATTTTCAAGACCCAGATGGTCTGAATAAAAAACGTGTGGAAGAGTGGACATTGAACGGCGAGCCATACGACAGACCTGCTGGAATCTATTCCGGCGAAATTTACACCAACCAAATGCTTGAATTCATAAAAGAGGGCGTTAAAAACGATAAGCCTTGGTTTGCCTATATGGCGTTTACAACGGCACATTTTCCTATTCAAGCGCCTGAAGATTTAATCATGAAGTATTATCCTAAATACTTGGAATTAGGATATGCAGGTTTGAAAAAAGCTAGATACGAAAGCCTTAAGGAACATGGGTTAATCTCGCATGAAGCAAAAGAAGCACCATTTAATAACTTAACAAGACGGTGGGAAGATCTGTCACAAGAAGACAAAGAAAAACAAGCCAAAATAATGGCGACGTATGCTGCAATGATTGAAGATCAAGATTCTAGAATAGGTCAGATTTTGGATTATTTGAAAGCGTCTGGTCAGTTAGATAACACATTGATTGTTTATGTAACAGATAACGGCCCTGAAGGACTAGAGCCTAGCAATCCAAAAACGGGCAATCCAGAATTGGCCAAATGGATCGAAAATCAATTTGATTCATCTTTTGAGGCAATTGGCACCGCTAATTCAGAGAATGTCATTGGTACGTCGTGGGCGAATGCTGCGACAGGCGGATTACAATGGTGGAAGTGGTTTATCGGAGAAGGCGGAATTAGAGTTCCAATGATGGTGGTACCGCCTGGGGCATTTAACGAAAAATATGCTCGTGCAGGTACAAAATCTAACGCGGTTGCTTATGCAAAAGACATTCCAATGACTATTTTGGAGTATGCAAATATCAAGCACCCTATGACCGAATATAACGGCAAGGAAATTGTTCCACCAAGTGGAATAAGCATGAAACCTTTTTTAGATGGAACATCGGAAGTCGTAAGAACAGAAAAAGACTGGTGGGCGTTTGAATTGTTTGGCAATGGCTATGTGATGCAAGGCGAATTAAAAGCCATGAAAGTAAGAACTGGAATGTTCGGTGATGGCCAATGGCACTTATATAATGTAGTAACGGATCCATCTGAAACAAATCCGTTAGAAAAAGAAAATCCAGAAAAATTGGCGAGTATGATTGCGTTATATGAATCTCATACCAGTAAAAATAATATTCTTGAGGTAGATAGTGCTTGGAATCCGTTCCAAGGCGCTAGCGAGTAATTGATAGGGCTTTTTAGGTTGATAACGTTGGTGGATATAAACACCGGCGTAAGTAACCTCACGGGTATCACTCGACAAAGCTGCGACCCCTATCGATTTAATCTGGGTATCTAGATGGTCGCCGCTTGACCATGTGTTCAAAGTGTCATGTAATGCATTGAATTCTTAAAACCAAGACTTAAAACACATAATGATCAGTCATCGGCAATTGGTTCACGCGTTATGCCTTTTCAAGCATGGTAACTTTACCCGTGCTGCAATCGAAGCAAACATCTCCCAATCGGCATTCTCTCGAAGTATTCAGAATCTGGAAGTAGACCTAGGTATTCCTTTATTTGATCGTGATACGACGACCGTGATTCCCACGCGTTATGGGGAAACGTTTTTGCACCGTGCGGCTGCTATCGTTGCCGGTGCGGAAGAGCTCGAGCGAGAAATGCATCTTATGCGCGGGCTAGAAACTGGACGTTTTTCAGTTGCACTGGGTATGTACCCTGCTGAAGTGTCTGGCAATCGGGCGCTTGCCAGCATGGTTAGCAAGTTTCCAAACCTCCAGTATCAGGCATTAACCGGAGACTGGCAGGCTGTTAACGAATATGTTTCCAGTAGAGCGGTAGATCTTGGGTTTGCTGCACTTGAGGTGGCCGAGAATGAAGATCACTTATCCGTAGAAAAGGTTAGTGCGCATCAAATGGTTATTTACTGCCACCAACAACACCCGCTAGCGAATATTGTGAAGCCTAGTAGGCACGAACTGGATCAATTCCCACTGATTACGGTTCGTGTGCCGTCTCAAATTGCAGATCGGGTGCCGGGAAAAGCAACTATTGACCAAAGTAGCGGACATTTGGTGCCGTCAGTGGAAGTTGATAATTTCACCACAGCGCGGGAACTGATCGCACAAAGCGATGGCATCGGCGCAGCGATACCCTTACAGATAGAGTCTGAACTTAAGTCTGGGGAATTTGTGTTACTGAATTTTCAGAACCCATGGATAGCGCCTGTTCACGGTTTTATCTTTCTGAAAAATCGCTCGATGAGCCCTGCTACAGAAATATATATCGAAACTGTACGTGAATATGAACGCGAAGCGGATGAAAAAAATAAGGTGCTGCTAGATATGTACCTTCGATAAGTAGTTAATAGATACTGGTAAGTCAATTCAGGCACTTTGATAGTTTTTTTTATTAGTACATACACAGGCCTGCGTTT
>JBLHWB010000062.1:0-10131 GCA_047628915.1 Porticoccus sp. | reverse complement strand
TTCGATGCGTAACATTGCATTAATCATCGGTTTTACTATGGCTTTAAGCGCTTGCGGCCTTAAGGGGCCGCTATATATGCCAACGGCTGACAGTCGGCCGACTGAAGAAGCGGAGCGAGAACCGCAGACTCAAGCGAACATTGAGCAGCGCTAGCGCCTAACTATTTTATTTAATCTGTACCCCTAGGTACTTTTAATTTGTATTTTTAATCAGCAATGCAGCGACAATATTATGAACTGTTTTAACTACACTAACGGTAAGTTATATGCCGAAGGCGTGAACTTACAAGAACTTGCCGACAATTATGGTACGCCTGCTTATGTCTATTCGCGGGCGGCTTTAGAGCATAATTTTTTAGCTTATAAAAATGCGCTAAACAACGGCAAACACCTTATTTGCTATGCGGTAAAAGCAAACTCGAACATTGCGGTATTAAATTTATTGGCCAGATTGGGTTCTGGCTTTGATATTGTCTCGGCTGGAGAGTTAGATCGCGTGATAGCCGCTGGTGGCGATCCCGCTAAAGTCGTTTTCTCTGGGGTTGCAAAAACCGCTGTTGAGATGGCCAAAGCAATTGATGTGGGCATTCATTGTTTTAATGTGGAATCTGTCAGCGAACTTGAGCTATTACAGGATGTTGCCGCTGCGGTAGATACAATCGTTAATGTATCGCTGCGAGTCAATCCTGATGTTGATGCTAAAACCCACCCTTATATTTCAACCGGTTTAAAAGAAAACAAGTTTGGTATAGAAATTGACGAAGCGATTAAGGTTTATCGTCAAGGTAAAGACATGCCTAATCTGAAATTAACTGGCGTTGACTGCCATATTGGCTCGCAACTTACTGAAATGCGCCCTTTTTTAGACGCCATTGACCGGGTACTTGAATTAGTAGATGCGTTAGCTGAGGAAGGCATTGCTATTGAACATTTAGATCTAGGTGGCGGTTTAGGCGTTTGCTACAAGGACGAAGTACCACCTACCCCAAGTGAATTCTTAACTGCAGTACAAAATCACTTGGCTGGACGAGATTTACAATTAATTTTCGAACCAGGTCGATCTATAACTGCAAATACTGGTATCCTGCTGACTAGGGTTGAGTACTTGAAGTCCAATTCGGCAAAAAACTTTGCCATAATCGACGCTGCCATGAATGACATGCTGCGCCCTGCTTTATATGGAGCATGGATGGACATTAAACCCGTACAACCCAAAAATGACATTGATGCGCTGCGCTACGATGTCGTTGGTCCGGTTTGTGAAACTGGAGATTTTCTAGGTAAAGACCGCGAGCTCGCCATAGCTGAAGGCGACTTATTGGCTTTATTTGGAGCAGGAGCCTATGGTTTTACCATGGCTTCAAACTACAACAGCCGAGGTAGACCCCCGGAAATAATAGTGGATGGAGAAACATGCAACCTCGTTCGCGCCAGAGAAACCGCAACCGATCTAATTCGAGGCGAAACGCTAATGGCGTAAATCGTCGCAATAATTCGAAGCGAAATAACAGTAATAATGCACAACAAAACTTATTGTCGTTTACCAAAATGCACGGCTTGGGTAATGACTTTATTGTACTAGATTTTTTGACGCAACCCAGAGAGATATCGAGCGAGCTAGTTCGTAAACTAGCCGATAGAAACTTTGGCATTGGCTGTGATCAGCTATTAATTGTTGAAGCGCCAACTCGACCAGAAGCAGATTTTAAATATCGTATTTTTAATGCCGATGGTGAAGAAGTTGAGCAGTGCGGTAACGGCGCACGCTGCTTTGCGAAATACGTTATTGATAAAAAACTCACCGGCCTTGAGACCATTAAGGTTGAAACCAATACCGGCAATATCGAGTTAAAGGTACTGCCTAATAACTTGGTAGAGGTCAATATGGGTGCGCCAATATTGGAACCGAGCGAAGTACCTTTTGCCCATAATGAGCAAAAAGCCAACTATGACCTTGATGTTAACGGCGAAACGTTAAGCTTAGGCGCCGTGTCTATGGGCAACCCCCATGGTGTCGTTATTGTTGATGATGTTGCTACTGCTGAAGTAAAAAAAGTTGGTACTGCCTTGCAACAAAGCTCAGCTTTCCCAAACAGTGTAAATGTAGGCTTTATGCAAGTGATTGACCGGAGTAATATAAAGTTACGAGTATTAGAACGCGGCGTGGGCGAGACGCTTGCTTGCGGCACTGGCGCTTGCGCAGCTGTAGTTAGCGGTATTTTACAGAACCAGCTAGATGACACAGTTATGGTTGAGCTACCTGGTGGCAAATTAACTGTAAGTTGGCTCGGCGGCGAACAACCGGTAATAATGACCGGTCCTGCAGTTACAGTATATGAAGGCCAATACAAATTATAAGGCCGTTAAAGAAAAAGGATAACAAACTGAGATGAGCGAACTAAATAAAAAACAACAAGCTGATCTAGACCCTGAAGCAGTAGCGGCATTTTTACGCCAAAATACAGAGTTCTTTCTTGATCGTGATGAGCTATTAACATCACTGACCTTAAAGCATGAAACCGGCGATGCGGTATCTTTAGTTGAGCGGCAGGTGAGCCTGTTGCGTGAGCGCAACTTACAAATGCGCCACCGTTTATCGTCGTTAATGAGTGTTGCCAGAGAAAATGACGTACTGCTAGAAAAAACTCAACGCTTAGTATTAGCTTTGTTGGAAGCGAAAAACTTAAACCAAGTTATTCGCGCTGTTAACAATAGCTTAACGGTAGACTTTAAGGCCGATGTGAGCGCGCTGACAATTATAAGTAGTCAGCAATATGATGACGCTCGGGTGGTAACGGTTGATGAAGCGAGAGCTGAAATAAGTAGCATTCTCAATAGTAGCCGCGCGGTATGTGGCGTGCTGCGACCTAAAGAACTAGAATTTTTATTCCAAGCGGATGCCAGTAAAATTGGCTCTGCCGCAGTGGCGCCAATTAGTAATGGCAACACTATCGGTGTTCTAGCCATAGGCAGCCTCGATGCTGACCGCTATCGCTCTAGCATGGGTACTATTTTTCTCACTTACGTCAGTGAAGTTCTTAACCGTATATTGCCACAGTTTGTTGAGAAATAAACTCAACTCATAATGAGCCTCAGCGCTAACAGCGAGCTTGAACAAAACATCCAGCAGTATCTGGAATACATCGTAGTCGTTAAGCGCTATTCCAAACACTCCCATGCCGCCTATCGGCGAGACCTAGATAAACTTGCCAACTATTGTGCTGACAAGCAATTGGCTACTGCTGCTGCAGTTCATACCGCTGACATCCGTCAGCTTGTTGCACAACTGCATCGGCAAAAGCTTAATGGTAAAAGCTTACAACGCTTACTTTCTGCGATCCGCAGTTTTTATACTTTTTTAAATCGCCAAGGGCTTTGTAAAACCAATCCTGCAACTGGTGTTAGCGCGCCAAAAACCCCACGACCACTACCCAAGGTGCTAGATACTGACCAAATGTCGCAGCTATTTAACGCGGCTAGCGATGACTGGATTGATTGCCGTGATATGGCGATGATGGAATTATTTTACTCATCAGGGCTACGCTTGTCTGAATTAGCCACACTGCGAATTAATGACTTAGATATGAGTGAAGGCATTGTTAACGTCACCGGTAAGGGCAATAAACAGCGAGCATTGCCCGTAGGGAAAATGGCCTTAACCGCGATAAAAAAATGGCTGAAAGTACGGCCAGCGAAGTTATCAAATGCCAATGACAATACGATGTTTATTAGCTCGCGTGGCACCGCCATTAGCAACCGCACCATTCAAGCACGGCTTAAACAGCAAGCCATAAAACAAGGCCTGCCACAACATTTGCACCCGCATATGCTGCGCCATTCTTTTGCCAGTCATATGCTAGAGTCCAGCGGAGACCTTCGTAGCGTGCAAGAAATGCTGGGACATGCCAACATTACTACCACTCAGGTTTACACCCATTTAGACTTTCAACATTTAGCGAAGGTATACGATAACGCTCATCCTAGGGCCAATAAAAAAAACCGGGAGTAATAATGAACACTCAAGTAATTTCTGAAATCATTCAAATAATTAGCGCCGCCGGGGTTATTGCCTCAGTACTCTATCTGGCAATTCAAATTGGGCAAAATACTCGATCGGAAAGATCAAGCACTCAACAGCAGTTAACAGATCGGATCCATAATCGTCTACTGTTAGTTGCTACCAACCCCGACTTAGCTGCACTTATTGCCGCAGACTGGAGTACGGCAGAATTTACTGACGTCGAAAAAGTTCAATTACGCTATTGGCTTGCTGCCATTATTGCCGACATCAAAGGTATCCATGCTCAATACAAACTGGGGCTGGTGACCAAGTCTGCCCTCCATGGAAGAATTACTATTATTAAACAGGGTGTTTTTAAAACCGAGATAGCGGTCTCTACCTGGAATAATGTCAAAGGGGAGTCTGAGGCCGACTTCATTAACTGGTTTGAAAAACATATTATCAATGCCTAAAAATAATAAAGATATTTGGAGTAACAATGAGTTTTGACAGTAGTGAAAGTGCCAAGTCTTACTGGCGAGACAATCTTAAAATTATGGCCAGTTTACTGCTGGTATGGTTTGCGGTTTCATTTGGCTTTAGTATTTTGTTAGTAGACCAACTTAATGCCATCCAACTAGGTGGCTTCAAGCTTGGCTTCTGGTTTGCTCAGCAAGGCTCAATTTATGTATTCGTCGTTTTAATTTTCATTTATATCGCAAAGATGAATCGTCTTGATAAAAAATATAACGTCCGAGAAGACGACTAAGTCATGGATATCCAATCACTAACCTTCATTATTGTTGGCGCTAGCTTTGCCTTATATATCGCCATAGCAATATGGGCCAGAGCAAGCTCTACTAAAGAATTCTATATCGCTGGCGGCGGCGTTCACCCAATTGCTAACGGCATGGCAACAGCAGCAGACTGGATGTCAGCGGCGTCGTTTATTTCTATGGCGGGATTAATTTCATTTATGGGCTATGACGGCGCCGTTTATTTAATGGGCTGGACCGGCGGCTACGTTCTACTGGCGCTATGTATAGCGCCTTATTTAAGAAAGTTCGGCAAATTTACCGTGCCTGATTTTATTGGTGACCGCTACTATTCTCAGACCGCACGAACCGTTGCTGTGATCTGCGCGATCTTTGTTTCATTTACGTATATTGCTGGGCAAATGCGTGGTGTTGGCGTGGTGTTCTCGCGCTTTTTAGAAGTAGAAATAGCCACTGGCGTGCTGATCGGCATAGGCGTTGTGTTCTTTTATGCGGTACTGGGCGGCATGAAAAGCATTACCTACACCCAAGTTGCACAATACTGCGTACTAATATTTGCTTATATGGTGCCGGCTGTTTTCATCTCTATTCTGATGACCGGAAATGTAATTCCACAACTGGGTTTTGGTGACACTTTAGTTGGGGAACCCGGTGTTTATCTGCTGGACAAACTTGATGGCTTGTCAGCTGAATTAGGTTTTACCGAATATACTCAAGGCAGTAAATCGACTATTGATATGTTCTTTATTACCGCCGCTTTGATGGTGGGAACTGCTGGCTTGCCCCATGTTATTGTGCGTTTTTTCACTGTACCTAAAGTGCGCGATGCGCGTAAGTCAGCCGGCTGGGCTCTGCTATTTATTATGCTGTTATATACAACGGCACCTGCAGTGGCATCGTTTGCTCGGGTTAATATGATTGACACTATTAACGGCGTCGATGGCCAAGGCACCTTAGCGACACAAGCCCCAAGCTGGATCGAAAACTGGCAACGAACAGGGCTAATTAGTTGGCAAGATAACAACCAGGACGGTCGCATGTTCTACTCTGGTGACAACCGCAATGAAATGACCATAGATAGAGATATTATGGTTTTAGCCAACCCTGAAATTGCTAACTTGCCAATTTGGGTTATCGCGCTAGTTGCCGCCGGAGCAATCGCGGCAGCACTATCTACCTCAGCAGGCTTATTACTGGTGATTTCCACCTCTGTTTCACATGACTTACTAAAACGAAATTTAATGCCCAATATTACTGATAAGCAAGAGCTGATTTATGCACGGCTTGCGGCGGCAGTGGCGATTTGTATTGCTGGTTATTTAGGCATCAATCCGCCCGCATTTGTGGCCCAAGTAGTGGCATTTGCGTTTGGTCTGGCAGCCGCATCATTTTTTCCTGCAATTATTTTAGGTATTTTTTATAAACCGATGAATAAAGAAGGTGCCATTAGCGGCATGGTGGTGGGGATATTGTTTACCGCTGCCTATATTATTTATTTTAAATTTATTAATCCTGCGGCAAATAATAGTGATAACTGGCTATTGGGCATTTCGCCTGAGGGAATTGGCACACTGGGAATGATATTTAATTTTACTGTCGCCCTGCTGGTACATAGATTTACACCAGACGCACCGCAGGAAGTTCAACAACTAGTTGAGACGATTAGATACCCTAAGGGAGTGACAAAAGCTTACGAACATTAGGAGAGTAAATGTTAGCCCTACTCTTCAATAACAAGGTGATCCATAAAATCAGTGCCTGGGCGGCCGTAGTAGAAACCTTGAATACAATCAAATTCTAAATCAATACAACATTTAGCCTCGCCTTCGCTACTAATGCCTTCTGCCAACGCTTTACTACCAGTGCTTTTACACATAGCTACCAGCATTTTAACCATCTTACGACGCTTCTCGTCGGCCTTATCAATGTCACGTAGTAAGGCCATATCGAATTTTAAGTACGCTGCCGGAGCTTCAATTAGCTCTAGCAGACGCGCTTGGCCAGCACCAAAGTCATCATAGGCCAGCTTAATATCCATACTATTTAAGGTATTGCCTAAATCTTTCATCAGTTCAATATCGGTTACTGCTTGCTCATGAATTTCTAGTACTAAATTAAGATTAGGGTATTGCTGTTGCGATGTCTGCAGCGATCTAAACAAGCGATCTGTATTGTGCATCTCATCGGGATGAATATTTAAAAATAGCTCACCTTTATAATTGTGTTCATGCGCAGTCTTAATACCTTCTTCTCGAAACAGCTCACTTAGTTCGACCGCCTTGTGAAAGCTTTCAGAAATATGAAACAAGGGCCCAGGGTTTTCAGACAGATCAGGGTGCCTACCACGACCTAATAATTCGTGGCCGAAAATTGATAAGTCACTCACATTAACTAGAGGCTGGTAATAAGGCATGATCATTCTGCCATCAATCATTTCTTGTAGCTCTTTAATCCCAACCGGTAATTGAGCCGATAAGGCCTCCATTCCAATGACTGTCATTGACGATGAGTCTTGCTCTGCTTGTGCTTCAAGAATAACCCGCACTTCTACATTGGCAAAATGAACAACATCACCATGATTAAGAATTTGCTCGCCGCGGATACGGATACGATTTACAAAACAGCCATTAGTACTATTGTTATCTCGCAGTATTAGCTTGTCGCCATTGGCTACCAAATTGGCATGCAGCCGAGAAACATCGGTAGAGTTTAGGCTAAGCTCTAGGCCATCTTGACGGCCGACTGAAAAAGGAAAGCGACTCACAGGAACACGACTCATAGTGAAGTCGTCAAAAATATAACCCTCAATAATCCAATTGGCCATGCAGTAATAATCCCACGTAAATCCGTGTTAATCTTATAGTTGTAGCTTAGTATAACGAGTTTTAGCCCCAGACCACTACTTGTATTTTTACTAGAAATAGTGATCATACGCCTTTGTTATCTAACTGAAAATTAGTAAGGCTGCGCATGCCCCATATCCAAGTGATCACTTTCGATTTAGACGATACGCTCTGGGATATAATGCCAGTATTAGTTAATGCCGAACAGCAAGTATATAACTGGCTTACACTTCATTATCCGAGCTTATGTAAAAAGTATGATCGGCTACAGTTACGCCACCGTAACTTTGAGTTTGTACAAACATTACCCGAGCTAAAGCATCAATTAACGCAGCTACGCATAAGTGCACTAGCTGCTACCTTAGCCGCAGAAGGGATTGCAGCAGCAGAGGCATTAGCCGCATCTAACACCGCATTTGAGATATTTATTAGGGCCAGACACGAGGTCACACTTTTCGATTATACAACGTCCTTACTCTCATCCTTAGCTAAAAATTACCGACTAGGCGTACTGACCAATGGCAACGCGGATGTGAACAGAATCGGGCTTGGAGAATATTTTGACTTCTCACTATCATCAGAACAACTTAATGCCAGTAAACCGCAGCGAGACCACTTTGAAGCAGCCGAAAAGTATTGTAATTGCTTGCCTGAAAACATGCTGCATATTGGTGATGATCCTCGTAAAGATGTGCAAGCTGCTATCGACTATGACTGGCATTCTATTTGGGTTAATTTTGACAATACAAAATGGCGCGGCCGAGGTAATCCGAGTGCGACTGTTGGTTCCTTAGAAGAAATTCCAGCGGCAATTGCTGCTATCGAGCGCCCGAGTAGTGCTTGAGAAAAATAATCCAGTAATCGGCATAAGCAGCTGTTTGCTGGGCGAGGCGGTGCGCTATGACGGCGGCCATAGTCGACATCAGCCGATTGTTGAACTGATTGAATCCAACAATACAATAATTCGTTTTTGCCCAGAGGTTTCAGCTCAGCTAGGCACGCCGAGACCACCAGTGGAACTCATTACCAGTGACCGTCAGATTTATGCGTTAGGTCGCAATGACTCGACGCTAGACGTAACAACAGCATTAAATAAAGTAGCGACAACATTGATTAACAAGCTAATAACAGAACATGCCGTTGCCTATATCTTTAAGTCTAGATCGCCTAGCTGTGGAGTCGGCTCCACACCACTGCTCAACACTAAAAAAGACGCGTTTGGTGTTACAGATGGATTGGTAGCTGCAGCGGTATTAAAGCAATTACCTACCTTAATTGTAGTTGACGAAACGGCAGTTAATAACGCGGTAAAGTGCGAGCGTTTTAATGTTGCTTGTCAACTTGCCCTCGCCTATCACAGCGCTAGCGATATAGAGCAAACATTGCAACGCAGCCAAGCACTGTTCCCCTCGCTACAGTTGGTCCGGCCTGCAACCGATCTAAGGTGGCAAGACATTCTAAACACCCATATTTTGCCTATACTAAATGCGTAAATAACAGGCATAAAAAAAGGGCCGCAATCGCGTCCCTTTTTTAGAGTTACTGCTATGTTACTTAGTTGCAGTGAACTCTGGGTAAGCTTCCATACCGCACTCAGAGAGATCAGCACCTTCGTACTCGTCCTCTTCGCTGATGCGAATGCCTACAACCGCTTTCAATATTCCCCAAACAATAAGGCTAGTTCCGAATACCCATACAAAGATGGTAACGGCACCGATCAACTGGCCAGAGAACAAAGCACCATCATTAGTTAATGGAACAACCATTAGGCCTAAAAAT
Source organism: Porticoccus sp. (assembly GCA_047628915.1). Lineage (GTDB taxonomy): Bacteria > Pseudomonadota > Gammaproteobacteria > Pseudomonadales > CAWVSB01 > CAWVSB01. The sequence continues at coordinate 733 of JBLHWB010000062.1, read as the reverse complement.
CCAACCACACCATGTACCGAAATCGCACCTACTGGGTCATCAATTTTTAGCTTGTCTAACGCTATGATAGAACCAACTACTAATAAGCCACCAGCGGCACCGATTAAAGTTGCTTGCAGTGCAGTAGGCGTTGAAGGCTCTGCAGTGATTGCTACAAGACCTGCCAATGCGCCGTTTAAGGCCATAGTTAAATCAGCTTTACCGAACAACACTCTAGCTAACAACATAGCGGCGATTAGACCACCTGAGGCAGCAGCGTTAGTGTTCATAAATACAATCGCAACGGCATTTGCGCTTTCTACGGTTGCTGTCGCTAGTACAGAACCACCGTTGAAACCGAACCAACCCATCCATAAGATGAAGGTACCTAGAGTTGCTAAAGGTAAGTTAGCACCTGGGATCGCGTTAGTTTGACCGTCAGCACCATATTTACCTTTACGAGCGCCAAGTAGTATTACACCGGCAAGAGCAGCAGATGCACCAGCCATGTGGACGATACCCGAACCAGCAAAGTCAGAGAAACCAAGGTCACCTAGGTTGTACATACCAAATACATCAGCACCGGCCCACGTCCAAGAACCTTCCATTGGGTAGATGAAACCAGTCATTACTACAGCAAACGCTAGGAAAGCCCAAAGCTTCATTCGCTCTGCAACCGCACCAGAAACAATAGACATTGCTGTAGCTACGAATACCACCTGGAAGAAGAAGTCTGCCGATGGAGCATAAGTTT